>DASWGY010000112.1:0-17341 GCA_036393495.1 Candidatus Limnocylindrales bacterium
TCGATCCGCTCGCGAAGCCGATCGAGCTCGGCGGCGCGCTCGTCAATCCGCTGGCGGACCGCAGCCAGTTGCTGCGAGAGGAGAGGGCCGATCGACTCGTCCTGCCCTGTTCCTGGATCCTGCGCGCGTTTCGGCGGGGCACAGGTGAGCCGAGCTCAGGCCTGCTCCGGGTCCCGAGCGGCAGGCGCGCAAGGCGGCGACCGGCAATCGGCCGCCGCCCCGCGTCTCCGGACCTTCCCCCCTTGATGGGGTCCGACCATCGCCGACGGAGGATCGCCGAGGCCTGTTCAGGATTGGTTCAGAACGGTGCCTCGACGCACCACCACGGTCGTCCCGGAGCGCGTTGACGATTGCGACCGCCCGGGCCTACAGTGCCGACGGCCCGCCGCGACGGGCCAGCCCGTGGAACCCGCAGCAACGGATGAGTTGTGTCCCCTTCCAGAACCCGCGCCGGCTCGGCCGGCGGATGTGCCGGCGCGGCCGGCAGACGTGCCGGCTGGACCGGCAAGACATCGGGTGGTTCCACCGTCGCGCTCGCGCCAGGTTTCGTCAGGGCTGACTGACGTGCGAGAGCCGGCGGCGGTCACCCGCCGACGAGGTTCTCGCCATGAAGACGGTCGATCTCCAGGTCCGGGCACGCTCCGGTCCGTGCTCCCGGCGCCGCGTCTCGCCCTGCCCCGACCTGACCCCGGGCTCTGGCGGGGGGCGCCACCACGTGTCTGCGACTGTCGTCGCCGAGCGTGACGCCCGCGCGCCCCGGATCGGAGGCCGGCCATGACCACCGCCGAGACGACGCAGCTCCTGGACGACATCCACGAGCTCATCCGGGAGCGCGAGCGCGACGGGATCCGCGGCCTGGCCGAGGGGATCGGCCCGGCGGAGTGGGCCGACCTGGTGCCCCAGCTCGAGCCCGCCGAGGTCGCCGTCCTCCTCCAGTGGCTGCCCGACGAGGAGGTCCCCCTCCTGCTGGAGGAGCTCGCACCCGCCCAGGCCGCGGCGATCCTTCGGACCCTGACCCAGAACGAGGCCGCGGGCCTGCTCCAGGAGATGGACCCCGACGATGCCGCCGACGTCGTCGAGCAGCTCGCCGAGCACGAGGCCCGGGACATTCTCGTCCGGATGCGGACGGCGGACGCGTCCGAGATTCGTGACCTCGCGGCCTACGCCGCCGACACTGCCGGCGGCCTCATGACGCCGGCCTTCGTGGCGGTCAGCCGCGAGGCGACTGCGAGCGAGGCAATCACGGCGATCCGCGGCCTCGTCGATGACGCCGAGACGGTCAACTACATCTACGTCACCGACGACGCCCGCCACCTCCTGGGCGTGCTGTCGCTGTATCGCCTCCTTCTCAGCCCCGGCGACACGCCGGTCGCAGAGCTCATGGCGCCGCACACCGTCAGGGTCCGGGCCGACGCCGACCAGGAATCCGCGGCCCGGCTCCTCACCGATCACAACCTCATCGCGATCCCCGTCGTCGACGACGACGAGCACCTCCTCGGCATCATCACCGAGGACGACGTCGCCGACGTCCTCGAGGCAGAGGCGACGGAGGACATCGAGCGTCTGGGCGGATCCGAGCCGCTGAACCTCCCGTATCGCCTGGCCAGCGTCCCGCTCCTCGTCCGGAAGCGGATCGTGTGGTTGCTCCTCCTGTTCGTGGCCCAGGCCTACACCGGGACGGTCCTCCAGAGCTTCCAGGGCGAGCTGGGCTCCGTCGTCGCTCTGAGCTTCTTCATCCCGCTGCTCATCGGCACCGGCGGCAACATCGGCAGCCAGACCGTCACGCTCGTCGTCCGGGCCATGGCCCTCGGTGAGGTCGCCCTCCGCGACATCGGCTGGATCATCTTCAAGGAGCTGCGCGTCGGGCTCCTGCTGGGCGCAGTGATGGCCGTGGTGGCATTCGGGCGGGCGGCGATGCTCGGCGTCGGGCCGGACATCGGCGCGGTCGTGTCCCTGACGATCCTCGCGATCTGCCTCTGGTCGGCGACGATCGCGGCGGCGTTGCCGCTGCTCCTTCGCCGTCTTCGGGTCGACCCGGCCGTCGTGTCGGCGCCGTTCATCTCGACGCTCGTCGACGGCACGGGCCTGATCATCTACTTCGAGATCGCCCGCCTCATCCTGGGACTCTAGGAGCCGAACCCGCCGCGGCGGTTGGCCGACCGCCGCGCCGGACCTACGAGCTCGAGGCGACCGGGATGCTCGCCATCCGGACGATGGGCTCGATGAGCTCGGCCAGGGGCTGGCCGCTGGCCTCGACGAGGTCGTACCGGACGCGGGTCATCGGCTTCTCGAGATGCACGACGCGGGTCAGGTCGATCGGGGTCGCGCACAGGACGAGATCGGCATCGACGGCGTTGAGGGTTGCCTCGAGCTCCCGCACCTGGGCCTCGCCATAGCCCATCGCCGGGACCAGCGGTTCGAGCGTCGGGTATTTGTCCAGGACCTCCCGGATGGAGCCAACCGCGGCTGGCCGAGGATCGACGAGCGCGGCCGCCCCGAACCGACGGGCCGCCACCACCCCGGCCCCGAAGGTCATCCCGCCATGGGTCAGGGTCGGGCCGTCCTCGACGACGACGACCCTGCGGCCGGCGATCGCCGGGCCCTCCAGGCTCAGCTCGGACGTCGCCGTGAGGATCTCGGCGGCCGGATTGAGGTCGCGGACCGACGCGCGCACGGCCTCGATGGCCCCGGGGCCGGCCGTGTCGGCCTTGTTGATGATGACGACGTCGGCGAGGCGGACGTTCGTTTCCCCGGGATGGAAGGTGCGCTCGTCGCCGGGTCGGAGCGGATCGGCGACGACGATCGAGAGGTCGGGCCGGTAGAACGGGAAGTCGTTGTTGCCACCGTCCCACAGGATGACGTCGGCCTCGGTCTCGGCCGCGCGCAGGATCGCCTCATAGTCGACGCCCGCGTAGACCACCCGCCCGGCGTCGAGGTGCGGCTCGTATTCCTCCCGCTCCTCGATCGTCGTCTCGTAGCGGTCGAGGTCGGCGTACGTCGCATAGCGCTGGACGGCTTGGGCAGCGAGGTCGCCGTACGGCATCGGGTGGCGGATGACGACGGGCGTCAACCCACATTCGGCGAGGAGGCCCGCCAGGTAGCGGGTGGTCTGGCTCTTGCCGCTGCCGGTCCGGACCGCACACACGGAGACGACCGGCCGATGGCTGGCGAGCATCGTGCGGCGCGGCCCCAGCAGCTCGAAGTCGGCGCCCGCGGCGAGGACCCTCGACGCCATGTGCATAACGGTGGTGTGGGAGACGTCGCTGTAGGCAAAGACGACGGTATCGACCCAGCGATCCCGGATGATCGCGTCGAGGTCGTCCTCGGGCAGGATCGGGATGCCATCCGGGTAGAGCGGTCCGGCGAGCCCGGCCGGGTACCGCCGGTTGGCAATGCCCGGGATCTGGGTCGCGGTGAAGGCGACGACCTCGACCTCAGGGTCGTTTCGGTAGACGACGTTGAAATCGTGGAAATCGCGGCCGGCCGCGCCCATGATGACGACTCGCTTGCGATCCATTCTCGCCTCCGTTGCCGAGCGACCGGCCTTGTCTCGCCGGCCTTGTCTCGCCGGCGTGTCTCGGGACGTCCGGTGGCGTGACTAGAACGGGAGGTTGCCCACCGGGTCGGTCGTGATGTTGACGTCGAAGCCCGTCGGCGGCGTCAGCGTCCAGCCGAGGACGGTCGCGGCGACGACCGTGGCGATCGCGATGACCACAACGACGCCGAGGCTGATGAAGAGACGACGCCGCAGCTCGGCGCGCGCCTCGGGTACCTGCTCGAGGGCCATGACGGCCTCCATCTTTCGGGACGCCATGGACTGACGGGGGCCTCGCGGCCCGGCCGGCGTGACCTGCCGGGCGGAACGCAGCCGCGTCCCCATGCTCGGAGTGTCCGAGAGCCGGCGAGCGGCCGACAGTGCCGGAGGGCCGGGTTTGGGGGGTTGGATCGGCCTGCTGAAGGCCCGCGCCTCTCATGGGCTTCTCAGCCAGCCGGCGTCTCATCGTCGTCGACGAGATGGCGGGCTACCATCGCGGACGGGACCAGCAGGCCGCCGCCGCGCCACGTAGCCGCCACGCCACGAAGCCAGGGAGCTTTGGACCGCGATGCACCTCCTCGTGATCGAGGACGACGAACGGCTGGGTCGGGTCCTGACCCGGTTGCTCGAGGACGACCGCCATGTCGTCGACCTCGCCGCGGACGGCGAGACCGGCCTCGACCTCGCCGCGGCCGAGGGCATCGATGCGGTGATCCTCGACATCGGCCTGCCAGACATGTCCGGGATCGAGGTCGCCCGGCGACTCCGGCGGCGGGGCACCCAGACGGCGATCCTCATGCTGACGGCGCGGGACACGGTGAGCGACCGGGTGACGGGGCTCGACGCCGGCGCCGACGACTACCTCGTGAAGCCGTTCGCCTACGAGGAGCTCTCGGCCCGCCTCCGGGCCCTGGCCCGGCGGTCCGAGCCGGGTCCGCGTCGGGCCGAGCCACGGATCGAGGTCGGGCCGATCGCCCTCGATGAGGCGGCTCGCCGGGTGACCGTCAACGAGCGGACGGTCGATCTCAGCCCTCGCGAGTTCTCGCTGCTCGAGTGCTTCCTGCGTCACCCCGGCCAGACCCTGACCCGCGACCAGCTCCTCGACCAGGCCTGGCCGTACAGCGTCGCGGTCACGCCGAACGCCGTCGATGCCTACGTCCATTACCTCCGGACGAAGCTCGGCGAGGCCGGGTCGCGAGTCGAGACCATCCGCGGGGTCGGCTATCGCCTGAGCGATGCCTGAGAGCGATCGCGCCGACTTCGTGACCCTGGACGCGGCTGAAACCGAGGCGCTGGCCGCGGATGCCCGGATGGTCCGGGCGGTGGGCCGTCGGCTCGTCGCCTGGGCAGCGGGGACGACCTTCCTCGTCCTGATCGTGCTGGCCATCGCGCTCTACCTGAGCGTCTCGTCCACGCTCGAGGCCAGCGGCATCAGCCAGCTCGATGCCCGGGTCGCGACGGTCCGGAGCGCTGTCGAGAACCCCAGACAGGGCGGTCCGCGGCCCAGGCCCGGCGTGGACGACCTGCCGACCGGAGCGCTGTTTGGCACCAGCACGTTCGCCATCATCCTCGACGAGGCTGGGACGATCCTGGCGCCCCGGGTCACGGGCCAATCCGGCGGGTTGCCCGAGGGGATGCCGAACGCGGCGTCGTTCGAGGCCGCCCTCGCTGCCGGCAGCGATGTCCGGACGGGGTCGGCCGGCGACGTCGCCGTGCGGGTGAAGACCGTCGGCCTCGACAGCGAGATCGGGACCGTCTACCTCCAGGTCTTCCAGGAGCGGACCGCGGAACAGCGCACGCTCCAGGGGCTGCTGGCGGTGCTCCTCGTCGGCGGCGTCATCGTCGTCCTCGTGGCCATCGGCTTCGGGACGGTCTACTCGCGCCGGGCGCTCGTCCCGATCCGGGAATCCCTGGCGGCGCAGCGTGGCGCGCTTCGCCGGCAGCGTGACTTCGCGGCCGACGCCAGCCACGAGCTGCGGACGCCGCTGACCGTGATTCGAGCCTCGGTCGAGCATCTCCGGCGACATCGCGACGAGCCGGTCGCGACGGTCGGCGAGGCGCTCGACGACGTCGACGCGGAGGTCGATCACCTGACCCGCCTGGTCGAGGGGCTCCTCCTCCTGGCCCGCTCCGATTCGGGTGCCGTCAGCCTCGAGCGCCTGCCCGTCGACCTGGGCGACGTGGCCGCGGATGCCGCCGGCTCGCTCGCCGGCCCGGCCCTGGAGCGCGGCGTCCGCATCGAGGTCGATCCGGTTCCCGCAGTGATCTCCGGCGACGCGGCGCGGCTGCGCCAGCTGGTCGTCATCCTCGTCGACAACGCGATCGGACACAGCCCCCGTGAGGGGACCGTCGGGGTGAGCGTCCGGCGTGACGGCCCGAACGCCGTCCTGACCGTCGAGGATGAGGGTCGCGGCTTGCGGACCGAGGACCTGCCACGGCTGTTCGAGCGGTTCTGGCGCGGCGCCGGCGCACCAGCCGGAGGCGCCGGCCTGGGCCTGGCGATCGCGGCCTGGATCGTCGACGGTCACGCGGGTCGGATCGACGCGACCAACCGCGAGACCGGGGGCGCCCGCTTCACGGTCCGGATCCCGCTCGCCCTCGCGGCACCCGCCTGACGAACCTCCGGAGCGCCCTCAGTCGAGGTCGATGACGTCGTTCCAGCGGCTGATCACGGGTGTCTCCCGCTCCCAGCCGAGGATCGAGATCGTGGCCGTGGCAAGGGCCAGCCGGGCGCCGGCCGAGGGCGGCAGGCCGACCCATCGAGCAGCGAGGATCCGGCCGACGTGGCCATGGGCGAAGATCAGCGTGTCGCCCTCCTGCGTGCGCGCCCGCGCGATCACTCGGTCCGCCCGCGCCGCCACCGCCTCGATCGCCTCACCGCCCCGGATCCCGTTCCGCCAGATCGTCCAGCCCGGGCGCTCCGCACGGATCTCGAGCGTGGTCCGGCCCTCGTCGTCACCGTAGTCCCATTCGCGCAGGTCCGGATCGAGGGTCAGGCCGCCATCGAAACCGGCGAGCCTCGCGGTCTCGGCGGCCCTGGCGAGGGGGCTGGCGACGACGGTGGCGAACGGGAGCCCGGCGAGTCGAGGCCCGAGGGCCGTGGCCTGTGCCCGCCCGATCTCGGTGAGAGGGACATCCGTGTGGCCGGTGTGGCGGCCGAGTCGGGCCCAGACCGTCTCGCCGTGCCGGATGAGCCAGAGGCGGGGTCGAGCGGGGAGCTCGGGGGCGTCAGCGGTCTCGGCCACCAAGGCAGTGTATGGCTGGCGAGGGGCTTCGTATCGCTGGCCGACGGGGTTCGGTGGATGACCGAAGCGTCCTCCTTGTTGATTTGGGCCGCTCGGCTCTGGCCGGCTCGCCACCGGGCCCGCGAGACTCGAACGCCGATGCCGAGAGGAGGGGAGTGATGACGCTGCTCGAGACCACACCCGCCGCCTTGCCGGTCAACTGGTGGGGGATGCTGCGCTCCGATCCACTGCCCTGGTTGCTGGATCCGTCGACGCCGGCCGTCCGCCACCTGGTGCTCCGCGATCTCCTCGACCGGCCGGCCGACGATCCGGACGTGCTCGACGCGCAGCGCTCCGCGATGCGCGCCGACCCGATCGCCGCGATCCTCGCGGCCCAGCACCCCGAGGGCTTCTGGGAGAAGCCGGGCGCCGGCTACGCCACGAAGTACCGGGGCACGGTCTGGCAGCTGATCTTCCTGGACCAGCTCGGCGCCGACCCGGGCGATGCTCGCGTCGGACGGGCCTGCGCCTACGTCCTCGGGCACGCGGTTGCGCCCAACGCCGGGTTCGGGGCCTCCGGACGCCTCGATCGCGCCCCGGCACCGTCCGCCGTCCTGCACTGCCTCAACGGCAACCTCCTGCGGTCGCTCATCGGCTTCGGTTGGCTCGACGACGAACGCGTCCAGGGCGCGGTCGAGTGGCAGGCCCGGGCGATCACCGGCGAGGGCGTCGATCGGTGGTATGCCTCGGGGACGAGCGGGCCGGGGTTCGAGTGCGCGGCCAACGATCACCTCCGCTGTGCGTGGGGCGCCACGAAGGCCATGCTCGGGCTGGCCCGGATCCCGGTGGAACGACGCTCGCCGCTGGTTGCGCGCGCGATCGAGGCTGGCGCAACGTTCCTGCTCAGCCGCGATCCATTGGTCGCCGACTACCCGATGGGCTGGGGCAACGTCCGGCCCAGCGGGTCATGGTTCAAGCTCGGGTTTCCCTCGGCTTACGTCACCGACGTCCTCCAGGTCCTCGAGGCCCTGACCGAGCTCGATCATGGCGGCGACCCGCGCCTGGTGGCGGCCCGCGACTGGCTCCTCGGGCGGCAGGACGGGGACGGCCGGTGGCGGAACCAGTACGCCTACAACGGCAAGACCTGGGTCGACATCGAAACCCAGGGCGAACCGAGCCGCTGGGTCACCTTGCGCGCCTGCCGAGTCCTCCGCCGCATGGCCGTCGGCGAAGCCTGACGGCGACTACTCGACGTACTCGAGGGGCGTGGCCGCGAAGCCCTCTGGCAGCCGCACGCCCGTCGCGTGGACCGGGCAGTAGCCGTTCGGGACCTTCACCAGGTACTGCTGGTGGTAGTCCTCGGCGAGGTAGAACTTCGGCGCCGGCGGGCCGATGATCTCGGTCGTGATCGTGCCGTAGCCGGCCTTCGACAGGGCCCCCTGGTACATCGCCTTCGATCGCTCGGCGGCGGTTCGCTGGGCCTCGTCGCGAACGAAGATCGCGGACCGGTACTGCGTCCCTGAATCGTTGCCCTGGCGCATCCCCTGGGTCGGGTCGTGCTGCTCCCAGAAGACCTTCAGGAGCTGCTCGTACGTCACCGTCGACGGGTCGAACACGACCCGGACCGCCTCGGCATGGCCGGTCCCACCGGTGCAGACCTCCTTGTACGTCGGATTCGGGGTGATCCCGCCCTGGTAGCCGACGGCCGTGACCCAGACGCCCGGCACCTGCCAGAAGGCCTGCTCCTCGCCCCAGAAGCAGCCGAGCGCGAACTCGGCGACCTCGAGGCCGTCGGGGTACGGTCCGGCGATCGGGCGGCCGGAGATGCTGTGCGGCGCCGGGTCCGCGAGGATCGGCTCGGGCCGGCCGGGCAGGGCCGACTCGGCGGTCGGGATCTCGGGGGACTTGAAGAACCAGGACACGGGCACCACTCCTTCTCGGGGATGGCTCGAGTCTAGCGGTCCCCGATGACGGTTCCGTGTCGCGGCTCGAGCCCGGTCGTCGAGCGACGGGCGCCCCGCCCGCCGGCCTACGCCTGGCCGCGCGGCGGCCCCCCGATGGTCCGGCCGAGCGCTCCAGCCAGCAGCAGGGCTCCGATGACGATGAGCACGATCGGCCCGATCAGGTCGCCGTCGAGGGCGGGCACATAGCGCCGGGCGAGGAACCAGGCCCCGATGACGATGAGGATCGCCCCGAAGATGACGACGCCCCGGCCGTCACCCTCGGTTCGCCGGGCCTGCCGCGCCGCCCGCCGTGCCGCCCGCGGGTCGACCCCGGCCTGGCCGGATGGGGCGCTGGGTGAGCCGGGGCCCCCCGCCGCGGGATCGAACGGCTCGCCGGCCGCCGCAGCGCCGGTCACGTCGCCAGGCACCGGCGGCGCACCGACGAAGGCCGGCTCCTCGGGAACGACGACGGCCATGACCAGGTACAGGAAGAAGCCGATGCCGCCGGCGAAGATGAGCAGGGCGAAGACGATCCGGACGAGGGCCGGATCGATATCGAGCCAGTCGGCGACGCCACCCGCCACGCCGAACAGGACCCGCTCCTCGCGGGAGCGATAGAGGCGGTCACGCATCGCAGGAACCTCCAAAGTCGAGCGAGAACGAACCGGCGTTGGCCGAGACGCTGAGGTCCACGCCATCGGCCGACGAGAAGCCCGACGTCTGCCAGTGCCCGTCGTCGACCTTGTCGAGGCCGGCGCCATCGAAGTTGTTCGAGGCCAGGGCGCCGCTCCAGCTCACGCGGACGGGTGTCCCGCTCGGGAAGCAGACGTCGATCGACCCGGCGTTCAGGGTCATGCTCGCCCCGCGGATGCCGCCCGGCAGGGCAAACGTGGCCGAGCCGGCGTTCACCGTGACGCTGACGCCGGAGAGCGCCTCGGCCCGGGCGAGCCCGAAGTCGATCGAGCCGGCGTTGACGGTGACGCTCAGGGAATCGAGGTTCGCCCCGGGCAGGTTCACGCTCCCGTCGCCGGCGTTCAGGGTGACGCTCAGATCGACCGTCGACTCGGTCGGCAACGCGACCTGCCAGCGTGACGCGTCGTCGAGGAAGTGCATGAAGTCTCCGTCCTCGAACGGCCGGATCTCGACCGTCCGGCTGGTGGCATCCACATCTGGCCCCCGACCGTCCGGGCCGGTGCCCGTGAGGGACCAGTCAGATCCTTCGACGGCGGAGACGTCCAGCGTGCCGCAGTTGAACTCGATGCCGACCCGCCCGGTCGCATCGAGCGTCCCGGACCGATTGCCGAAGCTCGTCCCGCCTGAGCCATCGCCGGAGCCGCAGGCGCCGAATGCCCGGAAGCCCCCGAATCCGGTCGCGATGAGTCCGCCGACCATGACCCCCAGGACGATCACCGAGATCGCGCTCCCGAGGAGCTCACCCGGCGTCCGGCGCAGGACGAGCCCGAGGCCCCAGCCGATCAGCAGGATCGGCCACAGGCTCGGCCAGTCGCGAATGAGGTCGCGGTCCAGATATCCGCCTCGGACGAGGAGGGGAATGGCCCCGACGATGATGAGGAAGGCTCCCCAGCCGAGGAGCCGGCGATCCATGTGCACCGTTGCATCCCTCCAGGCGCGCCCCGATTCATGTGCATACAGGCGCTCGAGCGCAGGCGTTCGGCTCGCAGGCGCGCAGCCCGGCGTCGCCCGCCCGAGAAGGGCGAACGGCCCGCCGCTTGACACGGTACATGGCCGGCCCGGTCGCGTCTGAGTCCGATCGACCTGAATCAGCGCAGCCCAACGGCCGGTCCTGTGGCGCGGGCCGGCGGTGCTACGCTCGCCGCACGGGCCGGGCGGGACCCGCGCCGGGCGGGTGCCGGGCAAGGTGCAGCGGAGGCGTGGCGAGCGGATGACCGTCGCGGCGGTGATCTTCGATCTCGATGGAGTGATCGTCGACTCCGAGATCTGGTGGCACGAGGAACGGGCTGCCTGGGCGGCCGCCCGGGGCCTGGCCTGGACGGAGGCCGACACGCGGGCGCTCATGGGTGCCAACACCGCGGGCTGGGCCCGGATCATGCGGGAGCGCCTCGGCCTGGCCGAGGCCGATGAGGCGACGATCGCGGAATCGATCGTGACTCGCGTCGCGGAGCGCTACGCGGACGGCGCGCCGGTCATCGATGGCGCCGTCGGGACCGTTCGCCGGATCGCCGCGACGTGGCCCGTTGCCATCGCGTCATCCGCGCATCGCCAGGTCATCGATGCCGCCCTCGATGCGACAGGGCTCCGGGCCACGATCTCGGTCGTGGTCTCGTCCGACGAAGTCGCCCATGGCAAGCCGGCCCCGGACGTCTACCTCGAAGCCGCCCGACGCCTCGGCGTGGCCACGCCGGGTTGCCTCGTCATCGAGGATTCGATCAACGGCCTCCGTGCCGGTCGCGCCGCGGGCATGCGGACGGTCCTCGTCCCGAACGCCAGCGTCCCGCCCGCCCCGGGGGCGGAGGCGATCGCCGACCATGTCCTCGCGCGCCTGAGCGACCTCGATCCCGACGCTTTGTCCGAGCCGGTCGCCGAATCCCCGGTGACGATTCCCGGTCCGTCGGCGTCCTCCGGTCGATGACGACCGACGATCGCCTGCCCCGGCCGGAGCTGCCCCGCTGGAATCGGACGCTCCGCTACTACGCCTCGCGGCTGGCCGTGGGGATGCTCATGCGACTCCTGTTCCAGCTGCACGTCGAGGGCCGAGAGCACCTGGCGAAAGGGCCCGCCGTCTACTGCTTCAATCACCTCAACTGGACCGACCCATTCCTGCTCTACTCGACGCTGCCGCTCCGCCCCCGGACCTACTTCTTCGGCCCGAAGGAGGACGACCTCAAGGTCGGACCACGAAACCGGCTGATGTACTGGACCGCCGTGGCCGTGCCGTACCGACCGGCCAAGACGGATCTGCTCGAGGTGACCCGGCGGGTCGCCGCGGTGTTCCGGGCCGGCGGGGTCCTGGCGATCGCGGGCGAGGGTCGTATCCACGTCGGGGAGCGAGACGTCCTGGCAATCCAGGACGGGGCGGCCTACTTCGCACTCCGATCGGGCGTGCCGATGATTCCGGTGGCCATCAACGGGACGTCGTGGCTGGGATTCCGGCGCCGGCTCCGCGTCCGGATCGGGCGCCCGATCGAGACGGGCGGCCGGGCGACCGGCGATGCCGTGACGGCCCTGACCGAGGCGACGTGGCGCGCGCTCGCAGGGCTCGTTGCGGACGCCGACGACCCCGACCCGCCCGGACGTTTCGGACGTTGGCTGACCGAGGTCTTCAACGACTGGCCGGAGGGCTCGCGGGAGGCCTCCACCGATGTCCGGGGACCCTCTGGCATACTGTCGCCCGACCCGGACACTGACTGACAGGGCGCCAGGACGAGACCGCCCAGTCTGCCCGGCGAAGGAGGGATCGTGGGAGCCACGACCGTGGGAGCCACCGGCCTGTCGGCCGATCCGAACGAGTATCGGGTGCGCCTGGATGGCCAGCCGGACGCTCAGGTGGACGCCTGGGTCCAGGAGCTGCTCCGGGACGTTGCGAAGCGGCGGGGGATCGTCCGGGCGGTCGAGGACTTCCGTCGATCCGCTCGCTTGAGCGAGCCGGAATTCGAACATGTGTTCGCATCGGGCGGTGGCGCCCCGGTGACGGCCGGCCGCGATGCGGCGGGTCGCCTGCTCGTTCCGACGATCTCGCTCCATGCCCTGGTTCCGGGTCTCCGCGCTCGGGCGGCTGATGCTCGCGGCCGGCTCATCGACTACCTCGTCACGAACTTCGACGAGCTCGTCTACGTCTGAGCCAGTGCCGCCAGCCGGCCGAGATCCGCGTTCCCGGCCGGCCAGGCCGAACCTGATCGTCGACCAGCTCCGCCTCCTTCACCCGTTCCCGTCGTTCTTGAACGGTGCCACGACGGCCGCGATCGCCGCGCTGGCGGGCGCCGCGACCCTCGACGCCCTGCGGCTCGGGCTTGCGATGACGGCGATCCAGTTCTCGATCGGGGCGCTCAACGATCTCGTCGACGCGCCACGCGACCACGGCCGGCGACCACCCAAGCCGGTTGCCGAGGGGCTCATCCGGCCGGCGGTCGCGGGAGCCGTGGCCGCCCTGGCAGCCACCATCGGACTCGCCCTGGCCGCGATCTCGGGCTGGGCGACGCTCGTCATCGCGGCCGCCGGTGCCGGGTTGGGGTATGCCTACGACCTCCGCCTGTCGAGGACGGCCCTGGCCTGGCTGCCGTTGGCGATCGCCCTGCCCCTGGTCCCGCTCTTTGCGTGGGTCGGCGCGACGGGGGAGGCTCCCGGTCCGCTGCTCGCGCTCGTGCCCATCGGCATGTTCGCGGGTGGGGGACTGGCGATTGGCAACGCCCTTGCCGATCTAGAGGGCGACCGCTTGGCCACGACGCCGTCCGTCGCCGCCCGACTCGGTCGACGCGACGCCGCGGCCCTCCACGCGGGTGCGCTCCTGGCCGCTGCCGCCCTGGCGGTCGTGACCCTTCCGCCCGAGGCCTCGCTCCAAGCCTGGGCGGTGACGGCCACTGGAGGGATCGTCCTCGCCGTCGGGATCGTGGCGCTGGTCCGGGCGGGCGCCGGGCGTTCCGTAGCCGCTCGCCTGGCCTGGCAGGTGGAGGCCCTGGGAACGGCCGGGCTCGGGATCGGCTGGCTGCTGGCGCTCGTCGACAGCGGCCTCGTTGCCGGTTGACACCGGAGCACGGGACCATCGGGACCCTGAAGCGAGCCAGGAAGTACCCCTAACACCTTCGGTCGCCGGTTCGTTATCGTGAGCGAACCCAACGGGAGAGATTGATCGTGACTTCAACGCTGACCCGCCTCCGGCCGCTCCTGATCGGCATCCTCGTCCTCCTGCTCACCGCCGGGATCGCCTTCGCCGGCAAACCGTCCACGCCGGCGAATGGCCTCCTGGTGGCCGCCGAGGCCTCAGGCAAGACCGTCCCGGTCGGTGCCCAGGCCGACGACGAGGACCAGGACGAGGAGGAGACCGTCGAGGCCGAGGAGGAGGATGTCGAATCGGAGGAGGCGGGTGAGAACTGCGCCACCGACCCGACGGGCCTGACCCCCGAGGACCTTGCAGCCGTCCGCCACGGCTCGGTCGTCTGCTGGGCTGCCAACCAGGAGACGCCCGAGGGCTACGCGAACCACGGTGCCTGGGTCTCCGAGTGGGCCAGGAAGAACCACGGCCACGACTTTGGGGCCGACACCGACGCGGACGCCGACGCAGCCGCCACGACCCACGGCAACGGAAAGGCCAAGGGCCCGAAGAACCGCTGATCGAACCCGATCTGGAAACGACGAAGCCGGCGCCTCGGCGCCGGCTTCACGATTCCAGACGTCTCGGAGGAGCGCTTAGAGCGGCCCGGCGCTCCGAACCATTGCGATCGCGTTTTCGAGCTTGAGCTTGGCGATCGTAAGGTACTTCGCCAGGTTGGCCCGATCCACCGCTCCGATGGTGCTCACGACATCCGGGCTGGCGAGGACATCGACGAGCTCCTCCACGGCGTCGGAGAGCAGCTGCTTGGCGTTGACCAGGGAGTCGTCGCCGAGCGGCTCGGCGGCTTTCCGACGGCCGGTCCATGCCGCCTCCGCCTCTGCCGCTTCCTCTGTCCCGTCCTCGGCGCCGTTGTCCGGTATCGCGGCGACCGCGGGCCGACCACGGCGGCCTTCGATTCGGTCGCGGAGTCGGGCCAGCGTCAGGTCGCCGCGGGCCACTTGGGCCGCGAGGCGCTTGCGCTTCTTGACGTCGTCGACCTTCATCAGCTCGTAGGCGTGCGACAGGGTGTCTTTGCGCAGAGACACCAGCTCGCGGATCTCCTCGGGCGCGTCCGCGAGGCGGAGACGGTTCTCGAGGTAGCCCTTGTCCTTGCCCAGCTTCTGGGCCAGCTTGCGCACGGAGTAGCCATGGTCCTTGACCATCCGGTCGAACATCGCCGCCTCGTCGAGCGGCGACAGATCCTCGCGCTGGAGATTCTCGATGATCGCGATCTCGAGAGCCGTGTCGTCGTCGATCTCCTCGACGAGGGCGGGGATCGTGGCCTGGCCGGCGGCCTTCGACGCCCGCCAGCGGCGCTCCCCGGCGATGAGCTGGAACTCGTTGTCGCCGAGGGGCCGGACGAGGATCGGCTGGAGGACGCCGTGCTCCCGGATCGATGCGGCCAGCTCCTCGAGCATGGTGGCGTCCATTGCCAGTCGCGGCTGGTCGGGATTCGGGACGATCCGGTCGACGGGGATGACACGCACGCCGGTCGAGCGCCCGTGGCCCTCAGACGACAGCAGGCTGATGATGGCGGGGGAGAGCTCACGCTCCTCGGACAGGCGTCGCGCCGCGACGCCACGGAAGTCGGTCCTAGCCAAGATCAATCACCTCCCGCGCCAGCTCGCGGTACGTCCGTGCCGCATCCGTGTGGCCCGCATAGACCGTGATCGGGCGACCGACGAGGGGGGCCTCCCCGAGCTTCACGGTGTTGCGGATGATCGAGTTGAAGACGTGATGGTCGCCCACGACCCTCAGCTCGTCGAGCATGTCCCGGGCCAGGTTCGTCCGGCCGTCGTAGAACGTTGGCAGGAGGCCGAGGATCTTGAGCTTTCGATTCAGCTTGAGCCGGATGGTGTTGATGACCTTGACGAGGTTCGTGAGACCTTTCATCGCGTAGTACTGGGTCTGGACCGGGATGATCACCCCGTCCGCTGCAACGAGTCCGTTGACGGTCAGCAGCCCGAGATTCGGCGGGCAGTCGATGAGGGCGTAGTCGTAGCGGCGCCCGAGCTTGCCCTCGAGCGCGTCACGAAGCAGCGACTCGCGCCCGAGCATCGTGAACAGCTCGCCTTCCGTGGCGGCAAGGTCGATGTGGGCCGGGACGATGTCGATCCGCTCCGTCTCCGTCGGTCGAAGCACCTCGTCCAGCGCAGCGCGCCCGACGAGGACATCGGCCATTGACCGATCCACGGTGTTGAGGTTGATGCCGAGCCCCGCCGTGAGATTGGCCTGCGGGTCCATGTCGACGCACAGAATCCTGAACCCCTCCTCGGCCAGCGCGCCGGCGAGATTGATCGCCGTCGTCGTCTTGCCGACGCCGCCTTTCTGATTCGCGATCGCGATCACGTTGGTCACCGGGGCATCACCTCGCAAGTTTCGGGTCGATGTGTCGAGCGCGACGCGACCGCGTGGCGACGCGATCCAGACGGGGCGGGCGTGCCCAGATCGTACCCCAGCGTGGTCCGGCGCCGACGCCGGAGTTATCCACAGGATCTTCGACTTTTGCACGGATCTGTGGATTACCCGAGGCTGTGCGGACGCCCGTCAGGAGGTGACGAAGCCCCGATTGGACGCGACCCGCGACGCCGTTTTCTCCGCGGCCGTCGGCCATCCCGTGACTAGAATGGTCATCGATCGCCAAGCTCGTCGGGTGTCTCTGCGCAAAGACGGGCCGCGGCCGCGGTCGATCCGACCACCAGCTGGAGTGACGCCCGTGCCAACGAACGACGAACGACTGAGTCGCCTCGGGCAGCTCCGTGCAGAGGCGCTGCTCGGCGGGGGTCCGGTTCGGATCGAGCGTCAGCACGCCTGGGGCAAGCTCACCGCCCGCGAGCGGCTCGACCTCCTCCTCGACCCGGGCTCGTTGGTCGAGCTCGATGCCTTCGTCACGCATCGCTCGCTCGACCCCGGGCTTGCCGACCAGCGCTTCCTCGGCGACGGCGTCGTCACCGGTCATGGAACGATCGACGGCCGGCTCGTCTTCGTCTTCAGCCAGGACTTCACGGTCTTCGGCGGCTCCCTGTCGGAGGCCTACGCCGAGAAGATCTGCAAGGTGATGGACCTGGCGATGAAGGTCGGTGCGCCGTTGATCGGACTCAACGATTCCGGCGGCGCGAGGATCCAGGAGGGGGTGGCGTCCCTTGGCGGCTATGCCGACATCTTCCTGCGGAACGTCCTCGCCTCGGGTGTCGTGCCCCAGATCTCGGTGATCCTCGGGCCGTGCGCCGGCGGCGCAGTCTACTCGCCCGCGATGACGGACTTCACGATCATGGTCGAGCGGACGAGCTACATGTTCGTGACCGGGCCGAACGTGGTGAAGGCCGTCACCCACGAGGAGGTCGATTCGGAGGCACTCGGTGGGGCCATCGTTCACACGACGAAGAGTGGTGTGGCCCACCTCGCCGCCCACGACGAGGCCGAGGCCCTCGACGCGGCCCGCCGCATCCTGACCCACCTGCCGCAGAACAACCTCGAGTCAGCCGGCCCCGCGCCGACCGCCGACCCGTCCGAGCGGATGGATCCCGAGCTCGACCGAATCGTCCCCGATGACCCGCACCGGCCCTACAACATGCACGACGTCATCAATCGCATCGTCGACGACGGTGCATTCCTCGAGATCCAGCCCGGCTGGGCCGCGAACATCATCATCGGCTTCGCCCGCTTCGCGGGCCGGAGTGTCGGGATCGTTGCGCAGCAGCCGGCCGTCCTCGCCGGGGCTCTCGATATCGATGCCTCGACGAAGGCAGCCCGGTTCGTCCGGACCTGCGACTGCTTCAACGTCCCGCTCGTGACCCTCGTGGACGTCCCCGGATTCCTGCCAGGGGTGGGGCAGGAGCACGGCGGGATCATC
>DASWGY010000113.1:0-6136 GCA_036393495.1 Candidatus Limnocylindrales bacterium
ATCGGGACCGTGATGTTCGGGCTCCACCCCGACGGCACCGAGACGCCCGCGGCGATGGACCTGGTGCGCCTTGCGATCCCCCGCCGGACGTACACGCAATCGCACATCGACTACGTCATCGAGGTCGTTAGCTACGTGGCCGAGCGCGCCGCCGAGCTCCGTGGCATGCGGATCGTCGAGGCGCCCCCGGCCCTCCGCCACTTCACGGCGAGGTTCGAACCGCTGCCTTAGCGAATCAGGGGCCGTTCAGGCTCGAGCACGCCAGTCACGACGAGCAGGACTGCCAAGGCAACGGCGGCGGCTTCAGCCGCAACTCCCGATGCCAGCCACCTCCGAAGCCCCGGCGAGTTGTGCTCGCGGAGTCGCCGGAAGGCAAGGACGGCCACAACTTCCGGGGGCCTGTGATGCTGGCAGCGTCAAATCGGGGGTTGGCGGGTGGATAAGCGGTCGTGGAGATCGCGAGACTGCCGCGCCTCGAGCACGAGACGGCCCTGTCCGAGCACGAGACGGCCCTGTCCGAGCACGAGACGGCCCTGTCCGAGTCCCACGCGGGCATCGCTGCGACTGCTTATGGGGGCGCTAGCCCGGGATTTGATGGTGGGAGCGTCATGGGGCCTGCCAGGCTCGGCCGGAGCTCGGCCGGGGCCCTGCGAGAGCGTTCGCTCAGCCGTACTTCCAGTAGATCGGGCCGGTGTAGCAGTGGGCGAGGGCGGTGCAGGCGGCACCACTGAGGTCCCAGGTCCGGCCGGCGACGTAGGGCCCGCGGTCGATCACCGGGACCGTGATCGTTCGCCCGTTCGAGGGGTTCCGGAAGGTCACGAGCGTCCCGCACGGCAGGCTCCGGTGGGCCACGCCCATGATCGTGGTCGTGTAGGCGTAGCCGCAGGCGGTTCGCTTGCCATAGAAGCCCGGCCCGTAGAACGAGATGCTCCGGTCGTAGCGCCAGGGGTTGAGGACGACCACTATCGGGTTGATCGCCGGCTGGTTCGCGACCGGCCGGCTCTGGGGCACGGCCGATGGTCCCGAGGACATGGCGTCGCCCAGGACGTCGGTGGCGCCGAGTGAGCCGTCCGAGCTGAACGCTGGGTCTGGGGCAATGGTCATCGTCGAGCGTCCCACGCGAACGCCATCGAAATTCACCACCCTGAAGGCGGTTCTGTCGAGGGCTGTCTCGTTGGCCGGTGGCCTCGAGGTGGCCATGGCCGGGACGGCGACCGCGGTGAGGGCGGCGATGAGCGTCGCCCGCACGATGACGCGGAAAGATCGCACGTCGGGCGACACTGTACCCGGGATTCGTGGATCGCGGGGTTTCGGGCACCTGAACGCGACGTGTCAGGCAGGTGACAATCTCGTCGATCGATGCCCAGACGGACCCTCGACCTCGATGCCGCGCTCGATCTCAGGCTGACCCTGGGACCCCATCTCCGCCGGCGCGGCGACCCCACGATGCGACTCAGCCGTGTCGCCGTGGCCCGCGCCACGAGGACGCCCGACGGCCCGGCCAGCCTCCTCGTCGAGGTCCGCGGCACCCGTCTCGAAGCCGAGGCCTGGGGACCCGGCGCGGATCGCGTCCTCGACGGGCTGCGGGCGCTCCTTGGCCTCGATGACGACGCCACCGGCTTCGAGCCCGGGCTCCACCCGGTCGTGGCCGACCTCGCACGTCGAATGCCGGGCCTCCGGCTGGGCCGGACCGGGGCGCTTCTCGAATCGCTCGTTCCGGCCATCCTGGAGCAGCGCGTCACCGGGGGCGAGGCCTCGAGCGCCTTCCGTGGACTTGTCCTTCGCCACGGCGAGCGGGCACCGGGACCGCTCGCGACGAGCCAGCGCCTCCGGCTCCAGCCCTCGCCCGACGCCCTCGCCGCGCTTCCCTACTTCGCCTTCCACCCGTTCGGCGTCGAGCAGCGTCGCGCCGAGATCGTCCGCCGGGTGGCCCGTGAGGCGTCCCGGCTGGAGGCCCTCGTCGAGCTGCCGGGCAGCCGCCTCGAGGTCGGGGCGGCGGCGGCCGCGCGCCTCCGCGCCTACCCGGGCATCGGTCCCTGGACCGCAGCCGAGGTGACCCTCCGAGCCCTCGGCGACCCAGACGCGGTCAGCGTCGGCGATTTCCACCTCCCGCATGTCGTTGCCTACGCCCTGGCCGGCGAGCCCCGGGCTGACGATGCCCGGATGCTCGAGCTCCTGGAGCCGTGGCGCGGCCATCGAGCCCGGGTGGTCCGCCTGATCGAGGCCAGCGGGATCGAACCACCGAAGCGCGGGCCACGCTACGCCCCGCCCGACCGTCGGTCGATGTGAGGCCACTTCGCCCCCGCGCCACCGATCCTCGCGGAACCTTCAGCCTGCGGCGTCGTCTGAAGGCCATGAACCAACGAATCGCCATGACCCTCCTGACTACGGCCGTGCTCATCGGTGCCTGCACCGGCGGCGGCTCGACACCCACCGCTCCGAGCGGCGTCGCGCCGAGCGATGTCCCGCCCAACGGCGCCGCGCCACAGGGTTTCGACGGCCGGACCTTCCTCTCGATTGCGATCGCCGGACGGGTCCTCGTCGCCGGCACCGTCGTCCGCCTGACGTTCCATGGCGACCAGATCGGCGCCCAGGCGGGCTGCAACTCGCTGGGTGGCATCTACCACATCGATGGCGATCGTCTCGTCGTCGGCCAGATGGGCGGCACCGACATGGGCTGTGACGGGCCACGCATGGACCAGGACACGTGGTTGGCCTCCTTCCTCGACGGGGCCACGATCGATCTCGACGGCGATAGCCTCACCCTGACCAACGGCGGCATCATCCTGACCCTTCAGGACCGCGAGATCGCCGACCCGGACCGACCGCTGCTCGGGACGCGCTGGCTCCTCGACGGCATCGTGTCGGGCGACGCGGTCTCGAGCCTGCCGGCCGGCGTCAGCGCAGCGCTGGTCTTCACCGAGGGCCGGGTCGAGGTCGAGGCCGGCTGCAACCGGGGTGGCGGGGCTGTCGAGGTCACCGCCACGACGCTGGACCTCGGGCCGATTGCCCTGACGAAGATGGCCTGCGACGGACCGGCGATGGCCGTCGAGCAGGCGGTGACCGCGGTCCTCTCCGGTCGGGTCGCGTACACGATCGAGGCAGCACTCCTGACCATCGACGCCGGCGGCGCCGGCCTGATGTTCCGCGCCGAGTGGTGATCGCGGGCGGCGCCCCTCGGCGCCGTCCTCATTCTCCGCGCTGCGCCTCGAGTACCAGCTCGCGCCCATCGGGTGGCCGATGCCGCCCACGTTCCGGTCTGTTCGGAATTCCCACCCGACGGTCGTTATCGCGCGCCCAACTCGTTCCCGGGGCGGCTGCAGGCACCGATGCTCCTGTTTGCGCCGCTAGTGACCGGCCCCTGGTCATGAGCGCCGGAAATCCGCGCGATCCGGGTGAAGGCGGTCGCCCGTCGCCCGTGGCCACCTCGATAAGGCCATCGGGGTGGGAAATACGCACAGGTCGCGGCCCCCGAGCCCGACACGCACAGCGAGCGTCTGGCGGGCGTGCGTGTCGAGAGCTGAGCCTCAGCCCGAGGTCAGGGCCTCCGCCATCGCCTGCAGGTGGGCCGGGGTGGAGCCGCAGCAGGCGCCGATGATCGACGCGCCGGCAGCTCGGGCATCGAGCGCGTAGGCGGCCATCAGGGAGGGCTCCGCCCGGTACACGGCCTTCATGTCGACGAGCTCGGGCATGCCCGCGTTCGACTTCCCGACGAGCACGACGTCCGGCGCAGCCGCCCGCATCTTCGCGATGACCGGGAGGAGCTCGTCAGGACCGTTGCCGCAGTTGCCGCCGATCGCGTCCGCACCCAGGTCCCGGAGGGCCAGGACCGCCCGCTCGGGCGAGACACCCATCATCGTGTGGCCGCGGGTGTCGAACGTCATCGTCGCCACGAGCGGGAGCTCCGGCGCGGCCCGCCGGGCGCCGGTGATGGCGGCCCGGATCTCCTCGAGATCGGACATCGTCTCGATCCAAAGGAGATCGACCCCGCCGGCGACGAGGGCCCGCGCCTGCTCCTCGAAGATCTCGACCGCCTCGTCGAAGTCGAGCGTCCCGATCGGGGACATGATCGCGCCCGAGGGGCCGATGTCGCCGGCGACGAGGGCGTCCACGCCCGACGCCTCGATCTCGGCTCGGGCCAGGACGGCGGCCATCTGGTTGACCTCGCCGACGTGGCGCTCGTTGCCGTGGAGCTCGAGCCGGAGGCGGTTGCCGCCGAACGTGTTGGTCAGGATCACGCGGGCCCCGGCATCGAGGTAGGCGCGGTGGATCCGGCGGACCATCGAGCCCTGGGGCAGGGCCACGTTCCACATCTCGGGCGGATCGCCGAACTGGAGCCCGGCGGCGAAGAGCATCGTGCCCATCGCGCCATCGGCGAGGACGGCCCGGCCGCTGCCGAGCAGCGCCTCCCATCGGGCCCGCGCGACGGCAGGCGGGACCGGACCTGGAGCGGGCTGCCCTTCGAGGAGCGTGTCCATCGTCCGCGAAGGGTAGCCGCAATCGCGCCGCGCGGTCGAGCCCCCTCAGCCCCTGGTGTGGTCGGTCCCGTCAGCCCCGGTGTGGTCGGTCCCGTCAGCCTCCGGTCAGGTGCCGGTCAGGGTGCAGGGCTTGTCGTCCTTGAACCGGTCGACCGATTTCTCCCATAGCAGCTTGTTGTCGGAGAGCTCGACCATACCGAGGACCGACAGCTTGTAGCCGGCGATCGCGCTGATCTTGACGGACGAACGCTGGCACGGCGGGATGTCGGCGGTCAGTGTCGTCCCCGGCGTCCAGAGCCCGGTGACGTACGTGTTCGTCGTCAGGAAGACGAACGGCCGGAGCATCTCGGCCGCCTTCTCGAGACCCGACTTCGTGTCCGCGTCGCCGCCCTCGTAGAGCTCGGGGAAGATGGGCCAGCCGAGCTGGAGCTCCAGGCGCGGCCACTCGACGCCGAGGCCGAAGCCGACCACGCCGAGGCCGGCGGTGACCGTCGGTTCGCTGCCGAGGTTGGCGACCATGTCGCGGACCGTCGAGCGCGGCGTCGGGTCGCCGCCGTTCGTCTGGAAGCCCTGATCGCTGTCGTAGGTGACCTTCCACGAGCCGCCCGAGGACGCCTTCCCGCCGGTCAGCTCCGGCACGACCCGGAGGTTCATCTTGATGTTCAGCGTCATGGGGATGGGGCCCACGCTGAACTCGATCGGGAGGCCGAGGGGCAGGACGAGGGCCACGATGTCCGAGTCGAACGAAGGGTCGTCGACCTCGAACGCGTGCCACGTGATCTCGGCCTCGCCACGGAGGCCGGTGACGCTGGCGTCGAAGAAGGTCCCGCTCCCGCTATCGAACTCCATCGTCGTCGCCTGGACGAACTGGCTGATGAAGCCGCCAGCCTGGACCTTGACGTTGCGCCGCTCGGCGGCGATCTCGAATTCGAGGCGGTCGGCCTTGGGGACGAGCTTGAGCTCGACGTCGAAGCCCTTGATCTTGCCGGTGAACCGGAGGGTCTCGCCCTTGACCGCGGCGAAGCGCTCGAGCGAGCGGGCGTCGATGTCGCCGATCGCGGCCAGCTCGGCCGGGTAGAGGCCAGACTCGGCCATCGCCTGCTCGTAGACGGAGTCGGGCAGCGCATCGTAGGCCACGTTGTAGGTCCAGCCGAGCTTGCCGTCGGTGACGACGTCGGTGATCGTGGCGTCCTCGGTCGTGACCACGATTCGATCTCCCTCGCGGGCGACCGAGACGACCTTCCGGATCCCGACCTCGTCGAGGACGAGGACGCTCCCGGCCTCGAGGTCGCCGACGTCGGGCGTGTCACCGTCGAAGACGAGGGTGCCGCCGGAACGGACGGCTTTGAGATGGGCGCTCGCGGTCTGCGCGTCGAGGCGGGTCACGCCGTCGGCGATCTCGATCCCCTCGGTGGTCACGCTGAGGCCGGACGGGACGGCGTCGCCCGCGGACGGGGCTGCCGGGCTGCCGCCGCAGGCGGCCATCGCCACGACGACGGCCACCGCCAGGGCCAGGACCCTCGCCCGGGAGCTCGTCCGGGGTCTCGTCGGGGTTCGTGCCCGGAAGCCGATGGTGGTGGCCGGCCCCGACCCACCTGCCTGTCGCCTCGACATCTGATCCCTCCGTTCCCAGCGTCGGCCGGGCGTGCTGCTGTCGG
>DASWGY010000114.1:0-3325 GCA_036393495.1 Candidatus Limnocylindrales bacterium
CCGCCTCACCGTCGACGAGCTCGACCAGCAGATCGACGAGATGAAGCCGCCCGTCGCGGCCCTCGGCTACAACAAGCAGACGCCGGGGCCGACGATCAGGGTCACCGAGGGCGACCGAGTCCGGGTGATCTTCACGAACAACCTCCAGGAGACGACAGGCGTCCATTTCCACGGCGTCGAGTTCGAGGACTTCTTCCAGGACGGCGTGCCGTTCGTGACCCAGAAGCCGTTCGCGCCGGGCGAGTCGTACACGTACGAGTACACCGCCGGTCGGTCGGGCTCGCTGATGTACCACTCCCATCACAACGCCACCGATCAGGTCGGTCGCGGCCTCCTCGGCGCGTACATCGTCGACCCCGCGAACCCCACCGAGGTCGACATCTTCGACCGCGACTACGTCTGGATCTCGAACGACGTCCTCGGCGGCTTCACGATCAACGGCCACGGCTTCCCGGCGGTCGTCCCGATCCTCGCCGCCTCCGGCGAGAAGGTCCGGGTCCGGTTCATGAACGAAGGGATCATGTACCACCCGTTCCACAGCCACGGCTACCGCCAGCAGGTGGTCGCCCGGGACGGATACCCGCTGGGTGCTGCCGCCTATGGCGCCGACACGGTCACCGTCGGGCCCGGCGAGCGCTGGGACGTCAACATCGAGGTCGACCGGCCCGGCCTGTGGGCCTTCCACTGCCACATCCTGCCCCACGTCGAGGGCATCGACGGGATGTTCGGTATGGTCAACGTCCTCATCGTCGTCCCGGAAAAGGCGCGCGTCGATGCAATCATTCAGGCGCTCCTTGCGTAGGCTCCTCGCGCTTCTTGGAGCGCTCGCCATCGGGGCCGCTGTGGTCGGCTGTTCGTCCGGCAGCACATCGCTGGAGATGCACGACCCCTGGATCCGCCCACCGACGGCGCCGGGGGCGCCGGCAGCCGGCTACCTGACGATCGCGAACACGGGAACCGCTCGCGAGACCCTCGTCGGCGCCAGGTCCGCGATCGCCACCTCCGTCGAGGTTCACGAGACCTCGACGGATGGCGGGATGGCCGGCATGCATCCGATCGATCGGCTCGAGATCGAGCCGGGCGCGACCGTGACGCTCGAGCCGGGCGGCTACCACCTCATGCTGATGGGGGTCCAGGCGCTCGTCGTCGGGGACACGGTCGAGATCACCCTCGAATTCGAGAAGTCCGGGCCGATGACGATCGAGTTTGTCGTCCGCGAGGGCTGAGATGGGCGTGCGGTCCGCCGTCCCCGGTCCGTCCGCCGCGACCGCGCCGTCCATGGACGGCGCGTTCCGGCTCGTGGTCGCGATGACGTTGATCCTGGTCGCGGTCATCGGGCTGAGCGCCATCGGCGGTCTCCTCCGCCCCGCCGCGACCGTCGAGCCGAGTCCCACTCCGGCCTCGCCGGCCGACTTCCTCTACTCGGATCCGCGTCCCGCGCCGGCGCTCGCCCTCGTCGACCAGGCGGGCTCGCCCTTCACCTCGGCCCGCTACGCCGGCGCGGACACCCTCGTCTTCTTCGGCTACACCCACTGTCCCGATGTCTGCCCGACGACGATCGGCACCCTCACCGAGGCCGCGGCCGCCTACGGCCCCGGGGTCCGCGTCGTGTTCGTCACGATCGACCCGGAGCGGGACACGGTCGCCTGGCTCGAGGAGTACGTCCGTTACCTGCCGGCCGGCTTCAGCGCCCTGACCGGCACGCCGGGCGAGGTCCGGGTTGCGGCCGCCGGCTGGGGCGTCCGCTACGCGAGGGTCGAGACGGACACCCCGGGCGAGTACTCGATGTCGCACACGGCCGAGGTCTACCTGGTGGACAGCGGGGGCACCCTGCGGGCCCACTTCCCGTTCGGGACGGGTGCGGAGGCCGTCCTGGCGACGCTCCGGCTCGTCGGTCTCGGCCCTGGGCCGTCGCCGTCACCGACCGGGGTGGTTCCCACACCCGCGCCGACCCCGGCCGAACCGTCGCCCGGACGTACGACCGCGAACCTCGCGGTCGAGGTCGTCTCCTCGTCCGTCTGGGCCGGGGGCGCCGACCCGGTGATCCTCGCCCTGTCCTCGGCCGACGGTCGGCTCGCCGATCCGGACGCGCGCGTCACGGTCCAGGTGCGGTCGAGTGACGGCCGGTCCGAGGGCGGCCCGGTGCGGGCCGTGGCCGTTCGTCCCCCCGGCGTCGAGGCCGTCTCGTACGTGGCCTCGATCGACCTGACCTCGCCTGGCTGGTGGGGACTCGAGGTGACCGTCGAGACGAGGGGGACCGTGCTCACGGGGCGGACGTCGGTGGCGGCCCTCGACCCGGGCGCCACGGCCCAGCTCGGCGCCCCCGCACCCATTGCCCACACGCCGACCCTTGCAGATGTCGGTGGCGAGGCCCTCCGCGTGACGACAGATCCGCTGCCCGACCTGCGGCTCTCCAGGACATCGACGACCGACGCCCTGGCGGCCGGCGAGCCGTTCGTCCTCGTCGTCGATTCGGTCCGGTTCAAGGTGACCGAGGCCTGCGGCAAGGCCCTGTCGCTGGCCAGATACCTCATCAATCGCTGGCCGGACGTGCCCTTCGTCCACCTCGAGCCGTACGAGTACGACGTGGTCACCGAAGCGGCGGTCCTGCGCGGGAGCCTGTCCGCCCCGGTTCTGGTGGAAGCCGCCGACGCCTGGGGCATCGGCGGTGCGCCGTGGGGCGCCGCCTCGATGCCGTGGATCTTCATCGTCGATGGGCACGGCCTCGTCGTCGCCAAGTACCAGGGCGTGATCGGAAGCGCCGACGTCGACGTCATCGTCTCGATGCTGGCAGCAGCCGATGGCTGAGGCGGGCTCGGGCGCCAGCCCGGTGTAGGATCGAGCGTATGACTCAGGCCCCTGCCGCCGGCCCCAACGGCCACGTCTACATCGTCAGCGCAGCGCGCACGCCGATCGGGAAGTTCGGGGGCGCCCTCTCGACCACCCCGGCCGTCGAGCTCGGCGCGGTCGCGATCGGCGCCGCCGTCGAGCGCGGCCTGCCGCCCGAGGCCCGGATCGACGAGGTCCTGATGGGCCAGGTCCTGCAGGCGGGCGCCGGCCAGGCTCCCGCGCGCCAGGCCCTGCTCCGGGCCGGCCTGCCAGAGACGACGCCGGCGACGACGATCAACCGGGTCTGTGGCTCGGGCCTCAAGGCGATCATGCTCGCCGCCGCGGAGATCACGGCGGGTGATGCCGAGGTCGTCGTCGCGGGCGGGATGGAGTCGATGAACCAGGCGCCGTACCTTGTGCCCGGCGCGCGCTTCGGTCTCCGCCTCGGTGACGCGAAGATGATCGACGCGACCGTCCATGATGGCCTGTGGTGCTC
>DASWGY010000115.1:0-3446 GCA_036393495.1 Candidatus Limnocylindrales bacterium
ACGAGGAGCGGGGCCACGATCGCGGCGAGGTGGCGGCCGCTCTCCCCGCCGGCGACGAGATCGATGAACTCGGTGCAGGTCTCGGCGGCGTCGCCGCGCGGCACGACGCAGACGGCCTGGATCCGGGCGTCGAGCCACGACGGGCCGTCGGGATCGGCGCTCGAGACGACGAGCGTCCGCGACGGGTGGCGGCCGGCGAGCATCCGGATGATCGCCACGGCGTGCTCGCCGATCTCCGGGCGGCGGGCGATGACCACGAGGTTCATCACGCTCGTCCGGGCGGCGACGTGGCGCTCGAGCTCGCCGCCCTCGCCTTCGGTCGCGAGGGGCGCACCTGCCCAGATCCGGGCCAGCTCGGCTTCGATGCCATCGATCGACCGGGTCTTCGACGACCAGCGCAGGATCGGCTGCCCGACCGCCGCCGGCGCCTCGAGTCGCGTGCCGCCGCCGCTCTCGACCACGGTCAGATTCGGCGCCAGCGCCGTTCGTCGCGCTCGATGAGCGCCTCGGCCGCCTCAGGCCCCCATGAACCGGCCGCGTAGTTCGGGAATTCCGGCGCCGGCGCGTCCAGCCACGATTCGACAATGGGCGTCGCGATCGCCCAGGCGGCTTCGACCTCGTCAGCCCTGGTGAAGAGCGAGGCGTCGCCGAGCATGGCGTCGAGGATCAGCGTCTCATATGCATCGGGCGAATCGACGCTGAAAGCCGAGCCGTAGGTGAAGTCCATCGTCACGGTCCGGATGTCGAGCCCGAGGCCTGGGACCTTGGAGCCGAAGCGGAGGAGGATGCCCTCGTCGGGCTGGACCCGGATCGCCAGGAGGTTCGGTTCCGGGTCCAGGGCGGCGTCACGGAAGAGCCGGTGGGGGACCTCCCTGAACTGGATCGCGATCTCGGTGGCCCGCTTCGGGAGTCGCTTGCCGGCCCGAAGGTAGAAGGGCACGCCGGACCATCGCCAGTCGTCGATCTGGAAGCGGGCGGCCAGGAACGTCTCGGTCTCCGACTGCGGATCGACCTCGACCTCCTCCCGGTAGCCGCTGACCTGCTGGGCCGCGACCCAGCCGGGTCCGTACTGGCCGCGGACGACGTCTCGGGCGGCGTTCGCCCGCGTCGGGACGGGCATCGCCCGGAGGACCTTGACCTTCTCGTCGCGCAGGGCGTCGGCTTCGAACGTCGCCGGTGGCTCCATCGCCACGAGGGTCATGAGCTGCAGCAGATGGTTCTGGACGACGTCACGGGTCGCGCCGGTCTCCTCGTAGAAGCTACCGCGCTCCTCGACGCCGATGGACTCAGCCATCGTGATCTGCACGTGGTCGACGTAGCGGCGGTTCCAGAGCGGTTCGAAGATCCCATTCCCGAAGCGGAAGACCATCAGGTTCCGGACCGTTTCCTTGCCCAGGTAGTGGTCGATCCGGTAGACCTGCGTTTCGCGGAAGACCTTGCCGACCTCGCGGTTCAGGCGGCGGGCCGAGTCGTAGTCCCGCCCGAACGGCTTCTCGATCACGATCCGGCGCCAGCCGCCGCCGTGGACCTCGTGGTCCAGGCCGGTGCGGCCGAGCTGGCCGACGATGAGCGGAAATGCCGATGGCTGGGTCGCCAGGTAGAAGAGCCGGTTGCCGCCGGTGCCGTGCTCGCGGTCGATGTCGTCGAGGCGGGCCGCCAGCCGGTCGAAGGCGCCGTCATCGACGAAGTCGCCCTGGTGATAGACGATCCGGGCCAGGAACTGGCGGGCCACCTCCGACTCCAGCTCCACGCGGCTGAACTGGTCGAGGGCCTTGCTGACCCCGGCCCGGAACGTCTCGTCGTCGTAGGGTCGCCGACCGATCGCGACGAGCATCCAGTCCTGGGGCAGGAGGTTCGACCGCCACAACTGGGCGAGGGCCGGAAACACCTTCCGGTGCGAGAGATCGCCGGTCGCGCCGAACAGGACCATGACGTGGGGATCCGGGACGCGCTCGAGACGGAGGCCCTCCCGGAGCGGGTTGCCGTCGAGGCGGGGCGCGTGGCGGCGCTTGCCGCTCCGCTCGAGCCGGAGCTCGCGGATCGTGCGAGGCGGGGTCCCCGGCGGGGCCGCGGTCCGGGTCATCGCCGGCTCAGGAGCTCTTCACCGCGTGGCCGCCAAACTCGTTTCGGAGGGCAGCCAGGACCTTCGCGCCGTAGCTGTCGTCCTGGCGGGAGCGGAAGCGGGTCTGGAGGGCGATCGTGATGACCGGCGCCGGGACGTCGCGGTCGATCGCCTCCTGGACCGTCCAGCGGCCCTCCCCGGAATCCGCCACCCAGCCCTTGAGATGCTCGAGGTCCTGGCCCTGGCCCTTGTAGGCCAGGCCGAGCAGCTCCAGCAGCCATGACCGGACGACCGAGCCGTGCATCCAGTTGTCGGCGATCGCGGCGAGGTCGAGGTCGTAGTCCGAGGCGTGGAGAATCTCGAAGCCCTCGGCGTAGGCCTGCATCATCCCGTACTCGATCCCGTTGTGGATCATCTTCACGTAGTGGCCCGCGCCGGGTCCGCCCGCGTGCACGTAGCCTCCTTCGGGCGCGAGGGTGTGGAACACGGGCTCGAGGGGGGTCACGGCGGCGGGCTCGCCGCCGACCATCAGGCAGAAGCCGTTGGCGAGGCCCCAGATCCCGCCCGACACGCCGGCATCGACATACTGGATGCCCTGCTGGGCAAGCTCGGCGTGACGGCGGACGTCGTCGTGGAAGTTCGTGTTGCCGCCGTCCACGATCGTGTCGCCGGGCTCGAGGTGCTCCATGAGCTCCCGGATCTGGGCCTCGGTCGCGTCGCCGGCGGGGACCATGATCCAGGCGACCCGCGGCTTCTCGAGCTTAGCGACGAGCTCCTCGATCGAGAAGGCCGGATCCGCGCCCTCGGTCGCGATCTCGCGGGTCTTCTCTGGGCTCCGGTTGTAGGCCACGATCTCGTGGCCGTCACGGAGCAGCCGGCGGACCATGTTGCCGCCCATCCGGCCGAGGCCGATGAACCCGATGCGCATCTCGTGGGGCCTCCTGGAAGCTGGGCTGCGGAGCGCGGCACCTTTGCCGTCGCGCCGGCCGCGCCGTGCCGGCGCGCCCGGCCGTGTCGGCAGATCGAGGTGGTGCCGGCCGCGCCGCCTCGGCCATTTCGAGGTGACGCACCGCAAGTCTACGCGGCGTCGCCGGTGAGACTGCCCACAGCCGGCTGTCAATCACCAGCCACGAATGGGTGTGGTACGGGAGGCTCCGTGACGGCCGATTCCCCTCTGGCATGAACACCGGTGGTGCCTGAGGGCGATCTCTGGCCTCGCGGCCCAGATCGGCGATCCCGGACCACGTGGATTCGTACCTGAGGGAAACCGAGCGCGCGGAGCGTCGATCCGGTCCGCCGATCGGCGGACCCAGCCGCGGGAGCGGCCCTCAGCCCCCGGGCGCCCGATCGAGCGCCCGCTCGAAGGCGCGTTCCAGGACGGCGA
>DASWGY010000116.1:0-5270 GCA_036393495.1 Candidatus Limnocylindrales bacterium
GTCCCCGAATCGGTCAGGAGGTCGATGAGGACGTCGTCGGCGTGGAGGTTGAAGAGGTTGTACCCGGCCGCCTCGAGGGCGACGGCCCGCTCCGCGACGGTCGTCATCCGGACCGGCTCGACGGAATGGATCCGGAACGGCTCGACGATCGTCTTCCAGCGCTCCACGTTCGGAGGATAGTCGCGGACGCGCGTTGCGACAGGGCCGACTGGCTCAGTCGCGGATGGCCAGGACGATCCGTCGCACCACGTCGACGACGACGTCGGGCCGGTCGAACTGGACCATGTGGCTGGAGCCCCAGGCCCGCGTCAGCGTCACCGGGCCGCTGGACAGGGCCGCGTAGCCGGACTCGATGGCGGCCTGGATCGCGTCATTCTTGGCGCCGTCCAGTCGGGCGTCGATCCGCGGGGCGATGATCGCCTCGATCGGGATCACCCCGACATCGGCGGCCGCCAGCTGCGCTTTCGAGGGCTCGACGTCGATCGATTCGACCGAGCCGACGAGTTGCCACAGACCGGCGGTCTGCCCGACGTACTGGTCGCGAAGCGGCCCGAGGAGGGGCACGACCCGGTCGTCGAAGATGTCCGGGTCGAAGCCATCGACGAGGACGAGGCCGGCGACGTCGTCCGGGTGGAGGGTCGCATGGACGCGCCCGATGACCGAGCCGAGGGAGTGCCCGACGACCACGAACGGCCCCGACTCCCCGGCCGTGGCGAGGAGCGCCGCCAGCTCGTTCGACATCCCGACCAGGTCGCCGGCCGAGCCACCGTCGCTCCGGCCACGACCGGTCCGGTCGTAGCTGCAGGTTCGAGTGAATCGGGCCAGCTCGTCATGGACCGCGACCCAGGTGGCGCTGTCCGAGCCCATCCCGGCCTCCAGCACGACGGTCGGCGAGCCGGTTCCGCGGCAATCGAGGTACAGGGCGTGACCGGGCCGGATCTCGATCCGCTCGCCCTGGCCAAGGTAGGCGGCGACTCCCGCGTACCGCAGCCAGATCGCCGTCACGCCGCCACGGGCAAGATCGATCCCGGCGGCGATGAGCAGGCCGAGCAGGATCGCGAGCGAGAGCCGCCGGAACCACCAGCGGACCGGCGGCGTGGCGTGGCGGAGCGGAGCCATCGGCCGTACCGTACCCGCATGTGTCGAAGCATCAAGACCCTGCGGCGGCCGGAGTCGGCCGCGACGACCGGCGAGATCGAGGCCGCGGCCCGCCAGTTCGTCCGGAAAGTGAGCGGCTACCGGGCGCCCTCGGCCCGGAACCAGGCCGCCTTCGAGGCGGCCATCGACGAGATCGCCCACGCCTCGCGGCACCTTCTCGAGGCGCTCGCGGTCGATGTCGAGGACGGCCCCGACCGCTGGACCCCCTCCGCTCGTCGCGCGGCCTCCTGATCGCGATGGAACCCGAGCCGGCTCCGGGCGCGCGATCCGGCGCGCCACCGGGCGCGTCATCTGGCGTGCGACCCGACGCGTCACCCGAGCACGTCCACCTCGAGGAGACCACCCCCTGGGTCCGGCGCTGGCTCCGGGCCGAGGGGGTCGTGGCCTTCGCCTGGGCATTGGTGATCTGGATCCTCCTCGAGCAGCCGCTCCCGCTGCTGCTCGTTGGCCTGCTTCTGCCCGACCTGTCGATGCTCGGGTATCTGCGGGGGCCGCATGTCGGAGCGGTCCTCTACAACACCGCCCACAACTGGGCCACGGCCGGGCTCGTCCTGCTCATCGCCCTCATCGCCCAGTCGGGCGGGCTGATCCTCGTCGGGACCGTCCTGCTGGGGCACGTCGGGATCGACCGAGCGCTCGGCTACGGCCTGAAGTACCCGACGGCGTTCCAGGACACGCACCTCGGCCGCATCGGACGGCGTGGTCGGTGACCTCGATCCTGGAGCCGTCGCCCGAGCCGACCGTGACGCCAACCCCGGAGGCGGGCTTCGCGACCCCGCGCTCGACGCCGGAGCGGACGCTCGCCTCCTCGACGGTGGCCCCGGGCTGGTGGATCCGCCCCGGCCTCGAGGTCGGCGGGGATCGCCTCCAGATCGCCGGTCGCGATGCCGAAGCGCTTGCCCGGGAGCACGGCACGCCGCTCTTCGTCTATGACCTCGAGCGGTATCGCGAGAACGCCCGCCGGTTCCAGGCAGCGTTGGCCGGGGCCTCGATTCCGTTCCGCCTGCGTTTCGCGATGAAGGCCAACCCCTCGCCCGAGGTCCTCGCCGTCTTCCGCGGGCTCGGTCCGCCGGGCGCGCCGGAGAGCGTGGGCATCGATGCCTGCTCCCCGGGCGAGGTGACCCGGGCCCTCGAATGCGGATTCGTGGGGAGCGAGATCAGCTACACCGGCACGAACCTCTCGGAGCGCGATCTCGACGTGATCCTCGCTGCCGAGGGCCTCCACCTGAACCTCGACGGGATCAGCCAGATCGAGCGGGTCGGGCGGCGGGCGCCCGGCCGGACGATCGGGCTCCGGGTGAACCCGGCCCGCGGCGCCGGCTACCACGCCGGCCTCGAGTACTCGGGCAGCCGGCCGACGAAGTTCGGGATCTACGAGGATCGCCTCGACGAGGCGGTCGACGCCGCCGTCCGCCACCGCCTCACGATCGACACGGTCCATTTCCACGCCGGCTCCGGCTGGCTGACCGAGGGCCTCGCGGCGTTCGAGGGCGCGCTCGAGGCGGCGACCGGGATGACGCGCCACCTGATCGATCGCGGCTGCCCCATCACCGAGGTCAACGTCGGGGGTGGGCTCGGGGGTCCGGGGCGAGCGCACGAGGTTCCCGTCGACCTCGATGCCTACGCCGCCGTCCTCGCCCGGCACCTGGCGCCACTCGGGGTGACCGTGGCGTGCGAGCCGGGCGACCACCTGGCGAAGGACGCCGGGATCCTCATGGCCGAGGTCGTCAGCGTCGAGGACCGCGGCGGCGCCCGGTTCGTCGGCCTCGATGCCGGCTGGAACATCGACTGTGGCTACTTCGTCTACGGCTTCCTCAAGGAGATCGTGCCCTGCCGCGACCCGCTCGCCGAACGGACCTGGACGGTCGAGGTCGCCGGCCACATCAACGAGGGCCACGACCTCTTCGCCGAGGCCTACCCGTTCCCTCCGGTCGCTGAGGGCGACTTCGTGGCGATCCTCGGCACCGGTGCCTACGCCGAGGCGATGAGCTCCACTCATTGCCTCCGCCCGATCCCGCGGGCGCTCCACCTCGAGCGCCGGGTCGGGGGCCAGGCCGAGGAGTAGCGGTCGAGGCTCGGCGTCCGGTGTCAGGCCGGCTCGGCGTCAGGGGTCACGTCGCCCCAGCGTTGGACCCGGTCGATCGAGATCCGGATGATCGGGCGGTGCTCGAGGTCATGGGTCGCGTACTGCGGGTACTTCGCCCGGAGCGCGGTGATCGCCGCTGCGTGGTCGGCCTGCTCCCGCGGCTCCGGTTCCAGCAGCACGCCCCGGCCGGTCAGGCGGATCCAGGCGAGGTGGGCCCACTCCTCCGACCAGCGATCGAGGAGGAGGGTCACGGCCGGGAGGACGAGCAGGTCCTGGACTCGGGCCAGGCGTCGCGGGTCGGCCGAGGCCTTGGGTTTCTCGTCGATCGGCGAGTAGATGACCGGCCGACCGAGGTCATCGGGCTCGTCGGTCAGGACGAAGCAGACCGGGACGAGCCGCGGTTCGCCATCCGGGCGGAGCGTTGCCAGGACCGCCCGCCGGGCCTGCGCCACGAAGGCGTGCTCGGGGCCGGTCAGCATGGGCTCTCGCATGGGGCCAGACTACACTCGGCGGGTGACCACGCCCATGGATCCGGCCCTGCCCATCCGCCACGTCACGAGCACCAAGGTCGTGGCCGTCCGCGGTCGCGATCTCGAGCTGCGCGACGACCTCGTGGTCGGCGAGGAACCGCTCGAGATCCGGGCGGTCGGGCCGCGTCAGGCTCCCGTGAACGTCGCCGTCACGATGCGGACTCCGGGCCACGAGAAGGAGCTCGCAGTCGGCTTCCTCACGACCGAGGGCCTGCTCGAGGACAACGAGGTCGTGGGGGTCGATGTCGGCGACCCGGGGTTCATGGCCGAGCCCGACGATGCCGTCCTCGTCCGGCTCGCCCGGAAGCTCGACATCTCCCGCGTCGCCGAACGGCATTTCGTCGCCACGGCCTCGTGCGGGATCTGCGGCAAGGCCTCGATCGAAGAGGTGGCCGTGCGATGTGAGCCCCTGCCGAAGGGGCTGCCGGTCGTGCCCCGGGCCGTGATCCTTTCGCTGCCCGATCGGCTGCGCGAGGCGCAGGCCGCCTTCGAGCGAACCGGCGGGCTCCACGCCGCGGGTTTGTTCGAGGCCGATGGGCGGCTGGTGGCGATCCACGAGGACGTCGGCCGCCACAACGCCCTTGACAAGCTCATCGGGTCGCGCGTCCTGGCCCGTGAGCTGCCGCTGTGGGACCGGATCCTGGTCGTCTCGGGGCGGGTTTCCTTCGAGATCGTGCAGAAGGCGGCGGTCGCCGGGATCCCGATCGTCTGCGCCGTGTCCGCGCCCTCGGCCCTGGCGATCCGCCTTGCCGATCGAGTGGGGGTCACCCTCGTTGGCTTCCTGCGGGACGACGGCTTCAACGTCTACACCCATGACGGCCGGGTCGACCTCCGCGACCTGATGGCCGGCTGAGAACGGGGCTGCCGTGTCCGCACTCGACGACGCACCAAGGGTCGAGACCGACGACCGCGCAGCGTGGCGGGCCTGGCTCGAGGCCAACCACGCGACGGCGACCGGGGCCTGGCTGGTGACGCGGCGGGCGCGCTCCGGTCGCGTCGGGCTGGACTACGAGGCGGCGGTCGAGGAGGCGCTTTGCTTCGGCTGGGTCGACAGCACCACAGGCCGGGTGGACGACGACCGCGGCAAGCAATACTTCGCCCCCCGGAAGGGCCGCAGCGTGTGGGCCGCCACGAACAAAGCCCGGGTCGAGCGGCTAATCGCCGGGGGGCGGATGGCCCCGGCCGGCCTCGCCGCGATCGAACGGGCGAAGGCCAATGGGTCGTGGGAGATCCTCGACAGCGTCGAGCGGCTGGAAGTCCCCGGCGATCTCGCCGCGGCCCTCGAGGCGCATCCCCCGGCGGCATCGAATTTCGCGGCGTTCCCACCCTCGGCCCGGAAGATGCTCCTCGGTTGGATCGCCGTCGCGATACGCCCCGAGACTCGCGCCGCGCGCATCCGCCAGGTCGCCGAGGCCGCGACCCGCAACGAGCGCGCCCGCGGCTGAACCCCGGCCCATCTCCTTCGCCGGCACCGCGCAACGTCGAGTCAGCAATCC
>DASWGY010000117.1:0-12716 GCA_036393495.1 Candidatus Limnocylindrales bacterium
TCGGCGCTCCCCGGCGGCTCGAAGCGCAGGTGGCGGTAGTACGAAGCGGTGCCGTAGATCATGGCGTACCACGCTCCAGTGACCTGGCTGATCCGCTTGAGGGCCGCCACGGGCAGGTAGCCGTAGGCGGCCTGGGTCGCCTCGAGGATCTCGAGCATCTGGGCCGGGTCGTGGTCGTGAACCGCCAGGATCTCGTCGAGGGCCCGGACATCGAGGCCCTCGAAGTGGGTGTAGGCCGGATCGGGGACGGGCCGGCCCGAGCGCCTGAGGGCCGATTCTTCGCGCCGCTCGCCGTACGTCTCGGAGGCGCCCCAGTGGACGTGGAAGCGGCCCTTCGTGTCGAGGCCGCCCATATCGATGCACTCGATCGGACAGGCCTGGGCGCACTGGAAGCAGGTCTCGCACTTGAGCGTGCCGTACTCGTCGTACAGCAGCTGGAGCCGGCCCCGGAACTTCGGCGGGACGTCGGCCTTCTGCTCCGGGTAGCGGATCGTGGCCTTCGGCTCGAAGAAGCGGCGCAGGGTCAGGGCCATGCCGCGGGCGATGCCGAGGCCCGGGATCAGGCTCATCGGGTCCGCCTCATGATCGGATCACGACGACCGCGAGGGCCGTCACGAACAGGTTGAGGAGGGCCGCCGGGAGGAGCCACTTCCAGGCGAAGCCCATCAGCTGATCGATCCGGACGCGGGGCAGCGTGCCGCGCATCCAGACGAAGACGAAGACGAAGAAGAAGGTCTTGCCGAGGAACCACAGCAGGCCGGCCACCCATTCGAAGCTCACGTAGGCCCAGGCCATGACCAGCCCGCCGGCGACGACGTTGAAGAGGAGGAAGCCGATGATCAGGGCGACCCACCAGCGCATCGAGCTTCGCAGCAGGAAGAACGGCGCCGCGAACAGGAGCGTGCCGACAGGGGGCACGAGGAGGAGCAGGAAGAGGAGCGGCAGCCCCAGGGCCCCCGGGTCGAGGGCGATCGTCACCGGCGTGGTGATCCCGAGACCGGGCAGGATGCCGCCGATCGCCGTCAGGACGGGGTCGATCTCCATCGGCGCATTCCAGCCGCCGAGGAAGAGGACCACCGTCAGGGCCGACAGGATGAAGACGTTCACGTACTCGGCGAAGAAGAAGAAGCCGAAGCGCATCCCCGAGTACTCGGTGGCGAAGCCGGCCACGATCTCCGAATCGGCCTCGGTGAGGTCGAACGGCGTCCGGTTGGCCTCGGCCGTCGCGGCGATGAAGAAGACCACGAAGGCCAGCGGCTGACGGAAGACGTACCAGTTGGCGAGCCCGCCGTCCTGCTGGATGACGATCTGGTTCAGGCTCATCGTGCCGGCCAGGATCAGGAGGCCGACGACCGACAGGGTCAGCGGGATCTCGTAGCTGATGATCTGGGCCGCCGACCGGAGGCCGCCCAGGAGCGAGTACTTGTTGAAGCTCGCCCAGCCGCCCATGAGCAGGCCGACGACCCCCAGGCCGCCCATCGCGAAGAAGTACAGCAGGCCGATGTTGAAGTCCTGGCCGTACAGGCCGGGGGCGAAGGGCAAGACGACGATGGTCAGGACGGCCGCCGCGTAGGTCACGACCGGCGCCCAGGTGAAGACGACGGAATCCGCGCCGGTCGGGGTGAAGTCCTCCTTCATCAGGACCTTGAGGCCGTGGACGACCGAGAGCGCCGTGCCCCAGGGACCGACCCGATCCGGCCCGACCCGGAGGTTCATGAGGGCGATCACCTTCATCTCAAGATAGATGTTCAGGAACGCGATCGGGATCGTGATGACGAGGATGATCGTCGCCGCGGCGACGAACCGGACGATGCCCAGGTTGGCGTTCAGGATGTCCACGACCGCGCCACCGAAGAGGGCGATGACCGCGATGAGGCCGGCCGTCAGGACCGCGAGCACGGGCACGACCGTGAACACGACCTTGCCCGGCAACGTGAGCCGCCCCCAGGTGCGGGCCAGTGCCGTCACTTCGAGTGCCTCTGCGGACCGACGCCCGTCGACGTCACTTATCGATCCCCCCCATGATCGGGTCGAGGGAGGCGTTGATCGTCATCCAGTCGGCGATGAGCTTGCCGGGGACGAGGCGGCTGAAGCTCTGCAGGTGCAGGAAGCTCGGGTCGTGGATCCGGAACCGGAATGGCTGGTCCGTGCCGTCGCTGACGGCGTAGATGGCGTACTCGCCGCGGGGGCCCTCGACGGCCGCGAAGGCGCGGCCGGGCCGAGGTCGGAGGAGTCGCGGCAGCATGGCCATCACCGGGCCGTCGGGCATCTGGTGGAGGCACTGATCGATGATACGGAGGCTCTGCTTGACCTCGTCGATACGAAGCAGGTAGCGGGCCAGCGAATCGCCCTCCTGCCGCGTCGGGATGTCGAACTCGAGCTCCGGGTAGACCGAGTAGGGGTGGGCTCGGCGGATGTCGAAGGGCACGCCGGAGGCCCGCAGGTTCGGTCCCGTCCAGCACATCTTGATCGCCAGCTCGGGGTCCATGACCCCGATGTCTCGATTGCGACGGACGAAGATCTCGTTCTCGTTGAGGAGCCCGACGTTGGCCTCGATCTGCTCGGTCGCCCGGCTCATCCAGTCGCCGAGGCGGCTCATGAACTCATGGTTGAGATCGCCGTTGACCCCGCCGACCCGGAAGTAGTTGAAGAGCATTCGCTGGCCGGTGATCGAGGCCAGCATCTCAACGATCTCGTCGCGCTCGATGAAGCTGTAGAGGATCGGGGTCAGGCCGCCGAGATCGAGGGCGTGGAAGCCCATCGCCAGGAGGTGGCTCGAGACCCGGTTCAGCTCGCCGGTCAGGACGCGGATGTACTCGGCCCGGCGGGGGACCTCTACGTCGAGGAGCTTCTCATAGGCGATGACCGCAGGCCACTCGCAGAACAGCGAGCTGACGTATTCGAGCGGATCGAGGTAGGCGATCGTCTGGTGGAGGTCCGCGTTCTCGCACAGCTTCTCGACGCCCCGATGGAGGTAGCCCAGGACCGGGTCGAGGTCCACGACGGTCTCGCCGCTGAGCTTCATCACGACCCGCATGACGCCGTGCGTGGCCGGGTGATGGGGACCGATGTTGATGAGCAGCTCGCCGTCAGCGAGGGTGTAGAACTCCGCCTCGCGCTCCGTCCGGGGCGGGTACGGCGGAACGGGCTCGAAGATCCCGATCTGCTCGTCGAGCAGGACCCGGGGATCGTCGGCGGAGGGCTGGCGGTGGTCGACGGTCATCCCGGCTGGCCTCAGCTCCCGACGCGGCGGACGGTGCCGGCCGGTGCGTTGCGGGGGGCATGGGTGGCTTCCATCGGCCGGACGCCGGCCCCGGGCGAGCGGGCGGCGTCGTCGGGCAGGTAGAAGTCCTTCCGCAGGGGGAAGGACTTGTAGTCGGGCGGCATGAAGATCCTGCGGAGGTCGCGGTTGCCTTCGAAGACGATGCCGAACATGTCGTAGGCCTCGCGCTCGAGCCACTCCGCGCCCGGCCACAGCGAGACGATCGACGGGGCTCGCGGGGCGTCCCGGTCCAGGCCGACGGCGATCACGCGGAGCCAGTCCGGCGACGTCTCGCTCCAGAGGTGGTACACGATCTGCATCGAGTCGCCCGTGTCCACGCCGGCGAGGTCCGCGAGGAGCCGGAAGCCGAAGGCCGGCTCGTCATACAGCGCCCGCAACACGTCCGGCACGTCCTTGGGCTCGATCCGGATCTCGGTCTCGTCGTGGCGCTGGCGGAGGGGCCCGCTGAGCGCGCCGCCGAAGCGCTCTTCGAGGCGGGCCTTCAGGGCTCGATCCACGGGCTCAGACGCCCTCGGGGACGGTCGGGCCGACAGCCCGCTCGGGCCAGTGGCCGCGGCGATCCTTGACGAGCTGCTGGAGCTTCATCATCCCGTAGATCAGGCCCTCCGGGCGGGGCGGACAGCCGGGCACGTAGACGTCCACCGGCATCACCCGATCGATGCCCTCGACCGTGCTGTAGCTTCGCTTGTAGCGCCCGCCGGAGCAGGTGCAGTCGCCCATCGCCACGCACCACTTCGGCTCCGGCATCTGCTCCCAGATCCGGACGAGCGGGCCGGCCATCTTCGTCGTCAGGGTGCCGGCGACGATGAGCACGTCCGCCTGGCGGGGCGAGGCCCGGAAGGGGAACATCCCGAACCGGTCCATGTCGTTCTTGCTGGTCGCGCTCGACATCATCTCGAAGGCGCAACAGGCGAGCCCCGACAGGAGCGGCCAGAGGCTGTTCGCCCGGAGGAGATCGAGGACGTAGTCGGCCTTGGTCGGGATGACCTCGAGGACGCCCGACCAGCGGGCGTCGTCGCGGGCCGCGATGCCGCTCGCTTCGACCTCGGCGAGGTGGGTGATGTCGGACGGGCGGCCCCCGTCATAGGCGGCCGGGTCGGCGGCCGACCAGAGCTCGTTGCGGACGACGATCGGCGTCGCGACGGCGGTCGCGCCGGGGACCACGAGGGCCCTGGTTGGTGCCGACGACTCGGCCGGGCTCCCGGTGGGCTGATTCTGTCGGGCGTCGGGCACCGCCCCAGGGCCCCCGGCCCGGTCCGGGGTCATCGCCAATTGAGGACCCCCTTTCGCCAGGCGTAGGCGAGGCCCAGGAGGAGGATGGCCACGAAGATGAGCATGCTGATGAAGCCACCCAGGAGGATGTCCTGGAAGACGACCGCCCAGAGGTAGATGAACACGACCTCGATGTCGAAGGCGACGAAGAGCAGGGCGTAGATGTAGAAGCTCAGCCCGAACCGGCCGTGGGTGTCGCCGTAGGTGTCGATGCCGGACTCGTAGGGCAGGCCCTTGTGTGCATCGCCCCGGTTGCGGTGGGAGATCAGCCAAGCGGCGCCGAAGGTCACGAAGGTGAATGACCCGGCGGCGAAGGCGAACCCGACGATGTACCAGATCCCGGTCAACTGATCCTCGCTCCGAACGGCGCCGCGGACCGGCGACGTTCGCAATTGAAGGCCACGTCCTGGGCGGGACGCCTCCTTGGGAGGCAGTCGAAACGAGCCGTCTCAACACGGCCGTCGCCCGCGGGCATTCTAGCAGCGGCGGACCGCGGAGGAGGTCGCCGGGTCGGCTCACAGGACGCCCGGGAAGGCGGCCCGAAGGGCCTCGCGGCGGGTCTGGTGACGGGTCCTCGGCCGACGCCTCCGGGGCACCGGCGCCCCCGGACGCCGGCGGTGGAGGAGCGGGGCGGAGCGGGTCGGGGGGCGGTTCGCGCCGAGCGCGCGTGCAGGATCGCGAGCCGCCCCCCGGCGGGAGTCCTCCCCTCGGGGAGGGTGGCGATTCGGGGTGGGCGGTCGCAATAGGTAAGGTTACCTAGCCGATCCTCCCGGCAGCCGATAGGCCAACCCGGCGAGGGGCGGCCCCGGGGCCAGGCCGCGGCCGAAGGCGAGGACGGCGAAGCGGCCGCTGGCGGTCGGGTCCAGCATCCGGATGAGGGCGGAGCGGGCCTCCAGGTAGCCCTCAATCGTGGTCGACGGCCGCTGCTGGAACGTGGCGAGGAGCTCACCCGCGCCGAGGCCCGCCAGGAAGGCCGCCTGGGTCGTCGTGCCGAGGTGGTCCAGGCCTGCCGCCACTGCCGCCCGCTCCACGGCCGACAGGTCGACGTGGGCGGTGAGGTCCTGGCGGCCGACGTTGACGAACGGGTCGTCGTGGACCCGGTGTCCGACGTAGGCCCGGAGCAGGCTGCCGCGCGCTGGATCGTAGAGGGCCGCCGCCGGGTGCCCGTAGTCGACGAGGACGAGGAGCCCGTCTCGCAGCCCGGCCGCGGCCGTGGCGACCCAGGCCTCGATCTCGAGGCAGATCTCGGCCCGCTGGCCCGGGGCCAGGGTGACACCCTCCGCGTCGAGTCGTTCGGCCAGCCGCGGGGTCGACGGCGGTTCGATGACCGTCGTCAGGGCGCCGGCGGCATCGAGGCCGACGAACAGCTCCCGGAGCTCGCCGCCGGGCGCGGCCTCCACGCGGTGCACCGGCAGGGCATCGAGCACCTCGTTGGCCAGGACGACGCCGACGATCGGCGCCCCGTCGTCGGGCTCCAGGACCTCGGCCGCGCCGGCGGCCCCGAGGCGCTCGACGACCTGTTCCAGCCGGGCCGCCGAGCGCTCGGCGATCCGATAGCGAAGGACCTCGCGGAGCGGCGAGCCGGCCCGTGCCAGCCCCTCGACGATCCCGGCTGCGAGGGCGCCGGTCCCCGCTCCCAGCTCGCGAATCGTGAATGCCGCCGGTCGCCCCAGCCGCTCCCAGGCCTCGTGGAGCTGGCGTGCGACCGCCCAGCCGAAGATCGGGTGCGATTCGGGGGCGGTCAGGAAATCGCCGCCGCGGCCCGGGCCGCGCCGTCCGGTCGCGTAGTAGCCGAGCTCGGGGTCGTAGAGCGCCAGGTCCATGAAGCGGGCGAAGGTCAGCGGCCCGCTCGCCCGAATCTCGGCAAGGATCTGGGCCAACAGCTCCGGCTCATGGCCCGGGTCCGCGTCCGTCCCGAGTCCCGGCGGCCGGCGCAGGCCGACGATGACGCGGTCCGTCACCTGGCGCGGCCGCCGAGAACCAGCCGCAGCCCCGGCCCGACCAGCGTGTGACCGCCGAGGAGGACCGGGATCGGGGCGTCGACGGCCGCCTGGGTCAGCGACCGCAGCCACGGATCGGCGACCGCTTCCGGGGCCAGGAGGTCGCTCGCGAACCGATCTTCGGCCGGTGGCCAGCCGCGTTCGTCGCTCCCCGACCGGTGGGCGAGGAGGACCCGCGAATCGAGGATTGCCGCATCGGCCAGCTCGGCCAGGTCCCGGCCGAGGGCTGCGGGGCCATCGCGGTCCAGGATCAGCCCGAGCGTCGAGCGGGCCGGGCGCTGGCCGGCCACCGCGGTCCGCAGCCCACGCTCCTCGACCAGGGCCCGGGTCCGGCCCGCGGTCGAGGCCTCGAGCCAGGCGAGCGTCGCCGCCGAGGTCCGGCCGGCGACGAGGAGCTCGGCCCGGGGATCGCGGGCGACGGCTCGGAGCCGATCGATCGTGTCCCTGACCCGCCCGAAGGCCGGGTCGGCCCGGCCGGCCCGTCCCGCGACCAGGACATCGAGCGGCGTATCGAGGTCGACCTGGAGGCGCCAGCGGGACGCCAGATCGCGGACCTCGTGGCCGCGCTCGGCCAGCCAGCGTGGGAGGCCGTTGTCGGCGGCGACGTCCGGCAGCTCGGCCAGCGCGACGCGCGACGGGATCGCGAGGATGTCAGCCGAGTAGCGATTGTTCGCCAGGGCCGGGCCATCGGCCGCCGCGGCGGCCACGAACGCGCGCCGGTCAGCGGGCGTGGCCAGGGGCACGCTGCCCGAGCCCAGGACCACGAAGCCGGCGCCGGCATCGAGAGCCGCGAGGCGCCGCAGCCGTGCCCCGAACGGCGGACCGGCGGGCCGGGTCTCCACGATCCGGGCGACCGCCCCGGCCGCCTCGAAGCCGCGAGCGTGGCGCGCGGCATTCTCGGCCCGAGCCGTCGCGAACGCGGTCTCGAGCGGCCCGGCGCCCGGCGCCGGGACGGCGTGGAGGATGATGACCACGACGCGGTTCACCCCGCGAGTCTGCGCGACGGAGGCGAAGGCGGCAATGCGACGGGTCCGGGCGTACGTCGGCCTGGGTGCGAATGTGGGCGATCCGGCGGCGACGCTCGCGGGAGCCGTCCATGCCCTCGGGGCCCTCCCCGGCGCGCGGCTGCGGGGTGTCTCGCGGCTCTACGCGACGCGGCCGGTGGGTGTCGAGGACCAGCCTGACTTCCGAAATGCGGTCGTGGCCCTGGACGTGCCGGCCGGGGCAGACCCGGCGAGCGGTGCGATCGCCCTCCTCGTCGCCCTCAAGGCCCTCGAGCGGGCGTTCGGGCGGCTGCGGCAGAAGCGCTGGGGCCCGCGCGAGCTCGATCTCGACCTCCTCGTCTTCGGCCGCTCTTCGATCGAGGTCGAACGCCCGCCGGAGGGCGTCTCGCTCGACCCAGGCAAGGCCGGGCACCTGCTGGTGGTGCCCCATCGCGACGCCGCGGAGCGGCTCTTCGTCCTGGCGCCGCTGGCCGACCTTGCCCCGGGCCTGGTCCCGCCGGGCTGGTGGCACAGCGTCGACTGGAGCCGCCGCCGGCGCGAGCTCGTCGAGGGGCCGGACGCCGTCCGCGCGATCGCGAAGTGGGATCAAACCGGCGGCGGCTGGGCGGAGCTCCGTCCCTAGCTGCGCAGGAGTCGCGGCTTGATCGAGGACTCGTCGATACCGTTCGGACGACGTTCCACGCGGAAGGCCCGCGATTCCGGCAGCGCGGCCACGACCTCGGCCAGCGCCGTCCCGGTGAAGACCAGGCCGACGCCGTCATCGGCCGCGTAGCCGTCCAGCAGCTGGCCCGACCCGACGAGCTCGTGGTAGCGGGGCCGGCGGCTCGATTCGCTGTCGTAGTGGGGGCAGAAGCTGCCGGGCAGGAACCCCAGCCCGTCGCCGAACGGTCCCAGCTCCGGGCCGAAGGAATCGGTCGAGCCGGCCTCGAACCAGCAGATCGCCCCGGCCGAAGGGCCGGCCAGGACCACGCCCGACTCCCACGCTCGGCGCAGGGCGGCGTCGACGCCGTGGAGCCGCCAGACGGCCAGCATGTTCGCGGTGTTGCCGCCGCCGACGAAGATCAGGTCGTGCTCGAGGAGGAAGCTCTCGATGTCACCGACTCGCCGGTCGAACAGGCCCAGGTGGGTCGCCTGCGCACGCCGGGCGAACCAGCCGTAGAAGGCCGCGATGTAGCCCGCGTCGTCGCCGCTCGCCGTGCCGATGAAGCAGACCCGCGGATAGGCCTCGCCGGTCAGGTCGAGGAGGTGCTTGAAGAGCGGTCCGTCGGTCGAGCCGGGCAGGAGCGAGGCATTGCCGAAGGCCACGATCCGGCGGTCGCGACCCGCCATCACAGGCGGACGCTTGGCGGGCGCTCCCGGTCGAACATGTGGACGGTGTCGACGAATCGGACGGTCTTGGTCTGGTAGGCCATCACCAGCGAGTGGGTCCTCGCCCCGCCGCCGAAGAACCGAACGCCCTCGAGAAGGTCGCCGCTGGTGACGCCGGTCGCGGCGAAGACGAGGTGGTCGCCCGAGGCGAGGTCCTCTGTGTGGTAGACGCGTGATTCGTCGCCGTGGCCCATCCGGGCGCCCCGCTCCCGTTCCTCGTCGCTGCGGTAGCGGAAGCGGGCCTGGATCTCGCCACCCAGGCAGCGCAGCGCGGCCGCCGTGATGACACCCTCCGGGGCGCCACCCAGGCCCATCACGGCATGCACGCCGGTCCCCGAGACGGCGCAGCTGATCGCCGCCGAGAGGTCGCCGTCGGTGATGAGCTTGATCCGGGCGCCGGTCGCCCGGACCTCGGCGATGAGGGCCTCGTGACGCGGCCGGTCGAGGATGATGACGGTGATGTCGCCCGGCTTGCGCCGGAGTGCCTCGGCGATCCGATGGATGTTCTCGGTCGGGCTGAGGGTGATGTCGACGTGTCCCGCGACGAGCGGACCGACGCACAGCTTCTCGAGGTAGGTATCCGGGGCGTGGACGAGCCCGCCGCGCTCCGAAGCGGCCAGGACGGTGATGGCGTTCGCCGACCCGGTCGCGACGAGGTTGGTGCCTTCGAGGGGATCGACCGCGATGTCGATCTTTGGGGCCCCGCCCCCGTCCTCGGCCGTGCCGACCTGCTCGCCGATGTAGAGCATCGGCGCCTTGTCCCGCTCGCCTTCGCCGATGACGATCGTCCCGTGCATGTCGATCTCGTCCATGGCGGCCCGCATCGCCTCCGTCGCGACGTGGTCGGCCTCCATCCGGTCACCGCGACCCATGAGCCGGGCCGAGGCGATCGCGGCGGCCTCGGTGACCCGAACCATCTCGAGCGCGAGCAGCTTTTCCATCAGAGTTCCTTCTGGCTCGCTGATCCGGGCCGGCGCGGCGTTGGCGGCTGCGGGCGCTCCCTCACGCACGTTGGGGTGCGCTCGTTCGCGTCCTCGCCACCGCCTTGCGCCGACCTCGGCTGAGCGAGCCTCTTCTCGATCAATGCCTGAAATGCCTCCGCCCTGTGAAGACCATGGCGAGATGGTGTCGATCGGCGACCTCGGTCGCCATCTCGTCGCGTATCGAGCCGCCCGGCTGGATGATCGCGGTGACCCCGGCCTGGGCGGCGAGCTGGATGCCGTCGGGGAACGGGAAGTAGGCATCGCTGGCCATCACGCTGAGGCGGGCCCGGTCCCCGGCGCGGCGCAGGGCGATCTCGACCGAGACCTGGCGGCTGGCCTGGGCGGCCCCGATCCCGACGGTCGCGCCGTTGCGGGCCAGGACGATCGCATTCGAGCGAACGTGCCGGACCGTCCGCCAGGCGAACAGGAGGTCGGTCAGCTCCTCCAGGGTCGGCCGACGCTTGGTGACGACCTGGAGCTGGCCGCGGTCGATGCCGAGGGTGTCGAGGGTCTCGACGAGCAGTCCTCCGCCGACCCGCTTGAAGTCGAGGTTGGCGATGCCGTAATCGCGCATCCCGTCGGTCGGGTTGGCCGGCACGGCGAGGACCTCGAGGCCGGCCTTGTGGCCGAGGATCCCGAGGGCCGCCTCGTCGTAGCCGGGGGCCACCACGGCCTCGTACGAGTTGGCCACGATGGCCCGTGCCGTCGCCCCGTCCATCTCCCGGTTCACGCCGACGATCCCGCCGAAGGACGCCACCGGATCCGTCTCGAGGGCCTTCCGGTATGCCTCCACGAGCTCGTCGGCGGAGGCGACCCCGACCGGGTCGGTGTGCTTGGCGATGGCGACGGTCGGCCCGGTGAAGTCCTGCGCGGTCCGATAGGCGGCGTCGAGATCGAGGAGGTTGTTGAACGACGGCCGCTCGCCGTGGATCTGGCTGCTGTCGGCCAGGGTCCCCGATCGATGGGTCGTCTCGCGATAGAACGCCGCCGGCTGGTGGGGGTTCTCGCCGTAGCGGAGGTCGGTCACCTTCTCGAGGACCATCGCCAACCGCTTCGGGAAGAGCGTTCCCGAGAGCTGGTTGAGGTAGGCCGCGATCTCGGCGTGGTAGGCGGCGACGGTCCCGAACGCCTCGGCCGCCAGCTGGGCCCGAAACTCCGGGCTCACGAGGCCGCGCTCCCGGAGCTCGGCGAGGACGCGTGGGTAGTGCTCGGGGCTGCTGACGGCGGCAACGCCGGCGGCATTCCTGGCCGCGGCCCCGAGGAGGGCCGCCCCACCCACGTCGATCATCTCGATCGCCTGCTCGATCCCGACGAGGCTGCGCCCGATCTCGGCCCCGAATGGCGTCACGTTCACCACCACGAGGTCGATCGTGCCGATGCCCTGGTCGGTCAGCTCGGCGAGCTGCTCGGGCTTGTCGCGGCGGGCGAGGATGCCGGCGTAGACCCCCGGGTGGAACGTCTTCACCTGGCCGCCGAGCAGGGCCGGGATGCCGGTCAGGTCGGAGACCGGCGCGACCTCGACTCCATCGGCCGCGAGGTGGTCGCGGGTGCCGTCGGTGGCATAGACCTCGATGCCGAGGGCCTGGAGCTCCCGGGCGAAGGAGGTGATGCCGTCGCGCGTTGCGACCGACAGCAAGGCTCGCAAGCGTGTTCCTCCATCCGCCTGACCGTCGCGCGTCTCGGGCGGCGAGTATACCCGTGGGTCATGGCATACTCCACGCTCGTCCCGGGTCGCACTGCGACGGCTCGGACCGGCATCGATGGGGAGATCGAAGGACCGTGACGCGCCCGCCCTGGGAATACCTCTGGCTGCCGTTCTCGCGAGACCTCTTCCCGGACCTGTACGACGCGATCTGGATCGGCTCGCTGGTCCTGCTCGTCGTCCTCGTCGTGCTCTACAACGTCCGAACCAGGGCGCTCCACCGGCATCGTCTCTACACCGACATGTGGGAGTGGCTGCTCTGGACGGGCCTGATCACGTTCTTCCTGCTGGCGATCGGCGCGCTGTTCCTGTTCGACTTCGCCGTCGAGCTCGTCATCCTCCTCGGAGGCCTCGGGATGATGGTCTGGGTCCGGTTCCTGCGCTACCCGCCGCTCTTCGCGGCCTACGAGCAGCAGCTCGCCCGGCAGCGATACCTCAGCCGGGCCAAGGCCGCCCGGCCCGAGGCCACGATCCGGTCGCGGTCCTCGCGCCGCCGTCGGCGCTGACGGCGCGCGGCGGGTCACGGCCGGGCAGCGCGGCCCCCGCCGCGAGGGCGACGACCCGATGCCGATCGAGGTCCGCCGGTTCGGGGTCGGGTACCGGCGTCCGGAGGGGCCGCCCGGCACCCACGGCCTGACCGGCCAGGTCATCCACTCGGACGGTCGCGGGGTCATCACCGAGCTGGCGTTCTCTCGTGGCGGCGCGATCACGCCCCACGACAACCCCAACACGACCTGGTTCTGCGTCATCGAGGGCGGCGGCTGGGTGGTGGTGGGCGGCGAGCGGCGGCGAGTGACCGCGGGCGAGGCGGTCCTCTGGCCGCCCAACGTGACCCATGCGGCGTGGACGGACCACGCCGAGATGCGGGCCATCGTGGTCGAGCTCGCCGGGGCGGATGACTCGGCGTTGGTGGCGGACCCCGAGGGCGCGAGCCGGCGCCTGGGACCGGGCTCGACCGGCGGGGCGGACGGCGTGGCGGCCGCCGTGGAGCGGAGCGAGAGCGGCGTGGAGCGGGGCGAGGGCGGCCTGGCCGAGCGACCGGCCGATCCGGCTCGCCATGACCGGGCGTCCGGGGAACCGCTGTGACCGACCTCGACTCGCCGC
>DASWGY010000118.1:0-13758 GCA_036393495.1 Candidatus Limnocylindrales bacterium
CTCCTCCGGCTGCGGCGAGGCGTCGCGGACGTCGGACGGCTCCCCCGCTGGCGAGCCGAGTATACCGAGCGCGAGATCGCGATCCCGGCTGGCCGAGAACGCCCGCCGCAGGAATGTGCTGACCCGCTCGTCCCAGGCGCCCGGGGACGTCTGCCGAGCGAGCGAGTGATCGGCACCCGGGACGATCCAGTGCTCGCCGCCCGGGCCGGCAGCCGCCGCCAGCCGCCGCCCCTCGTCGAGCGGCACCGTGGTGTCCGCCGCCCCGTGGATGAGGAGGACCGGGAGGTCCTCGAGGAGCGGCAGGACGCGGATCGGCTCGGTGGCGCGCGGGTCCGCCCCGAGGCGGGTCGCGGCGATCGCGAAGGCCCGTCGCGCGAGCCAGCGTCGAACCGGTCCCGGTCCGCGCAACCGGTTCGCGACGACCGTCGGCAGCTCGGCCGGAACCGATTCCGCGACGATCCCGACGACCATCGGCCGGGGTGCGGGCGAGGTCAGGCGCGGGGCATCCGGAACGGCGTCGACGCCGACCAGCCGGCCGTCCCCGAGGACGACGGTCGCGGCGATCGCGACGATCCCGCCCATCGACGTGCCGGCCAGGACGACCCGCCGGATGCCTCGCTCCCCGAGCCAGGCGAGGGCACCCCCGACGTCGTCCACCTCGAGGAGCCCGAACGTCGTGTCGCCCGGATCGGACGCCCCGTGCCCGCGGAAGTCGAGGGCCAGAACCCCGGCCGCCCGCCGCAGGACCGGCCCGTACTCCACGAGGTCCGGGGCGACCGAGCCGGAGTAGCCATGCAACAGGACGATCGCCTCGTGCGGATCCGGCTTCCAGGCCGGATCGCCGGCCTCGGCCTCGAGCCAGCGTGCCGAGAGCCGGAGGCCGTCTCGCGACCGGATCCGGGTCACCTCGCCGCCGAGCCGGTCGAGGGCCGGGCCGAGCGACGCCTCCTCCGGCCGTGTCCGCGGCGCGACGAGCATCCGGCGGGCAATCCGCCCGGCGATCACCTCGCCGGTCTCGCGATCCGCCGGTTGATCACTCCGCTCGGTCGGCGGTCAATCGGCTCGATCGTCGATCACGCGCCGCCGCTGCCCGCCGGGCCGCCCCCGGACGCCGCCTCGCGACCGCCCATGCCGCGCTCGACGTATCCGGTGAACGGCTCGACGAGCCGGGTGAACTCGGTCGGGATGACGAACTTCGTGGCGGGGCTGTTGCCGAGGGCCTTGAGGGCCTCGAGGTACTGGAGGGCCATCGTCTTCTGGTCGATGCCCTTGGCCGCCCCGAAGATCCGGGTCAGGGCCTCGCTGAATCCCTCGGCCCGGAGGATCGCGGCCTGGCGATCGCCCTCGGCCTTGAGGATCTCGGACTGCTTCTGGCCCTCGGCCACGTTGATCGCCGCCTGGCGCGTGCCCTCGGATTCGGTGATCACGGCGCGCCGCGTCCGCTCGGCGGAGAGCTGCCGGTTCATCGCGTCCTGGACGTCGCGCGGCGGGGTGATCTCGCGGATCTCGACCGTCGTGACCTTGCCGCCCCAGCGCTCTGTGACCTCATCGAGCTTGACCCGCAGGACCTCGTTGATCTGCTCGCGCTTCGAGAGCACCTCGTCGAGGAGGATGTCGCCGATGACCGCTCGGAGGGTCGTCGTCGCGACGCCCTGGAGGGCGCCGGAGAAGTTGGCGACGTTGATGACGCTCTTGAGGGCGTCGGCGATCCGCCAGTAGATCAGGAAGTCGACGTTGATCGGGGCGTTGTCCCGGGTGATCGTCGTCTGGCTCGGGACCTCGATGAACTGCTCGCGCGTGTCGACCTTGACGGGTCGGTCGACGATCGGGATGAGGAATCGCAAGCCCGGCTCGCGGACCATCAATTCGTTGGTCCGGCCAAGGCGGAATACGACCATCTTCTCGTACTGGTTGACGACCCGGACAGACAGGTACAGGACGACGAGCACGACGACCAGCACGAAGGCGACGATGGCGACTAGGACCGGCGTATCCATGACGACCTCGACCTCCAGGTGACGCCGATCCGGCCGAACGGCCGGATCACGTCGCTTCCGATGATGACGTGTCGGGCTCGACGACGAGCGTCAAGCCGTCGACGGCGACGACGCGGACGGTGGTGCCTCGCTCGAGCCGGACCTCGGCGGCCGTCCTGGCGCTCCACTCCTCGCCGGCGACGTAGACCGAGCCGACCGGCTCGAGCGGGCTGCGGACGCTGCCCAGGCTGCCGAGGACGAACGGGGCCCCGGCCGTCCCGGGTGAGGCGGCGACGCTTCGCGAGCGCAGGATCCCCCAGCCAACGAGGACCATGATCACCCCGAAGGTGATGCTCACCGTCAGGATGACCGGGAGCGCGACCTGGGCAAACGGCTGGAACGGGTCAATGGGCGCGGTGAACAGGGCCGAGGCGCCGAGGGCCAGGCAAACGACGCCCCCGAAGCCCAGCAGGCCATGGCTCGTCACGGTTATCTCCAGCCCGAACAGGACCAGGCCGAAGACGATGAGGATGAGTCCACCGACGTTGAGCGGCAGGGTCCCGAGGCCGATGAAGGCGAGGATGATCGCCAGGGCGCCGATGATCCCGGTGACGAAGTTCGGGCTCCAGACCTCGGCCAGCAGACCGGCCGAGCCTACGCTGAGCAGGAGGAAGGCGATGTTCGGGTCGGACAGGAGGCGGATGAAGGCGAGGAATGGATTCATCGGCCGCTCGGTCGTCGTCGCGTCGGCCAGGTCGAGGGTGACCTCTTGTCCGGCGACCTCGACCGTCCGGCCGTCGGCCAGGGCGAGGACCTCCTCGATTGTCGCCGCCATCCCGTCGACGGCGCCGAGGGCCACGGCCTCGGAGGCCGACGACGACCGCGCCTCCGCCACCGTCGAGATCGCCCACTCGACGTTCCGGCCCCGTGCCTCGGCGATCGACGTGATGCCGGCGATCGCGTCGTTGCGGACCTTGTCCCCGAGGGTGCCCTCGATCTCGCCGCCCTCGCCACTCACCGGGGACGCGGCACCGATCCTCGTTCCGGGGGCCATGACGGCCACGTGCGAGGCAAGGGTGATGAACGTGCCTGCGCTCGCGGCGTAGCCGCCGGCCGGGGCGACCCAGACGATGACCGGCAGGGGCGCCTCCAGGATCACCCCGACGATGTCGTTCGTCGTGGTCAGGTAGCCGCCCGGCGTGTTCAGCTTGATGACGACGGCGGCCGCGCCGTCACGATCAGCCTGGGCGATCCCTTCCTTGAGGTAATGGAACATGCCCTCATCGACGATGCCGGTCGTCGGCAGGATGACGACCTCCGACCCGGCCGCGCGCATCGACCCGACGACGGCGAGCAGGCCGACGGCAGCGAGGAAGATCGAGAGCCGAATTGAGCGGCTCGGGCGGCGGGAGCGGCGGGAGCGGCGAGGGCTGCGGGCGGTCATGGAGGCGGCCTCCATGGCCCAGTATCGCACCGGTCGCCTCGAATGCCGCGGGGCGTGAGGCCTGAACCCGGGTCAGTGCGTCTCAGATGGACCGACCGACGGCATCGAGATGCTCGTGGACGAGCCGGCTCCACGTTTCCATCCGGTCGATGACGGCGACGACCTCGTCGCGGCTGGCGAACGCCCCGCTCAACTTGGCGGTCTCCCGAATCTGTACCGGGCGTCCGGCCGCATCGGCAACGTAGACCGCCCCGAGGTGGACCGAGCCGACCTCGGTCGTGTCGTCGTTGAGGAGGCCGACGAGCCGGAACTCGGGCGTGAACGGGGCGTAGATCTCCTCGCGCCACTCGCGACGCAGGCCAGCTCCCAGGTCAGCGTCGCCGGGGTTGAGGTGCCCGCCGACGCCGATCGACCAGCGGTCGTGGAGGCGGGCGTCCGCGCCGGCCCTGGTTCGGTGCATCAGGAAGGTCCGGGAGCCGTCGCGAAGGACGAGGTACGGCACGACCTGCTTCGTCGAGCGGTCGGACTCCGCCAGCGATCGCGGTACGAAGCGGCCTTCGCGAGCCACCAGGTCGGGGAAGGCCTCGAGGCCGTCGGTCCTGACACCGTGCCAGCCCGGATCGTCCATGACGGCCGAGCGCGGGATGACCAGGACCTCCTCGTCGGCTGCGTTCATGGCTCGTCGACGGGGCTTCGGTCGAGCCGGTCGCGGACAGCTCGGAGGCGGGCCTCGAGGCGCGATGGATCCGGCGAGCCGGCGCCCTCGAGGTCTCCGATCCAGGTGTCCAGGACGTCTCGCAGCTCACGTAGGCCGGCGGCGATCGGGCCAGCGTTCGTGGCCATGATGCCGGCGCCCATCCGGACGTCGCCCTTGGCGAGCCTGGTCATGTCGCGCCAGCCCGACGCGGCCAGGCTCCGGGCCGCCGGCCAACCGGGACGCTCGAGATCGGCGCCGGCGACGGTCTCGGCGAGCGCCGCGGAAACCACGAGCGGGAGGTGGCTGATCCCGGCTGCCGCGGCGTCGTGGGTCGCGGCCGCCATCGTCAGCGGTCGGGCCCCGCAGGTTGTGGCGACCCAGGCGACCCGCCCCATCGCGGCCTCGTCGGCTGCCGCACCCGGGACGAGGACCCACGGCCGCCCCTCGAACAGGTCGGCCACCGCGTTGGCGTAGCCACTGACCTCGCGACCGGCCATCGGGTGGCCACCCACGAAGCGGAGACCTGCGGCATCTGCCGCGGCGACGATGGCCGACTTCGTGCTCGCGACATCGGTCACGACGGCGTCGGGCGCGAGGGCCCGGCCGAGCGTGCCGCCGAGCGCTGCGACGAGGTCGATCGCGTCCCTCGGCGGCGCACCGACGATCACGAGGTCAGCGCCCTCGACGGACGCCTCGGGCTCCGCCGGCGCCGCGTCCAGGACGCCGTCCCGGAGCGCCAACCCGGGGCCTGTGCCCGAGGGGCTCCAGCCGACGAGCATCGGACGCGCGCCCGCGTCGCGCTCCACGGCGAAGGCGTGGGCGAGGGCGCGGGCGATCGATCCGGCGATGAGCCCGAAGCCGAGGAACGCGATCCTGCCCGGCGGGCCGGTCGTCACTCGATCCAGCCCGCATCCTTCCCGGTCGGGCCGCTGTCATGGCGCCGGCGCCGGACCTTGCGCCGCTCGTCGATCCGGCGCTCCTTCGGCTCGGGCGGGCCGGGATCGTCGGGGGGATTGACGCGGCGAACGTTGAGCCGGCGTTCGCGATCGCGCCGGTCGTCCTGCAGCGAGGCCCCGCAGCGTGGACAGCGCCGCTCGTCGGCGAAGAGCTGCTCGATCGGGGCACTCGTGTAGATCTCTCGTCCGCAGCTGCGGCAGACGATCCTAGGCATGCGCGCTCACGTCTTCGCTGGATCCATGGCCCCCGATCCTACGCGACGTCGCGTCGATGCCGCCCGCGACAGGGATTGACTCGGCTCCGGCCACGCTCGTCGCCGCGGCCTCGATCGTCGGAGCCGGGCTGGTCACCATTGTGCTCGCCGCCACGACACGGTCGTGTCGCGTCGCCGGAGCCCTTCGAGAGGCCCGGCGCGCCCTCGACGGTCCCCGGGCACGGCGGCTGCACCCGGGTGGCGCTGGGGCCTTCATCGTCGGGCGCAGGGCTCGGCGCCGCGGTTGGCGGTGCTGTAGCCGGCGGACCCGAGGTCGGCACCGCGGTCGGCGGGGCTGGCGGGCCGGTGGCCGGCGGCACAGAGGCTGGCGGGCCCGAGGTCGGCGGGGCCGCCGTGGACGGTGCAGGGGTGGGCTGACCGCCGGCGGGGCGATCGGTTGCTGGCGGTCCGCTGGCGACGGCGATCGGTCCGGGGCTCGCGGACGGACCTGGGCCTTCGGACGGCCCGGCCGGCTCGCTCGCCCCCGGCGTCTCACCGGGCCCGGTCGTGGGCTCGGCGACGGGCGCCTGCGATGTCGTTGGGCCGTGACTCGGCGCAGCCGAGCCACCGGCGATCGGGGGCGGGCTGATCGACGGGCTCGACGAAGCGCGGGCGGACTCGTCGGAGGGAGACAGGGAACCGGCAAGACCCAACGCAACCGTCGCGAGGATGATGTTGAGGGCCCCGAGGGCGAGAACCAGGCGGCTACGTTGCGGGCCCGTCACGCTCGATACGGCTCCTTCGGTCGGTCCCCGATGACGATCGAATGCCCGAATCCTAGCAGGGGTCGCCCTCCCGAGCCTGCGGATCTCGCGAGCCCGCGGATCTCGGGCCGGGCTCGGCCTCGCCCCTCAGCTGATCGGCGCGTCGTGGAGAATCTGGTACTTCGCCGGCCCGGAGCCGAGATGGCTCCGGTAGAGCGCGACCCCGGTGGCGGTGAAGGCCACATCGAGCTCCGTGGCGGCCCGCTCGAGCGCGGTCGCCGCCGCGGCCGCACCCCGGGCGCCATCGGTCCGAGCGATCGTCAGGTGAGGTCGAAAGGGTCGCGATTCCACGCCCCAGCCCTCGGCTCGGAGCTCGCTCTCCAGGGCGGCGGCGAGACGGCCCAGGGCGTCCGCGCCTCGACGGATCCCGAGCCACAGCGCCCGCGGCCGATCAGGGCTCGGGAAGGCGCCTGCGCCCGCCAGGCGAATCTCGAACCGTGGCTCGGCCGCGACGGACCGGTCGAGCGCTTCGGCCACCCGCGGGACCCGGTCGGGGGCCGTCGGTCCGAGGAAGCGGAGCGTCACGTGGAGGCCGTCGAGCTGGACCCAGCGAATGCGACGGCCGTCGTCGCCCAGAGCCGAGCGGGCCTCGTCCACGACTCGCCCGACGGCTCGACCGACCTCGACCGGGACCGGCACGGCGACAAACAGCCGGGGCACATCGGCTCGCGGCTGATCCCTGCCCTGGCGCTCCCCTCCCCGGTGATCGTGGTGCCCGTCCAGGGTTGCCATCGCCTCAGTCGCGCGCGCCGCGCTCCCGCAGCCAGGCATGGTGATCGACCCTGAGGATCTCGAGCGCCCGGTCGCGGTCGCGCCAGCCGAGGACGTCAACCGTCTTGTCCTCGAGGAGCTTGTAGGTGTTGAAGAAGTGCTCGATCTCGACGAGCCGGTGGGGCCGCATCTGCTCGAGTCGCTCGATGTGGGCCTGGTGGGGATCGCCCTCGGCGACGCACAGGATCTTGTAGTCGGCGCCCTTCTCGTCACGCATCTCGAGGACCCCGATCGGGCGGGCCCAGACGTGGCAGCCGGTGAACGTCGGCTCGTCGATGATCAGGAGGGCATCCGTGTGGTCGCCATCGTCGGCCCGCGTCCCCTCGATGAAGCCATAGTCGAAGTTGTAGTAGACCGCCGACGACAGAACCCGGTCGAGGCGGAAGACGCCGGCATCCTCGTCAAACTCGTACTTGTTCCGGCTGCCGCGCGGAATCTCGACGACGACTTCGATGACGTCGGGGAACTCCGACCCTCGTTCCATCCAGCCACGATAGCGCGAGTCGCGGCCGATGGCTCTGCGAGACTGGTGGCGTGACGGACCTCCGATCGCTGGAGCCGCCGGTGGCCGGCTACCTCCGCGAGCTTGGCAGCTCGGGCCGGGTCCCGGCTCGGTGCCCGAGTCGTGGGCGTCTACGCCGGCGGATCCGTCGGCCTGGGCGGCTTCGATCGCCGGAGGAGCGATCTCGACGTGGCGATCGTCGTCGACGGCAGCCTGGACGCTCGCCACAAGGACGCGCTTGTCGCCGCCCTGCGCCACGAGGCGTTCGCCTGTCCCGCCCGGGGCCTCGAGCTCGTCGTCTACCGCCGCGAGGCCGCTGTCTCGAACGACGTCGCGGCCGGGTTCGAGCTCAACCTCAACTCGGGCCGAGGACTCCGCTGGCGCCTGGACGCGGCGCCCGACGTCGCCGACCTGCACTGGTTCGCGATCGACCGATCGATCCTCCGCCAGCATGGCCTGGCCATCGTCGGCCCGCCGGCACGCGAGGTCTTCGGCGACATCTCGCGGGATCGACTCCTGCCGTTGGTGGCCGCCGCCGTCCGGTGGCACCTCGACGGCGCCGCCGCGACCGGGGATGCCATCCTCAATGCCTGCCGAGCGCTCCGCTTCGGCATCGAGGGTGTCTGGTCGAGCAAGGTGGACGCCGGCCGATGGGCGCTGCGGCACGTGCCGGGGCCTTCCGTCGTGGCCGCCGCGCTCGACGCGAGGTCGGGGGCGCAGTCACCGCCGCGCGGCGAAGCCAACGAGCTGGTCCGCTTCGTCCTCGAGGAGCTCGAGCGAGCCCACTGACGGCGCGAAGCCGCGCGGCGGCCCAGCCGTCGTCAGCGCAAGGCGGGGCCGAGGACCTGAGCGAGGTGGTAGGACCGCGTGGCGCCTGCACTGCGCGCCGCCGAAGGCGGAGGCGAGCACGATCGCGAGCGCACTCAAACGTGCGTGAGCGAGCGCGCGGAGCCGACAACGCACGCCGGCGCCGGTGAAGGCGCCGCGCTAGTCGTTGTAGAGGCGTTCCTCGATGAGCTTTTCCTGCACCGTCCGGCCGTTCGGGTCGAAGCACGAGTACTCGAAGTGCTTCTCGAACTCGAGGTCTACGTTGTCCTGGCCGCCGCGGTTCTTCTCGACCGAGAGGATGACCCAGTCGCGGAAGCGCTGCGCCTGGTAGGGGTTGAACTCGATGTTGACCTTGGCGACGATCTGGTACTTCTCGTTGAGGATCATGATGATGTCGGCCTCGTAGTTGATGGCCGACGAGCCGCGCAGGTGGAAGTTCCGGAGACGGGCGGCCTTGAGGCCCTCCTTGTCCGCGGCCACGATCGCGATCATCGGGACCTCCTCGGACAGGGCGATGTCCTTGAGGCCGTTGACGACGAAGGTCACCTTCTCCGACTCGGTGTCCGGCTCCGGGATCTGGGGGACCTTCTGGAGGTAGTCCACGATCACCATGAGACGCCGGTCACCGGCGAGCTCGCGGTACTGCTGGACGAGCTTGCGGATGTTGTCGATAGTGCTCGCGGTGGCCGAGCCCCGGAGCAGGAAGAGGTTCTGGCCGTAGCGCGCAATCCGGTCGAGCGATGGCCGGAGGCGCGGATTGTTGGCCAGGTTCGGCGCCTCGGCGCCGGCCCCCGACCACGTCCCGAGGATCTCCTTGCGGACGTCCTGGATCTTGATCGCGCCGGTCTTCTGGGGCAGGTGGGCGAGCGCCGATTCGAGGGCGATGAGCCGGTTCAGGAGGTACGGCTCGTCGTGCTCGAAGCAAAGGTAGAGGACGCTGGCCTGGCCCGAGGCCGCGACGTTTCGCGCCATCTGGAGGGCCATCGTCGTCTTGCCGGTGCCCTGGGCGCCGCCGATGAGCAGGAGCTCGCCCGGGCGCAAGCCGGCGCCGATCGTCTTGTCGAGCGGGGTGAAGCCGAGCGGCACGGGCTGGTACTCGCCGAGCTGGCCACTGACGACCTTGTCGTTCAGGTCCACCAGGACGTCGAGGGCCGACCGCGGAGCCATGCTCCCGGTGTCGCTCTCCAGCCGCCACGCGCGGGCCCCCGCCTCCGCGGGCGCGTTCGCCTCTGTCTTTGCCGCTGTGGTCACGAGCTCAAGGTCCTCCCCGAATGGATCCGTCGCCGCATCGTAGCACCGCGAATTCCGGCGACACCCGCCCCGTGGGCCAATCGACCCCACCCAAAGGTACCGTGGCCCAATCTCGACCTCGAGCGCACCGTCCGGCCGTCGCCGGCCACGGGCGGCTACCCGGAGGACTCCCCGAGCCCGTCCCGCCCCAGCATGTCCCACAGCAGGCAGATCGTCCGGATGCCCGTCTCGTAGTTGGCGAGGACCATGGATTCGTTGGGGGCGTGGGCGTTGTCGTCGGGATTCGTGAATCCGACGAGGATGACCGGCAGCCCCAGCTGCTGCTCGAACATCTCGGCGACCGGGATCGAGCCGCCGCTGCGCATGAAGACCGGCTCCTGCCCGAATGTGGCCCGAAGCGCCTCCGTCGCCGCCCGGACGACGGGATGATCGATCGATGTCGACGTCGGCCGGCCGGCTCCGAGGCGTTGGACCTCGACCCGGACTCCCGGCGGGGCGAGGTCGTTGACGAAGGCCCGGAACCGCTCGAAGATCGCCACCGGGTCCTGCCGGGCGACGAGCCGCATGCTGACCTTGGCGTGGGCATGCGCCGGGATGATCGTCTTCGAGCCACCGCCCTGGAAGCCGCCCCAGATGCCGTTCACGTCCAGGGTGGGACGAGCACCGCCCCGCTCCAGGACCGTGTAGGCCGCGTCGCCGGCGAGTGCCGGGACGCCAACCCGTTCGAGATAGGCCGCCTCGTCGAACGGCAGCGCGGCGAGCCGCGCCCGGGCGGCCGCGTCGACCGGGGTCACGTCGTCATAGAAGCCCGGCACCTGGACGATGCCGGCCCGGTCCTTGAGCTCGGCGATGATCCGGGCCAGGGCATTGGCCGGGTTCTCGACATTGCCGCCATAGGTCCCCGAGTGGAGGTCGGCCGGCGGCCCGGTCACGTCGATCTGGGTGTAGAGGATCCCGCGGAGCGACTCGGTGATGGCCGGGATGTTGCCCTCGAAGAAGCCGGTGTCGGTGATGACGACGGCATCGGCGGCGAGTCGCGGTCGGTTTGCCTCGAGCCAGCCGGGCATGCTTTCCGAGGTGCTCTCCTCCTCACCCTCGAACACGATCCGGAGGTTGAGTGGCAGCCGGCCGCGGGTCGCGAAGAGCGCGTCTGCGGCCCGGAGATGCATGTGGAGCTGGCCCTTGTCGTCGGCCGCGCCGCGCCCGATCACGCGGCCGTCGCGGACGAACGGCTCGAACGGTGCAGTGGCCCACAGCTCGATCGGATCGACTGGCTGGACGTCGTAATGGCAGTAGACGGCGACCGTCGGGGCGCCGACGGCGTGGAGCCAGTCGGCGTAGACGACCGGATGGCGCGGCGTCTCACAGACCTCGACGTGCTCGAACCCGATGCGGGTCAGCTCGGCCGCGATCCACTCGGCCGCCCGGCGGACGTCGCCGGTGTGCTCGGGCAGGGCCGAGATGCTCGGGATGCGGAGGAGCTCGAGGTACGAATCGAGCCGCGCCTCGCGGGTCGCCAGGAGGTGGGTTTCGAGGGCCGGGTCGAGCGTCGTCATCGGGCCTCCAACGAGATCGGCCGGCGGTCCGCGGGGACCACCGGCCGAAGTTCGATTGCCTGGCGATCAGGCCGGGTTGGGCGCCGGCGCCTTTGACGGCGGGACGTCCGGCTTGGGCGGAGCGTCGGCCGGGGCCGCCGGCGTGGTCGGCGTGGCCGGAGGCTCCGGGCGCCGCGGGCCGAGGCCGTGGAGGGTCTCCTTCGGGGGCAGGTCGGCGAAGAGCGATTCGAATCCCTGGCCGTCGACGGTCTCCTCGGCGATGAGCTTCTGGGCGAGGGCCTCGAGCCGGTCCCGATGAGTTTCCAGCACGTGGGTCGCCCGCTCGTAGGCCCGGTCGATGATCGCCCGGACCTCCTCGTCGATCTGCTTGGCGATCTCGTCCGAGTAGTTCCGCTGCTCGCCGATCTCGCGGCCCAGGAAGACGAGCTCGTCGCGCTTGCCGAAGGACAGCGGCCCGAGGCGGTCGCTCATCCCGAACTCGGTCACCATCTTTCGGGCCAGCGTGGTCGCCTTCTCGATGTCGTTGGACGAGCCGGTCGTGGTGTCGCCGAAGATCATCCGCTCCGAGGCGTTGCCGCCGAGGAGGCCGGCGAGCTTGTCCTCGAACTCGCTCTTCGACTGGAGGTAGCGGTCCTCGGTCGGGAGGGCCATCGTGTAGCCGAGGGCCATGCCCCGGCTGACGATCGTGACCTTGTTGACCGGGTCGCACTTGGGCAGGACCCGCTGGACGACGGCGTGGCCGCCCTCGTGGTAGGCGATGATCAGCTTCTCGGCGTCCGAGATGATCCGCGACTTGCGCTCGGGGCCGGCGACGATCCGCTCGAGGGCCTCCTCGAACTCGGACATCCCGATCGTCTTGCGGTTGCGGCGGGCGGCGAGGATCGCGCCCTCGTTGACGAGGTTCGCGAGATCGGCGCCGGAGAACCCCGGCGACTGGCGGGAGAGGTCCTCGATCGAGACGTTCTTGTCGAGGGGCTTGCCCTTGATGTGGACCCGCAGGATCGCGACCCGGCCCTTCATGTCGGGCCGGTCGAGGATCACCTGGCGGTCGAAGCGGCCGGGTCGGAGGAGGGCCGGATCCAGGACGTCGGGGCGGTTCGTCGCCGCGACGACGATGACGTTCGTATTGGTGTCGAAGCCGTCCATCTCGACCAGGATCTGGTTGAGCGTCTGCTCGCGCTCGTCATGGCTGCCGCCGAGGCCGGCGCCTCGCTGGCGACCGACGGCGTCGATCTCGTCGACGAAGACGATGCACGGCGAGTTCCGCTTGGCCTGGTCGAAGAGATCGCGGACCCGGCTGGCGCCGACGCCGACGAACATCTCGACGAACTCGGAGCCGGAGATGCTGAAGAAGGGCACGCCGGCCTCGCCGGCGACGGCGCGGGCCATGAGCGTCTTGCCGGTTCCGGGTGGGCCGACGAGGAGCACGCCGCGCGGGATCCGGGCCCCGAGGGTGTTGAACTTCTCGGGGTACTTCAGGAACTCGACGACTTCCTGGAGCTCGGTCTTGGCCTCATCCACGCCGGCTACGTCGGCGAAGGTGACCACGGTCTTGTTGCCGAGGAACATCCGGGCCCGGCTCTTGCCGAAGCTGAGGGCCTGGTTATTCGTGCCCTGGGCCTGGCGCATCATGAAGAAGATGAAGCCGCCGATAACGAGCAGCGGCAGGACCGCCGTCAGGAGCAATCCGACCCACGAATTGTCAGGTGCCGGCTCGGACCTGTAGATCCCCTGGTTGAACTGGCCTCCGTCTGCCTCGGCGGCGGCGCGCATGTCGGCCAGGACGTTGGTCAGGGTCGGCAGCGAGGGGAGGTTAACGGTGTAGGTCTCGTTGTTGGTCGAGGTCACGGTCAGGACCTCGCCCTTCTGGACGACCGTCTTGACTTGATCCGCGGTGACGTTGTCGAGGAACCGGCCGTACCCGACCGGCTCGGCGCCGGTCGACTGGTTGAGCCATGTGAAGAGCAGCGCCGCGACACCGATGGCGAGCACGAACATCAGCAGCGCGTTGCGCATGAACCTGGGATTCAAGAAAAGCCTCCGGTGGCGCGACCGGCATCTGGCCGGTCCGCGGCGAGTATAGCGTCGGGTCTCTGGTCGCCCGATCGGCATGGCTGGCGGGCCGCCACGCCATCGGCGGACTCCGCGCCAAGGATACGAACGCGGTCTGACGCCAGGATGACCGCGGAGGTTCGATCGGGGCGAAGAAATCGCCACAAACGGAGACGGCCCCGGTGGTCGGGACCGTCGATGAGGTCAGATGGTAGCGGAGACAGGATTTGAACCTGTGACCAAGGGCTTATGAGTCCCCTGCTCTACCACTGAGCTACTCCGCCACTGATTCACGCTCAGTTACACGACATAACTGGCGCGGAGCTTGACCACAACCGTTTTTGAGCCTATAACTGTGACCATGGTCTCAAGCACGGTCGGTGATAGTTATGAACTCTAGCGCCCGCGGTCGGGCTCGCCCTGATTCTATAGCCGCGCCGGACGTTTTGGACAACCTCGCATCGTTCACCCGTCACCTGCGGGCCGAGAACAAGGCGCCGTCGACGATCGGGACCTACTCAAAGGCAGTCGAGCAGTTCGAGGCGTTCCTCGCGGATGCCGGCGACCCTGTCGCAGCGCTTCCGCTCGCTCCAGCTAGAACGCGAGGTCCGGGGTGTGCGCCTGATCAGATGTTGGTAGCGGAGGGCGGATTCGAACCACCGACCAAGGGCTTATGAGTCCCCTGCTCTACCACTGAGCTACTCCGC
>DASWGY010000119.1:0-13185 GCA_036393495.1 Candidatus Limnocylindrales bacterium
GCCGATGATCAGGAAGTCGGGATCGCCGCTGCCGGTCGGATCGGAGGCCGCCCAGTCGACGAGGGCCTGGGCCGCGGACAGCCGGGTCAGGTTGCAGTTCGCCTGGCCATCGCCGATGTCGGGATCGCCGATGTCGGCGCAGGATGAGCCCTTCGACTTCAGGTGGTTGACGATGACCGTGAAGCGCTCGCCGGTCGCGTTCTCCTCGAACGTCTGGGCCAGCGCGGGACGGCTTCGAGTGTCGTCGAAGCGAGGATCGACGGTCGAGTCCAGGACCTGGAAGGCGCCGACCGGGGTGACCGCGTCCGGCCGGTAGATGAGCCCGACCCGGATCGCGTCGGTCCCGATGACCCCCGTGTCGATGCTCGCGTACGTGTCGGAGCCAGGGGCCGCGTTCAGGCCGGCGACGATGTCGGCGGCCGGGTCGACGCCGGGGGTGTTCTCGAGCTCGTTGAGACCGATGACGTCGGCGCCCAGCCCGGAGATCGCGGCCAGGAGCTTGTCGCGCTGGCGGGTGAACTCGGTCGGCTGGTCGGCGTCGGCGCCGCGGCACTCGAGGGTCTGGCTGGCGCCGCAGGCGTTGTCGAGCGGATTGCCGCTCGGGTAGTCGAGCGTCAGGAAGTAGTTCAGCGTGTTCAGTGCCGCGACCGTGACATTGCCGCCGACTTCCTCCGGCTCGTCCGGCCGTGGGTTGGTGGCCTCGTAGTCGGCCGGCCCCGTCGGCTGGATCCGGTAGAGGCTGAAGTCGAAGCCGAGGACCCCGATCGCGTTGCTGACGGTGTCCCCGCCGCGGAACCGGTTGGTAAGGCTGAACGGATCGCCGTTGGGGTGGCGGGTGACCGCCGGGTTCTGGGTCCCGAGCCCATCGTCGAGGGTGATCCGCCTGAGGCTGTTGGCCAGGGTCCGAGCATTCGCCGGGTCACCCGGCTCATCGATCGCGGTCCCTGTGAAGGGCCGGTCCTCGCCGTCGAGCGGCAGGGCCAGGACGAGCTCACCGAAGCGGTCGTAGTTGAAGTACTCGGCGATGACGAGGTCCTGCGGGAACCGGACGAGCATGCCCTCGTACCGCTCGAGCGAGTTGGCGGCCGAGGTCACGAAGGGCAGGAGCACATCGGTCGGCGCGACCGAGGCGCCGGTCTCGCAGGTGACGATGTTGTAGCCGGGGACGGCGGCGCCGTTGCTGTTCGCGCCGTTGATCGTCGTCTGGTTGAAGCGCTCCCGGGCGAAGCCCCGGACCCGGACGACGTCGCCGGGGGCGAGGCCGTTGTCGGCATCGCCGGTGAAGACGAAGATCCCCTCGGAGGTCGCAGGATCGGCGTCCGCGTCGGAATCGCGGCCCTGGATGTAGATGCCCTGGATGCCGCTCGTGATCGGGCCCTCGTTGTCACCGACGACGACGCCCTCGGTGACGACGTTGCCCGTGATCGAGGCGGCCATGCCGCTGCCCTGGATATCGTGGATCGCCGTGAACGACAGGCCGCACGAATCGTCGTCGACGATCGTTCCCACGCCCTGGCCGTCCGCGATCACCGCGCCGCTGGCGTTGCTGATCTCGACGTTGAAGGTCTCGTCCGGCTCCGCCGCCGAGTCGCCGGTGACGTCGACGCTGAAGGCGTAGGTCGTGCTGCCTTCCGGGATCGACTGGTTGGTCATCGACTTCGCGACGTAGTCGAGGTCGCCGACCGTGGCGGAACCGTCGACTGTTTCGATGTCGAAGGTCACGCCGCCAACACCGGCCGGCGCCGAGAGGCTGACCGTGAAGTCGAACGAGGTCGTTCCGCTGTTGCCCTCCTGGGCGATGAGGTCGTCGATCGTGAGGGCCGGGGCGACCGTGCAGACGTGGAGGGCCGTCGCGGTGTTGCGAGGCGCAGGCGTCCCGACCGTGAAGTCCGCGGCGTTGTCGTCGGTGTCGGTGCAGCCGGCGTTGCTGCGGAGCGCGGCCGTCGTGTTGGAGAGGGCGGGCGCGGCGGCGCCTTCGAAGAAGTTCGCGCTGCCGTAGCCGACGAGGTCCACGATCAGCGCGCTCTGCGTCGGGCTGCAGGGCGTCGAACCGCCGTTGCAGCCGAGGGTCACCGCGCTGCTGACGAGCGCGACCTTGCCTGACCCGGCCGCCATCGAGATCGGCGAACCATCCACGACGTCCGGCGTCGGCAGGGCGGTCGTGCCACCGGCACCCTGGGCCTCCTGGACGAGGAGGTACTGGCCGGCTGCCAGGCTGACGCTCGGGAGCTCGGTGAGCTGCCCGGCGTTCGCGCCGAAGTTGCCGCTCCCGGTCGCGCTGGCGTACTGGAGCGACCAGCCCGCCAGCGACACCGCCGCCGTCCCGCGATTGAAGAGCTCGATGAAGTCGTGGGTGTACGTCGCACCGGAGTTGCCGCCACCGCCGTAGACCTGGCTGATGACGACGTTCGGGCTGACGGCCTGGACGGGCGCCGGTCGAAGGGAGAGGCTGCCCGTGGCCATGAGGGCGGCCATGACCGCGATGAGGACTCGGGAAGCAACGCGCGACATGAACCAGACCTCCTCGAGGGTGTACGGGGACCCTCAGTGCCCAAGGACGATGGCTGCTCCGGGGAAGGGGCACCGACGCGGTGGTGTGGCCGGTGCCGTGGCGCGACTGCACCGGACTCTACCCCTCCCCACCGTACCGGGCAATTGACGAGGGGTTAAGGCGGTGCAGCGGCGCACCGGGCGGCCGGGTCGTCGGGGCCGGTAGCCACGCCGCGGGGCGTCGCCGTCGGGCCCGCGGACCGTGACGTGGAGCTCCGCCGGGGCCGGCTTGAGGATTCCTTGAGGCTTCACCGCCTGGCCTCTGGCTTTCCGAGAGGGGAGGGTTCTTGACCTCAGTGCTATGTTCAGACCGACAGTCGGTTTATGAATTGGAGCTCCGTGGCCAGGACCCTCGACCCCGCCGCCCACGCCGTCCGCCGGGACGCCTTCGTCGACGCCGCCCAAGGCCTGATCCAGACCCGTGGCTATGAGCGGTTCAGCCTCCAGGACATCCTCGAGGCGACCGAGGCCTCGAAGGGCGCCTTCTATCACTACTTCGGCTCGAAGGACGCCCTGCTCGATGCAGTCGTCGATCGGCTGGCCGACCAGGCGATCGCGAGGGTTGGGCCGGTGCTCGACGACCCCGACCTCCCGGCGCCGCGGAAGCTCGAGGCCGTGTTCGGCGGCATCGCCCAGTACAAGGCCGAGCGGAAGGACCTGATCCTCGGGATCATGCGCGTCTGGCTCTCGGACGACAACGCGATCGTCAGGGAGAAGCTGAGACGCTTGGCGGCGAGCCGACAGCGCCCGCTCCTCGAGCGGATCGTCCGCCAGGGGGTTGCCGAGGGCAGCTTCACGTCTCGTTCGCCCGAATCCCTCCCGAGCGTCCTCGTCGGCCTCGTCCAGAGCATGGGCGAGCGCGCCATGGAGCTGTGGATCGGTCGCCAGGACGGCAGCGTCACCTTTGAGGAGGTCAAGCAGACATTCGACGCCTACCTGGAAGCGTTCGAGCGAATCGTGGGCGTGCGTCCCGGCTCGCTGAAGTTCCTCGACGATCCAACCATTGAGATCTGGTTCGGCTGAGCTCGCCGACCGCAGGGAGAATCCATGACCGCAGTCATCCAGACCGAGAAACTCACCAAGTCCTACGGCCAGCACCGCGGGATCATCGACGTCGACCTCCAGGTCAACGAAGGCGAGGCGTTCGGCTTCCTGGGCCCAAACGGCGCCGGCAAGACGACGATGATCCGGACGCTTCTCGACCACCTCCGGCCGACGAGCGGGCGGGCGACGATCTTCGGCATCGACACGACCGTCGATCCGACGGCGATTCACCGCCGCGTCGGCTACCTGCCCGGTGAGTTCGTCCTCTACAACAACCTCACCGGCGGCCAGACGCTCGATTACTTCGCCAATCTCCGCGGCGGCGTCGACACGACCTACCAGCAGGGCCTCATCGCCCGTCTCGACGTCGACCCGTCGCGGAAGTTCCGCGAGTACTCGAAGGGCAACAAGCAGAAGGTCGGCCTGATCATCGCCCTTCAGCACCGGCCCGACCTGCTGCTCCTCGACGAGCCCACGTCCGGCCTGGATCCGCTGATCCAGCAGGAGTTCTACGGCGTGATCCGGGAGGCCAAGGCCGAAGGCCGGACCGTCTTCCTCTCGTCGCACATCCTGTCCGAGGTCGAGAAGACCTGCGACCGGGTGGCGATCATCCGCGAGGGCCTCCTCGCCCGGGTCGACAAGACCGAGGCCCTCCGCGACCTGGCCCACCACCAGGTGGAGCTGGTGTTCACCGATCAGGTGCCGGTCGCGGCCTTCAGCGGGCTGCCGGGCGTCTCCGACGTCGTCGCCGAGGACCACATCCTCCGGATGCGCGTCGCCGGGAACATCACCGCGGTCGTCCAGGCGGCGGCCCGCTACGAACTGGCCGACTTCGTGAGTCGCGAGCCATCGCTCGAAGAGACGTTCCTGGCTGAGTACGGCCGCACGGCCGTCGAGGTGAACCAGCGATGACAGCGGCCACCCAGACCATCACTGGTCCCTCGCTCCGGAGCCGGCTGTACGGCTTCGGCAGCGTCTTTGCCAAGACCGTCCGCGATTCGCGGCGGGCGACGATCATCGCCGCCGCGGTCCTGGCGTTGGCCTTCCTCGGCTTGGGCAAGGCGATCGTCACCCAGTTCGCCACACCCGAGTCCCGGGCCGAGATCGACGCCCTCGTTGCCGCGGTCCCGCCAATCCTCCAGGGCCTCGCCGGCCAGGCCCTCAACGTCGGCACCCTGGGCGGCTACTTCCAGTACAAGTACGGCACGTTCTTCCCGCTCGTCCTGAGCCTGTGGTCGATCCTGGCCCTCTCGAGCACCCTTGCCGGCGAGGCCTCCCGGGGCAGCCTGGAATTCGTTGCCGCGACCGGTCGGTCACGCCGGCGCGTGGCCATCGAAAAGGTCTCCGGCCACCTGTTGATGGTCGGCCTGGCATGCCTCGTCGGCTTCGTCTCGATCGCCTTCGCCGGCGCGACCTACCCGGTCCTGCCGGGGGACGAGATCAGCGTCGCCCAGGCCTTCGGCTACGCCGTGTGGCTGGGCCTGATGGTCCTCGCCGCGGGTGCCCTGGCCTTCGCTCTCGCCCCGATCGTCGGTCGTGGCGCGGCGGCCGGCCTGAGCGGCTTCGTGACCTTCGCCGGGTACATCCTGTTCGGCTACCAGCAGCCGGTGCCGGAGCTCGCGCCGTTCGCGAACCTCACGTGGTGGGGCTGGACCCAGAACCACATTCCGCTCGGCGGGCAGTTCGATTGGCTGCCCGTCGTCGCCCTCGGCGTCATCGTCGTGATCCTGCTGGGAATCGGGGTCGAGGCGTTCGCCCGCCGGGATATCGGCAGCGGTAGCACCCGGTTCTCGCCGTCGATGCCGCGCCCGCTGCTCGGCCTGTCCGGGCCGGTCGCCCGGGCGACGAGTCTCAGTCTCGCCCCGGCCTTCTGGTGGGGGATCGGGGTGGGCCTGTTCGGCCTCGTGTTCGGTGGCGCGTCCGGACCGTTCATGGACCAGCTCAACGACTCGCCCCAGTTCGTACAGCTGCTGGAGACGGCTTTCCCGGGCATCGACTACGCCTCGGCAGGCGGGTTCCTGCAGCTGCTGTTCGTCGAGATGGGCGTGATCTTTGCCGGCCTGGCCGCGGCGACATTCGTCAGCGCCTGGGCCTCCGACGAGACCTCCGGCCGGCTCGAGATGCTCCTGGCGACGCCCCTGCAACGCGTTCGCTGGGCGGTCGCCGGCGGCGTCGGGATGCTCGTCAACGTGGCCCTGTTCGTCGGCCTCAGCGCCGCGGGCATCGGCCTCGGCGTCGCGTCCGCCGGCGGCGACGACCTCGCCACGCCGGTCGTGGGCTCGCTGATCCTGGGCGTGTACGCCGCTGCCCTGGTCGGCATCGGGCTGGCCGTCGGCGGGCTGCTCGGGACTCGGTTCGCGGCGCCGTTCGTCGTGACGTTCGTCGTCGTGACCTGGTTCGTCCAGATCGTCGGCGGGCTGCTCAACCTGCCGGACGTCGTGCAGCAGTTGGCCCTGACGTCGCACTTCGGCCAGACCTTCGTCGGCGTCTGGGACTGGGTCGGCGTTGTTGCGTCGATGGTCCTGGCGATCGGCGGCCTTACGCTCGGCGCCTGGGGGTTCGCCAGGCGGGACCTTCGAAGCTGAGCGCTCGCGCCGCGCTCGCCACTCGAGCGGCGCGGCTGCTCCGGGCCCGGGTCGAGGCTCCCTCGCCCCGCGGCCCGGAGTCTTACCGCGCCAGCTGCGCGAGCAGGTCCTCCGCGGCCCCCAGCCGGGCCCTCGCCTCGATGAGCTCACGGTCGACGTTGCTCCCCGCCGGCCGGTCGTGGTAGGCCGTCCCGAGCATCGTCAGGCGCCGGACCTCCGCGGTGTCGGTGGCGATGGACCGGTGAAGGATTCGGGCCACGGCCGCGGCCTGCTCCGCGGGGACCATGAGGGTGCGTGTTGCCGTCATGATCACAGTATGGTGACGGCAGGGCTCGGCCGATGACGCCCCACCCGCCACGCGCTCGACGCCTTGATTGGACGCCCGAACCGGCACGGCCTGGACGTGACCGTTGACCACAGCCTTGGCTCGGCAACGGCCCCCCGTGCCCCGGCAAATGCCCGCGATGACGCTCCCCCCATCAAGTCCGGGGTAGACGCGCCGGTAAGGGTCGCCCCGACGCGATCGAGGGGCCCGAACCAGCCAGTTTCGTGCTCGAGCTCGACGCTCGCACCTGACCGCAGCAGCGTTATCTGCTTGGTAAGCCCCGATTTGACGCTCCCAGCATCACGGGGGCGGCTTACGTCGGGCTACGCCGTCGAACGTTCCGGCTCCGCCACAACCGGTGGTTGGCGGCCGAACCGGCAAGCTCGCTGCGACGCGCGACCCTGGGCGCGGCAGAGCCAGAATCCCTCAGGCGGCGGTCTCGCCGTTGTCGCGTCGGTAGGGGACAGCGACGACGACGGTCTGCGCCCGGCCGAGGAGGGCGACCCGGAGGCGCTTCGCCGACTGGTTGTAGAGGAGGCGCTCCCACCAGCTGCGAGCCACGTACTCGGGGATGACGACGAAGGTGATCGGCGCTTCCTTCTCGGGCGGCCAGGCCGCGTCGAGGACGTCGAGGTAGGCGATCAACGGCCCGACGAGCGCCCGGTACGGCGATTCGACGACGACGAGCGGCACGTCGGGCATCTGGCGCTCCCAGCGCTGCCGGATCTCGGCGGCCTCCTCTGGCTCATCGGAGACGAGGACAGCCCGGACGTCGGGGGCGATCGAGCGCCCGACGTTGATCGCATGGATGACCGCCCGATTGATGCCAGGGATCGGGACGATGACCCGCTCCTCGCGATGGGGGATCGGCAGGACGCCGTCCTCCCTGACCGCCAGCTTCGAGGCCGACGAGCGGTACTGGCGCTGGATGAAGGCCATCATCACGACGAGGGCCGGGATGACGATCGCGACGAGCAGCGAGGGCGGCGCCTTCGCGATCAGCACGACCACGAAGACGAAGCCGGTGAGGAGGGCGCCGAAGCCATTGATCGCCAGGCGCCAGTGCCAGGACGTCATGCCCTTCCGGCGTTCATCGAGCCAGTGCCGGACCATCCCGCTCTGGCTGATCGTGAACGAGATGAACACGCCCACCGAGTAGAGCGGGATCAGGGCGGTGGTCTGGCCCTCGAACACGATGAGCAGCAGGATCGAGACGAGGCTCAGGATGACGATCCCGGAGGTGAAGGCCAGCCGATCTCCCCGGAAGCTGAACTGGCGCGGGAGGTAGCCGTCGCGGGCCAGGATCGCCCCCAGGCGCGGGAAGGCGTTGTAGCTGGTGTTCGCGGCGAGGAACAGCAACAGGGCCGTGAAGACCTGGAAGAGGTAGAACCCGATCGAATTCTCGCCGTACGTGATCCCGGCGACCTGGCTGATGACCGTTCGCACGACCGGCTCGTCGATCGCCACGAGGCCGTAGGAGTAGGCGATGAACGAGATGCCCATGAACAGGATGCCGAGCAGGACGGCGACGGCGGTGAGGGTCGTGGCCGCGTTTCGCGGCTCGGGCGGCTTGAACGCCGGCACCCCGTTGGCGATGGCCTCCGTACCGGTCAGCGCCACCGACCCCGAGGCGAATGCCCGGATGATGAGCAGCACCGTCATCGCCTGGAGCGGGTCAGGGGCGCCCGGCAGGGGGTCGGGCGGCGGCCCGCCTTCCCCGAGGACGATGATCCGGAAGAGCCCCATGCCGATCATCAGGAGCGCGGAGCCCAGGAAGAGGTACGTCGGCAGGGCGAAGATGTTGCCGGACTCGCGGAGGCCCCGGAGGTTGCCAAGGGTGATCAGGACGATCGAAGCGATCCCGATCTCGATCCGCCAGTCGTGGATCGTCGGAAAAGCCGAGATCAGCTGCTCCACCGCGGATGCGGTCGAAACCGCGACGGTCATGACGTAGTCGACGAGGAGCGCGCCGGCCGCGATCAGCGCGAAGATCGTCGGCAGGTTCGCCCTCGCCACGGCGTAGGCGCCACCGCCGGATGGATAGGCGTACCCGATCTGGCGATAGCTCGTCGAGACGACCGCGAGCATGAAGACGATGAACGCCGAGATCTGGAGGCTCAGGAACAGCGCCGAGGCCCCGGCCAGGACGAGGACCCGGACGATCTCCTCGGTCGCGTACGCTGACGAGCTGATCGGATCGGAGCTGAAGATCGCGAGCGCCTTCTTCTTGGGCAGGCGCTCGGTGATCTCCTCGTGGATCGAGAGCGGGCGTCCGAACAGGACCGACCGGGCCCTGGCCATGGCCCGTCCGAACGGGGTGTGGGGCTGTGAGGCCGCCTGCTTGGCGACCAGGTTGCCTTGCCCGCTGTAGCGGAAGAAGGCCGTGTGGGGGCGCTCGACCCGGATCCGCCGATCACCCACCTTGCGGCCCTGGAGGGCCCGCGGCCGTCGACCCCCGATCATTCCTCGCGCGGTCCGACGATGGCGGTGACGCTGTCTGGCCCCTCGCGGACGAGGCTGAACCGGACGCCGGCCTGCTGGGCGCGGACGAGGCTCTGGGCGGCCACGTCGTCGAGGCCGGACAGGCCGGTCACGTGGACGCGCGTGGCGACCCCGCTCGCGACGAGCTCGATCGCGGCGAAGAGCTCCGCCAGGGCGCGATCGGCCGCCAGCGGGACGACGATGGGCAGCGGCGTCGGGCGCGGGTGATCCACGTCTCGACCGTACGCCGGGCTCCCAAGAGGTCGATTGTCGCCGGACCGGTCGCGGCCCTCAAGAGACCCTCAGGAATGGCCCCGTCCAAGCCTTGTCGGCCCCGATTCCGGCGGGAATTCACGCCACGCGGCTTCCCGGGAGACACCGCGGAACGAGCTACTCGCCGCCGACCCGGTAGCCGATCCCAGGCTCGGTGACGATGAGCCGGCGGAGCGCCCCGGCCGGGTCCGCCGCCGCGAGCTTCCGGCGGACCTGGCTCACGTAGACGTGGACGTAATGATCCTCACCGCGGTAGGCCTCGCCCCAGACGGCCCGCAACAGGCGCCCCCGGGTCACGAGTCGACCGGGATGGGCGAGGAGGACGCGGAGGACCTCGAACTCGCGGGGAGTGAGGTCGACCCGTCGACCGTCGACGGTGACCTCGTGGCGCAGCACGTCGAGCACCAGCGGTCCGACCGCGACCCGACCGCTGGCATCAGCGCCCGCTCCGCCGGCCCGCCGCAGGACGGCCCGGAGTCGGGCAAGCAGCTCCGCGGTCCCGAACGGCTTCGTGACGTAGTCGTCGGCCCCGAGCTCGAGGGCCTCCACCTTCGTCGCCTCGGCGTCGCGGGCCGAGATCACGAGGATCGGGGTCGTGGCCTCGCGCCGGATCCGGCTGATGATTCGCGTGCCGTCCATGTCGGGCAGGCCGAGATCGACGAGCACGACGTCCGATCGGCGGGCCTCCCAGCGCCCGAGCGCCTCACCGCCGTCGCTGACGTCGTCGACCCGGAAGCCGCGGGCGAGGAGATCGCGGCGGAGCGCCGTGCGGGTCGCGTCGTCGTCCTCGACGATGAGGACGCTGGGCCCCGGCTCCCGCTCGGCCGTCATCGCGCGGCATCCACGGCGACCGGGATCGCGGCCGCCCGGAGATCGAGGTCGATGGCGAGCCCGCCGAGGGTGCTCCTGCGGGCCGCCACCCGGCCGCCCATCGCCTCGGCAAAGCCGCGGACCACGGCGAGGCCGATGCCCATCCCGGACCCCGAGCGCCGGCCGCCGGTCACCCGGAAGAAGCGGTCGAAGATCCGCGGCAGGGCATCTTCAGCGACGCCGGGCCCGGCGTCCTCGACGGTCAGCCTGGCCAGCCCGGGATCCGTCGCCGGCCCGGTGGAGATCCGGATCGCCGAGCCCTCGGGGGTGTGCCGGATGGCGTTGTCGAGGAGGTTCACGAGGGCCTCCTCGAGGAGGATCGGATCGGCCAGGACCGCGCCCTGGCCGGCGATGACCTCGATTCGGCGCAGCCCGGCCCGGGCTTCGACAAGGGCGATGGCGCCGGCTACGACATCGTCGAGGTCGAGAGCCTCCTCGGCGACCCGGAGGACGCCGGCCTCGATCCGGCTGAGGTCGAGGAGATTGCCGACTAGGCGGTTGAGCCGCTGGGCCTCGCGGTCGATCGCGGCCGCGCCGGTCCGGACGTCGGCAGGGTCGAGGTCGAGGTCGGGGTCCATGAGCGTGCCGGCCGACGCCCTGATCGAGGCCAGCGGCGTTCGCAGGTCGTGCGAGACCGATTCGAGAAGGGCCGACTTCAGGGCATCACTCTGCTGGGCGACCTCGGCCCGGCGGCGCTCCTGTTCGAGGCGATCGTGGGCGAGGGCCTGGGTCACGAGGTCGGCGGCGACGCGAAGGAGCGTCGTCGTCGGGGCGTCGGGCAACCCGCCGTCCACGTCGCGCATCGCCCAGAGCGAGCCGACCGGCCGGCCGCCCTCCTCCATCCTGACCCGGACGTGCCGGAGGCCCGCGCGCGTGGCGCCCCGCGCGGGCGCCGTCGTGTGGACTCGGGTCCAGGCCGTGGCGCCGTCCGAGGCGTCTCGATGAAGGACCGCATAGCTCCGCGGCACGACGGGCACCGGGCCGGGAACGCTCTGGCCCGCGACCCGTTCCTCGGCATCGTCGGCACCGAGCGCGAACCAGACCTCGTGCATGCCGGCCTCGTGGGCGAGGGCCGTCGCGATCGCCGGCAGTGCATCGAGCGTCGAGGTCCGCGTCGCCAGGGCGCGGGTCACGTCGAAGAGCGCCCGCGACTCGTGCTCGCGGGCGATGGCCGCCTCGGCCCGGTTTCGCTGCAGGGCCGCAAGCTGGCCGACCGTCACCGCGACGAAGAGCAGCAGGACGAGGTGAAGCCATTCGTCGGGGTCGGAGACGGTCAGCGTCTGGTACGGCTCGGTGAAGAAGAAGTCGTAGACGAGGACGGCGACGATGGCGCTGAGCGACGCACCGGCGACCCCGTACCGGATCGCGATCGCGGCGACGGCGACGAGATAGACGTTCGAGGCATTGGGCACGCCGAGCCACGCCTCGAGGCCGGCCACGGCGCCGGTCGCGAGCGCCACGGCAGCCGCAACGGCGACCCCGAGCCCGATCCACCGCTGTGGCATCGTGCGTCGCATCAGCTCAGCCTACGCCGCCGCAACTTCGAGCTGGCGATCGCGGTCGCGGTCGCGACGTTCGGCATCGGCAGCGGCGTCGCCTTCGCGGCCGTCATCGGGCCCTTGGTCGAGGTTCCGGTGATGATCGGCCTCGTCAACGTCGCCTACTTCCTCGGCCGCCGCTGGCTTCCCATGGACCCGGCTGCCTCAGTGTCCAATACCCTCCAGGGGTATTGACAAGGCTCTTGTCAAGAGGGGTCGTTGGGCATAGAATCTGGGGCGTTCGGCCTGTCAAGACCTTGACAGGCCATCGGCACGTCCGGCGACTCGCGGCGGCATGGCGAGACGCTCGGGGAACCTCGGCGTCGTACCGGTCGTAGGGATCGATGCACGAGGAGGCACCGGAGGTCGGTTGGCAGGCGGGATCGCGGCAGAGGTCAAGGGCCGGCTGAACATCGTCGACGTGATCGGCGAGAGCGTCCAGCTGAAGAAGGCGGGCACCACGTACAAGGGCCTGTGCCCGTTCCACGGGGAGAAGACACCCTCGTTCACGGTCACCCCGGCGCGCGATTCCTGGAAATGCTTCGGCTGCGGCCTCGGCGGCGACATCTTCAGCTTCGTAATGCAGCGCGACTCGGTGCCATTCCCCGAGGCGTTGCGACAGCTGGCCAACAAGGCGGGTGTCGAGATCGACGAGCGGACCAAGCGCGAGGACGCCCATCGGGCCCGCCTGCGCGACATCCTCGAGACGTCGATCGCCTTCTACCACCAGGTCCTCACGGCGACGAAGCTCGGTGCGCCGGCCCTCGACTACCTCCGCGGTCGCGGCTTCAGCGACGCCACGATCGAGGCCGCCCAGCTCGGCTGGGCGCCCGACGGCTGGGACACGATGAGCCGCCGCCTCGTCGAGAAGCGCGGGATCAAACCCGAGGAGCTCGTCGAGGTCGGCCTCGCGTCACAAGGCCGGAGCGCGACCCGAGGGGTCGGCGTCATCGACCGTTTCCGCGGTCGCGTCCTCTTCCCGATCCGCGACCAGAACGGCGCCGCGGTCGGCCTCGGCGGCCGGATCCTCGGCTCCGAGGGCGAGGGCGGCCGCGACACCGGGCCCAAGTACCTCAACTCCCCGGCGACTCCGCTGTTCGACAAGAGCCGGACGCTCTACCTCATCGGGGTGGCCAAGGGCTCGATCCGCAAGTCGGGCCAGGCCGTGATCGTCGAGGGCTACACCGACGCCCTGATGGCCCACCAGGCCGGCTTCGACAACGTGGTCGCCTCGCTCGGCACCGCGCTCACCCCCGGCCAGGTCGCTCTGCTCACCCGCTACGCGCGCAAGATCGCCCTCGCCTACGACGTCGACCCGGCCGGGGAGAAGGCCGGCGCCTTCGGGGTGCGAGCGCTCGAGGAGCTGATCCGCCAGCTTGCTGGCTCCGAGACCGGCGTGGAGCTCGACGAGGTCCGCGTGGTCCGCCTGCCCGACGGCAAGGACCCCGACGAGGTTGTTCGTGATACGCCGGACCACTGGCCCGAGATGGTCCGGACGGCCCAGGCGATCGTTGAGTAC
>DASWGY010000120.1:0-5560 GCA_036393495.1 Candidatus Limnocylindrales bacterium
ACTCGGTGCCGAGAGCTGGGCGGCGAGCACCCGAGCCGAGCTGGCCCGGATCGGGGGCCGTCCACGGAGCGGCGGCCTCAGCGCCTCGGAGTTGCGGGTCGCCAGCCTCGTCGCCGAGGGCCGAACCAATCGCGAGATCGCCGCCGCGCTGTTCCTCAGCGAGCGCACCGTGGCCGGCCACCTGTCCCACATCTACGCCAAGCTCGGGATCCGGTCGAGGACCGAGCTGGCGCGGACGCTGCGTTCCGACCCGGCGATTACACGCGCGAGCGCGGGCAAAGTCGAGACGTCCTGACCTTTCATCGGCGCCGCCCCGGCCCCAGGCTGCGGAGCATGCCGAGTTGCCTCTACGAACCACACACCGCGCACAGCGTCGCCGGCAGACGCGAGGCGCAGGAGCGAAGGGGCAGGCCCGACAGCCGAGGCGCTGACGCGGAAGGAACGAGCGTCACCTTCGGTCAGTTCACCCGACGTTCCCGACGACACACCATGCGAAAGCAGAACAGGAGACCTACCGTGCGACGAAATCTCAGGGCCCTTGCCCTAACGGCGGTCGCCGGACTGCTGCTGCTGGCCCCGGTCAGCACCGCGTTCGCGATCTCGCCCAGCCAATCCTTGAGCGAGCTCAAGCCCGACGGCGTCCAGGCCACCCCGTGGTCCCTCGTCTTCCGCGAGACCATGGTTCGCCGGATGACCGATCGCCTGGCCTATCTCCCGGCCGGCACCCCGGAAGACACGGCGCCCGGAGCACCCTTCGGCAGCCGCTATTACGGCAAGCCGCTTCCGAACTGAGTGATGGCAACCAGCCAAGCGTCAATCGACCGGCGCCTCGACCGAGGCGCCGGTCGCCGGCGTGTTGAGGCTAGTCCGGGAAGGCCTCCGGGCCTCGCTCCGCGAGCTCGGAGGCTTCCTTCTCGTGGTCCTCCGGCGGCAGCCACGAGTAGGGGTAGCGGTCGTCGTCGAGTTCGAGCGCCTGCTTGGTGAGCTTGAGCGGGTGGAAGGTGTCGACCATGACCGCCAGCTCTTCCGTGCCCTCCTTGCCGATCGAGGCCTCGACCGTGCCGGGATGGGGGCCATGCGGGATGCCCGCAGGGTGGAGGGTGAACGAGGCGATCTCCACGCCGCGGCGGCTCATGAAGTTGCCGGCGACGTAGTAGATGACCTCGTCGCTGTTGATGTTCGAGTGGTTGTACGGCGCCGGGATCGCGAGCGGATGGTAGTCGAACTTGCGGGGCACGAACGAGCAGACGACGAAGTTCCGGGCCTGGAAGGTCTGGTGCACCGGCGGCGGCTGGTGGACCCGCCCGGTGATCGGCTGGAAATCGGCGATGTTGAACCGGAACGGCCAGAGGTAGCCGTCCCAGCCGACGAGGTCGAACGGGTGATGGCGGTAGTGATAGGCGGTGATCCGGTCGGTCGAGCGGACCTGGATCACGAAGTCCCCGTGCTCGTCACGGGGGGCGACGTCCTCGGGCGCGTGGAGGTCCCGCTGCGAGTACGGCGAATGCTCGAGGAGTTGGCCGTAGTCGTTCCGGTAGCGCTTCGGCGGCTCGTTCTCCGAGGGCGCCTCGAGGTACAGCATCCGCTGCTCCGAGCCCCCGTCGGGGTCCAGGCGCCAGGTCGTGCCGATCGGCAGGACGAGGTAGTCACCGGGCCCGTACCGGAGCGGCCCGAAGATCGTGTCACAGAGCCCCGTGCCCTCGTGGACGAAGAGCATCTCGTCTGCCACACCGTTGCGATAGAACTGCCCCGCCGGCATCGGCTCGGCCGGCCGGACGACGCCGAAGACGACGTCGGTGTTGAAGTAGAGCGGGATTCGGCCCGCGATCGCGTCGCCCCGGGCGGGCAGGCCGCCGGTCTTCGTCAGGTGGTGGCGGTGGGTGGTCTCGTCGGCCGCCTCGAGACGGACCTCCCGAACCGGCTCGATCCGGTGCGTCTGGGTGGGCGCGATGAGGTGGTAGAGGAGCGAGCTCCGGCCCGAGAATCCTTCGACGCCGAAGAGCTCCTCCGCGTAGAGGCCGCCGTCGGGCCGTCGATGCTGCGTGTGGCGCTGGGGCGGCACGTCCCCGTGGCGGACGTAGTACATGGACGACTGGCCTCCTCGAGCTGAGGAGGCCAGTCTAGGTTGCCCCGGTCAGGCTCGGGGGGTTCCTGCCCCGGTCAGGCTCGGGCCGTCGGCTGGCTGGGGCGGCCGAGCCGGCGCGCCAGGCGATCGACGACGCTCGCCACACCGGAGTCTGCGTCGTTGCCCGCCGATCGCGTGGTCGAGGTGTCGGCCACGCGCGTTTCGTGAATGGGGATGACGTGGCGGTGCTGGTTCGGGTCGCGGGACACGTGGGCCGGTGCCAGCCCAAGCCCGGGCACCCGAGGGTTCATCAGCGCGCTCATTCCGGCGGCCTCCCTTCTGGGATCGGGCGTCTGCTTGATCCAAAGACTCTTGATCCCGAACTATCTGGGGGAACTGTAGCCCGCCAGTCTCTCGATGTCAAGAGACTTGACAGCAAGAGTCTCGTGATCCACACTCTTTGCATGAAGACGACCGCGGCCGATCAGCCGGATCGCCTCGACGCCAAGCTCGAGATCTGGAAGCGCGAGATCCCGGACCTGGACATCGCGACCGAAGGGATCGTCAACCGGATCCAGAAGCTGGCGCGGTACTTCGACCGCTCGATGGACGAGACGCTCGTCGAGTGCGGGCTGGAGCGCCGCGCCTACTGGCTGATCGGCAACCTCCGTTATGTCGGGGCGCCGTATCGGCTGTCGCCGGGCCAGCTCGGTGACTCCATGAACCTCTCGAGCGGCGCGATGACCGCGCGCCTCGACCGGCTCGAGGAAGCAGGGTTCATCCGTCGCCTCCCGGACCCGAACGACCGCCGCGGCACGCTCGTCGAGCCGACCGAGGCCGGCCACGCAGCCTGGGAGCGGTGCACGGGCGCGCAGGCTCGGCGCGAGGCGCTCATCGCCTCGGCCCTCGGCGAGGACGAGAAGGTGCTTCTCCATGGCCTGCTTCGACGGCTCATGGGCGCCTTTCCGCGCGAGTACGAGTCGATGAAGAAGCACCAGCCAGAGAGCGAGGGCTGACCGCTCCTCGTCAACCGCGCCGGTATGGGTCCCACCGGATCAGGTAGCGTCGGGTGCGCGGCGCTCGAGGATGAGGACGTCGCGCCAGCGACCCTGAGGGTCGCGACCGAGTCGCTCGTGCCGGCCGAGCCGCCGGAAGCCGGCTCGCTCGTGGAGCACGAGGGAGGCGACGTTCTCAGGCTCCACGCCGGCGAGGAGCGTCCAGATGCCGGCCGCCTCCGAGGCACGGATGACGGCCTCGAGCAGGGCCCGCCCGATGCCCCGGCCCCGGAACGCCGCGCCGACGTAGACGCTCTCCCAGCAGACGCCCCGGTAGACGGCCCGCGTCGAGTACGGTGACAGGGCCACCCAGCCGGCGACCTCGCCGTCGAGGAGGGCGACGAACCGGGGCGCCGCCAGGTGTCCGGCGTCGAATGCCGGCCAGTCCGGGACCTCGGCCTCGAGCGTCGCCTTGCCGGTCGCGATCCCCTCGCCGTAGATCTCGAGCACCCGCGCGGCGTGGGCCGCGGCCAGGGCCACGATCGACGGGCCGGCCACCACGCCTCAGCCGCGGCCGGGTCGAGCGATGACCGGCGAGCGGAGGGTCCCGAGCCGTTCGATCGTGAGGGCCACCTCGTCGCCCGGCTCGAGCCATCGACCGAGCGTCGCCTCGCCGACCTCGAGGAGGCAGCCAGTGCCCACGGTGCCCGAGCCGATGATCTCGCCGGCCCGGAGATGCACGTCGGCCGATGCCCGGGCGAGCATCTGGCCGAACGAGTAGTGGCACGACGCCCACGTCCCCGACGAGACCGCGGTCTCGCGGCCGTCGGCGGCCCGGACGACCGATGTCATCGCCAGGTCGGGCCCGGTCGCGCCGGGTGCCCGGGCGTCCGCGAGCTCGTCGGGCGTCACCAGCCACGGCCCGATCGAGGTGGCGAAGTCCTTGCCCTTGGCCGGGCCCATCCGGACCGGCATCTCGTCGCGCTGGAGGTCGCGGGCCGACCAGTCGTTGAGGACGAAGAAGCCGCCGATCGCGGCCTCGGCGCCGTCCTCGGGCAGGTCGATCGCCGGCGTGTCGATGAGGGCGCCGACCTCGAGCTCGAAGTCGAGCTCGAGCGAGCCACGAGGTGCCCAGACCGGTTCGTCGGGGCCCCGGAGCTCCGACGTGTTCGAGACGTAGAAGACGGGGATCCGGAACCATGGCCCGGGGATGTCCTGGCCGCGGCGTTCCCAGATCGTCCGGACGTGGCGCTCGAAGGCATAGAAGTCGCGGAACGCCGGCGGCCGGAGGATCGGTGGCCCGAACCGAAGGTCCGCGGCGTCGAGGATCGCCTCGTCGTCGCGGTCGAGGCCGGCGCCGGTCGCGCCATCCACGAGCTCCGCCAGGGCCTCGACATGCAAGCCCCGGGCGAGGTGGTCGTCGAGGGTCAGCAGCGGCAACCGGAACAGGACGCTGTTGTGGGCGAGCCGCCCATCCACGGCGACCCGACGCCGCCGGACGAGTTCGAGGTCGAGCCACGACCTCGGGTCCGGGTTCGTGGCGGCAGGCCCGCCGAGGGCCGCGGCGAGGCGCCACGGCGCCCCGGCGGGGGCGTTGCGCTCCCGGACGTGAGCGATCCGCATCCGTCAGCTGACGGCGTCGGGATCGAGGGCGCGAAGATGCGTCGCCAGGGTGCCGAGCATGTGCTTCGAGATCTCGGGCGCGACGTCCAGCAGGGCGTGGAACTCGCGATGGCCGACCGCGAGGACGCGGCTGGGTTCGGATGCGGTGACAGTCGCCGACCTGGGGCCCTCCGTGAGGAGGGCGAGCTCTCCGAGGGCCACGCCCGACCCGCACTCGCGGATCGTCATCCCGTCGCGCTCGATCGTGAAGCCACCACGAACGACGATGAACATCTCGGCCCCCGCTTCGCCCTGTCGCATGAGGACCTTGCCGGCCGGAATGTCGACCTCGTCGACGAGCCGGGCGATCCGCTCGAGCTCCGATCCGGACAGGCCGGCGAAGATGGGGATCGACTTGAGCAGGTCGATCTTTGGATCCTTCGGCGCCATGTCGCTCCTCTGGGTTACGGGCCGTCGATCAATCGGTTGGTGCAGACGAAGATAGCTCGCCGGAGCGCGAGCCGGTCTGAGGCTAGAACGGCTTCGCCCGCATCAGCCAGGCGAGGAGCACGATCGCCGCGACTCCGATGACGGCCGGGACCTCAGGTCGAATCGCAGCCAGGGCGACCGTCAGCTCCTCGTCCGTGCCGCTCGTTCCGACCGGCCGACCGCTGATGTCGCCCGGCTTCGCGACTGCGAGAACGGCCCGAACCTTGTTCATCGGGATCGCGGCCAGCGGTGTCATCGAGCCAAAGGCGATGACCAGGACGATGATCGCGGCCCACGGCCAGAACTTCGCGAAATGGCCGCCCATGATCGCCGCGGTGATCCCGAGGACGACCGTGATGAGGAGCAGGATCCCGGCCGCGGTCAGGGCGCTCGACGACAGGTCGAGGAT
>DASWGY010000121.1:0-6979 GCA_036393495.1 Candidatus Limnocylindrales bacterium
CGCGGCGATCGACTACGTATCGCTCTGATTGACGCCGCGACCGCGGCCGCCAGCCCGCGGCCGCCCGCCCGCGACCCAGTCGAACATCGCCCTCCAGCGCCCCTCGACGCTGGATTCTCGTCAGCCCGTGGCGCGCAGGCCACGGGCTGACTGCTGTCCGGCCCCGGCAGATGACTGGCCGCGGCGCCGACGGCTGTCCCCACCGATTGGGCGCGTGACGGGGAGTCAGCAACTGGCTGCTGACGGCGCCGGTGCCTCCATCCTCAGGGGCATCGCGCGACAGCCAGTCACGCTTCTGGGCTGAAGGGGGCGGCTGACGGCCGTTCTGTCCGAGTTGCTGATCGTGAGTCACGCCCGCGATCGTGAGTCACGCCCGCGATCGTGAGTCACGCCCGCGATCGTGAGTCACGCCCGCGACGGCGAGTCGCGCGCCGCGATCGTGGGGTCGGGGAGCTCGGCCGGTCAGCCGGCTTCGACCGCCCGATCCGTCGCGACGCTCACCCGCTGCTCGACCGCGAACGTTGCCTCGGCGCCGGGCGCCAGGTCCAGCGGCCATGAGAAGAGTTGCGAGCTGCCCTGATAGACCCGCTCGAAGCCGTCCTCGGAGTTCGAGACCGTCTCGATCGGCGCCCACCACGCGTCGGCGGCCGGCGACGGGAAGCTCTCGATCGCGACGCCGAGCCAATCGTTGCCCTGCCCGATCCGGGTCGTGCCGGTCGCAGCGCCGCTGGAGTCGTGCGCCCGGCGCGTTTCGCCAGCCTCGAACCAGGCCGAGGGATTGGCGCCGCCGCCGAGGAGCATGATCGACCACTCCTGGCCCAGGCGGCAGCGGAGCGGACGGTCCGAATCGTTGCGCACGGTGACGGCCACGGCGAGGGTCGGGTTGAGCCGGTCGCCACCGAGGGCGACGGTTCTCCGGACCTCCACCTGCCGCTCCCCGTCGGCGAGCTCGACGATCGCGGCAAGCCGCGTCACCAGCCGGTTCTCGGCGAGCTCGACGACCTCGCTCGGGGCCGACATCGCCGTGCCGAGGTCCGGCAGCTCGCCCGCGCCGTAGGCGGCCGCGGTGGCGTCGAGCGGCAGGAAGCGGACGAGGCCGGAGCGGCGCTCGTGGTCGTCGTAGCGGAGCCGCTCGACGAGACCGGCCTCCTTGGACCGGACGATGTCGTGGATCGAGGAGAGCGCTCCGCCGTCGCCCTTGGACGGGCCCTCCTCATGATCGGCACCATTCCGAAGGGCCTCGTGGTAGGCCTCGGGGCGTCGCCGCAGGACCGAGGCAAGTGCGTGACGGGCAGCCCGGATGTCCCAGTCGCCGATGCCGGCGCCCTCGTCGAGATCGATCGTGACGACCTGGCCGGCGTCGGCCAGGCGGACTTCGTCGCGACCGTCGAGGTCCAGGTCGAGGATCTCGGAGGCGCGCTGCGTCCCGAGCGTCGCGTCGGCCAGGTCCTCGGCCGAGATCAGGTGGGCGACGGTGGCGAGGCGGAGATGGGGCAGGTAGATCCCGCCGAACAGGCCGTGCCAGTAGACGTCGTTGGACTGGCCCCGGAGGAGGTCGTCGAGGGCCGCGTCTCGAGCCGCGCCGGCCGGCAGCGCGGCAACCTTGGCCGACACCCGGAGCATCCGCTTGTGGAGGTCGTTGATCTCACGGTACTTGACCTGGAAGTTGCGCCACGACGCACCGCGCAGCCAGCGGGCCTCGGGCCGGCCCTCGGTCCGGTCGAGCTCGAGCGTCTCGTGGAAGGCCCGGCTCTCGTCGGCCGGCAGGGCCCATTCGCCCATCTCGGCGTATGAGCCGACCGGCATGTACACCCGACCGAGGGGACCGTTCGCGGCCAGCCAGTCGGACGGCGTCGTCGTCGTCAGCCAGCCGGCGTTGGCCTCGAGGGCCTCGAAGAATCGATCGACCCAGCGTTCCTCGCCCCAGCAGTGCTTCCAGGTCGAGGGCCAGGCCCCGAACTTCTCGCCGTCGTCGCCCATCGTGCCCAGGCGCCGGCCGTCGTCGGTGGCGTGATCCCAGAGGTACGCGATGACCTCGTCGACCTGGCGGAACGGGATCCGGTAGCGAAGGCCCTGCTCGGTGCCGAAGACCGTCAGGAGGCGGCCCTGGTCCTCGGTCGTGTACGGGCCCCACATGGCGTCCTCCGGGATGGCCGCGGCCCGGAAGTGAGCGTCGTCGACGATCGTGCTCTGATAGCCCGCCCCGGCCAGCGACGTCGGCAGGTCCGGCTCCCAGACTCGCTCGGCCAGCCAGGCGATCTGGGGCCGGGCGCCGAAGAGACGCTCGACCTCGTCGGCCATCCGGTTCAGCTGGCTCAGTCGATCCCGCTCCGGGAGGGAGGCCAGGACCGGCTCGAAGTAGCCGCCGCCGAGCATCTCGACCTGGCGGCCGGCGACGAGGGCGCGGAGGCGATCGATCACGTCGGGGTGCTCTGCTGCCAGCCACTCCAGGAGCGGGCCGGTGTAGTGGAGGGCGAGCCGAACGCCGGGGTGGCGCTCGAGGGCCTCGATCATCGGCAGGTAGGCGCGCCGGTGGGTCTCCTCCACGACCCAGCCGAAGTTCCCGACGGGCTGGTGATTGTGGAGGGTCAGGGCGAGGGCGATGCGTCGGGACAAGGGCTGGGCTCCTGGACGAGCGTCTTGACACCGGCGGAGGGCGCTGCTAGGGTCCCCTAAACCGGTTTGCTAAACCGTTTTTCCTGCTGCAGAGGCCCGATCATACACGGCGCTGGTCCCGGCAGTCGCGCCTGATCGCGGAGCAGGATCGCCCACCGTTGCGGAGGAGTTGGTGGAGCAGGCGGCTCGACGGAGCACGATCGCGGATGTGGCCCGGGCGGCGGGCGTGTCAAAGGCCGCGGTGTCCTTTGCCTTCAACACGCCGGAGCGGCTGAGCGCCGACACGGTGACCCGGATTCGCGAGATCGCCACGTCGCTCGAATACCGGCCCGACCCGGTCGCCCGGATGCTGGCCCAGCGGCGGACCTGGACGATCGGGATCCTCACGCCTCAGGGCCTCGACGTCATCTTCACCAACCCGTACTTCGGCGAGTTCAGTGCCGGTGTCGCGACGGCGGCCGAGGCGGCCGGGATGGCGATCCAGTTCATCTCGCCGCTGCATGGGTCCCTGGCCCGGGCCGTCGATCGGGCGAGCGTTGACGGGATGATCATCGTCGGGCTGGGCGCGAGCCACCCCGAGGTCGGCCAGATCCGCCGGTCCGGGCTGCCCTTCGTCGTCGTCGATTCGACGGCCCTGCCGGATGAGCCGGCGGTCGAGGTCGACGATGAGGGCGGCGCCCGCCTCGCGGCGGAGCACCTCGTGGCGCTCGGCCACCGGGAATTCCTCGTGATCGGCATCGAGCCGCCCTCGGCCGCGGCCGGCGTGGAGCCGGGCGGGGTGACGGCTCGGCGGCTGCGCGGTTACCAGGCCGGCGTGGCGCCGGCCGGCCTCGTCCTGACCGAGGCCGACATGGTCGTCGGGCCAGCCAGCATGGAGGGTGGCACGGATGCTTTCCGACGGGCCTGGACGGCCGGCAGCCGCCCGTCCGCCGTCCTCGTCATGAGCGACGCCATGGCGATCGGGGCGATGCGGGCGGCCCGTGATTTGGGGCTGCTCGTCCCGGACGACCTGTCGATCGTCGGCTTCGACGACGTCGACGTCGCCCAGTTTACCGATCCTCCGCTCACCACTGTTCACCAGCCGATCCGCCGCAAGGGTGAGGAGGTCGTTCGCCTCCTGCTTGCCGGCGGGCGCCATCGGGACGAGGGGCCGCTCGAGCAGCAGGTGCTCGAGACTCGGCTCGTCGTCCGTGGCACGACCGCCCGCGCGTCCCGCGGGCGTGAGGAGGTGGTCGACGACGGCAGGTGAGTCGCGTGGGTCCCGCGTTTGGGCCCTCACCAAGGCATCGAAGCCGGTTGTACCGGCCGTGCATACCGGTTCGGGCGACCCCGACCGGCAGGATCGCTCCAGTTGGCATCAGGAGGAGACAACCAAACGATGAACAAGAACCTGAGGGGGCTCGGCATCCTCGCCGCGCTCTCGATCGCGATCGCGGCCTGCGGTCCGGGTGCGACGGCATCGCCGAGCGCCACGGCCACGGCCGCCGCGCCGTCGGCCACCCCCGAGATGACCGAGGCGCCGACCCTTACCGGCGAGATCACCCTGTGGCACTCCTACGGCTCCGGCGGTGGCGAGATCGGTGGCTTCAACAACATCCTCGAGGCCGTTCGCACCGCGAACCCGGACCTGACGATCACCGTGGTCGAGCAGCCGTTCGATCAGCTCTTCAACAAGTGGCGGACGGAAGTCGCGGCCGGTGGCGGCCCTGACATGTTCATCGCCCCCAACGACAGCCTGGGCCAGGACGCCCGCGAAGGCTCGCTCATGAACCTCGACGAGTGGCTGGAGGGCAACCCCGCCCTGGCCGACTTCCTGCCCGTCTCGCTCGACGGCTCGAAGGTCGATGTCGAGGGTGACGTGTCGTTCTACATGGTCCCCGAGTCACTCAAGGCGGTCGCCCTCTGGTACAACGCCAGCGAGATCGCGACCCCGCCGACGACGTCCGACGAGCTCCTCGCGGGCGTCACCGACGGCTCGATCAAGCTCGGCATCAACCAGGGCCCCTACCACCAGTTCGGCTGGACCGGCGCCTTCGGTGGCGAGCTGCTCAACGCCGACGGCTCGTGCGCGGCGGCCGACGGCGGCTTTGCCGACGCATTTGCCTACCTGAAGTCCCTCAAGGACGCCGGCGCGACCTTCAACACCGACGGTGGCGCCATCGACAACGACTTCAAGACCGGTGCCCTCACCGCGATCATCGACGGCCCGTGGACGACGGCGGACTTCCGCACCGCGGCTACGGCCGGGGGCTTCGAGCTCGGCGTCGCAGTCATCCCGTCCGGACCTGGTGGGGCGGCCAACCCCTTCACCGGCACCGACGGCTGGTACATCAACCCGAACCTCGATGCGGCCCAGGCCGAGCTCGCGGTCAACCTCGCGCTCGCTCTCGTGTCGCCCGAGTCCCAGAAGACCATGACCGACGAAGCCGGCCACATCCCGGCCAACTCGACCGTGGCCATCAGCGACCCGATCACCCAGGGCTTCGCCGATGCCGGCGCGGCCGGCCTGCCGCGGCCCCAGGGCCCGACCTTCAACAACTGGTGGGGCCCGTTCGGCAACGCGCTGAACGAGATCATCGACACCGGCGCCGACGCCGCGACGTCGGTCGGTGCCGCCTGTGACCTCATGGACGAGGCGAGCGGCCTCTAGGCCCTCCTCTCGAACGAGGCGGGGACGTCCCTCCGGGGCGCCCCCGCCGACCGGCTCGTTCCCGGAGTGCGACCGACCGGTTGATCGGCCGCCACTCCCGGACCGATACTCGCCCCACGCGCCCCACGCGCCCCGCGCAGAGTCATCCGAGAGAGAGGGAAGCTCGTCATGACGACCGCCGCCGCGCTGCCGCAACGAGGTCGCGGCGCCCAGTTCCGCCGCGGCGTTCAGCCCTACCTCTACCTCGTGCCGGCCTTCTCGGTCATGGCGATCATCACCTTCTATCCCCTGATCTTCCAGGTCTGGATGTCGTTCCACGAGTTCGGCCAGATCAACTTCCGGGTTCGGAATCCCGTCCCGCCCGACTTCATCGGCCTCGAGAACTACGTCCGAATCGCCCAGTCCAAGCTGGCCATCCCGAACTTCGAGTTCATCCGCCTCGTCCTCTTCAACCTGTGGTGGGCATTCAGCAATGTCGTCGTCCACGTCGTCCTCGGCGTCCTCGTGGCCGTCGTCCTGAACACCAAGGGCGTCCGCTTCCGGGGCATCTACCGGGCCCTGTTCATCCTCCCGGTGGTCATCCCCCAGATCATCGTGGCGACCGTCTGGCGGAACATGTTCGACCCCGACGCGGGAGCCATCAATTACGGGCTCCAGGCGGCCGGCGGCCTGTTCGGGATCGCGGCCGACAACCCGGCGTTCCACCTGAACTGGCTGCGCCAGCCGAACGACCCGATCTCATGGCTGCCGCTGCCGCTGGCCTACTTCGCGATGATCACCGCCAACACCTGGCTGGGCTGGCCGCTCAACTCGGTCGTCGCCACCGGGGCCCTCCAGTCGATCCCCGGCGAGCTCTACGAGGCGGCCGAGATGGACGGTGCGAGCCCGTGGCAGAAGTTCCGGAACGTGACCATCCCGTTCCTGAGACCGGCGATGCTGCCGTACGCGATCTACGGCTTCGTCATCACCTTCAACCTGTTCTTCCTGCCGTTCTTCATGACCCAGGGGGAGCCCTTCGGGAGAACGGAGATCCTCGTCACCCAGGCCTATCGCCTGGCCTTCGAGCGGCGGCTGTTCGGCGTTGCCGCTGCCTTCGCCGTCTACCTCTTCTTCCTGCTGCTCATCGTGACGCTCATCACGAACCGCATGGCGAAAGCGACGAAGAGCTATGCCGAGTGACCGCCCCCACCTGACGGAGGCCGACCGATGACCACCGATGCCACGACCGCCACGACGCGCCCGCTCCTCGGTCGAGGCACGCGCGCGAAGGCGAGCGGCTCCGAGGAACGGCGCCTGCCGATCGGCCGCCAGATCGTCATCCAGCTGATCCTGCTGTTCATCACCGCGACGGTCCTGTTCCCGATCGTCTGGATCGTGAGCATGTCGCTCGATCCGCGGAACCTGTCCCGACCCGATGGGCTCAACCTCATCCCGCCTGGGGCGTCGCTCGACGCCTTCCAGAAGGTCATCACGCAGCCGACCACGAACCCGATCAGCTTCCTGGAGCTCGCACTCAACAGCCTCAAGATCGCCGTCGGGAGCTCGGTCGTGGCGGTCGCCATCGGGATCACCGCGGCCTACGCCTTCTCGCGGCTCAAGTTCCGTGGCCGGGAGGCGCTGATGATCGCCGTCCTCGGCGTCCTCATGCTGCCGTCGGTCGCGACGATCATCCCGCTCTTCATCTTCCTGAACCAGTTCCAGATCGAGTTCGGC
>DASWGY010000122.1:0-15614 GCA_036393495.1 Candidatus Limnocylindrales bacterium
GTCCGCCTGGGCCTTGATCTCGCGGGCCAGGGTCAGCCCGTCCATGCGCGGCATCATCATGTCGACGATCAGGAGGTCGGGCCAGCCGCTCCGAAGCCGCCGCAGTGCCTCGTCGCCGTCGCGCGATGTCTGGACCTCGAATCCGTCGGCGCGGAGCTGGTCCGCGAGCAGGACCAGCAGGTTCGGGTCGTCGTCGACGAGGAGGATCCGCGGTGCCCCCACCTCGTTCCATCGACTGCCGCCGCTCAGCATGAGCCGAGTATAGGGTCGCGATTCCGGCTCGCCGAGGCCAGCCTGATTGGTCCCCGTCGCGCCGCGTTCCGCCTCGCCTCGCCCCGCCTCTCCGTCCCTCCGTCCCGCCTCGCCCCCTTACCCCGCAGCGCTGATGCAGCTCGTGCATCAGCGGAGCGGTCGCCGTGCTTGGCCGTTCCTGGCCCCAGCGCAAAGACGCGCAGACGGCGATCCAGCCGAGCGTGCTATTGCCCACCACCATGCACGGGCTGCATATCGTGGCCGCGAGGGAGGGAGGGGGAGCGCTGCCGGCCGCCACGGGTGGTCCGCATGAAGTCCGCGTAGTCCGCGTACGGCTGCGGCGATCGCCGTCGATCGACTCGAAGGGGACGCAGCCAGGCGCGACGGCGCGATCTCGGGTCGACCATTGCAGCCGCCCAGCCCTGGCCCGGCGCGCCTGCCAACCCCTGAACGATACCGTCGAGCTCGCGGGCGCGAAGAGGGAACGCCGTCACGAGCGCCTCGCGGTTCTCGAGCGCTCGGCTGTCGTTAGCCTCTGTGGCGAGAAGGAGCAGGCAGCCGACCGTTCGACGCGGCCGCCAGCCCAGACGGCGCGCGACGAACCAGGCCTCCCGCTCGTACCAGCCGAGATTGCGCTGGATCTTACCGAGATCGTGGATCTCGGTCTTGACCTCGATGACCAGGAGCACGCGCTGGTCCGGGTGCCATGCGACCACATCGATCCAACCCCGCGAGCGGTTGCCACCGATCTCGACCTCCAGGTGCACCTCCCAGCCCGCGCGACGCAGCCACGCCGCGATGGCAGCGGCCATCCGAGCGTGGGCTGGATCGCGCTGATGACTTCGGCCACCGATGAACGGTGCGTCGACGTCGAACAGGAGCCTCGCGCCCATCACGTCGAATAGTCGGACGGCAGTGGCGACGGTTGCGTTTCGGAGGAGGCCTCGCTCGAAGCGGCTGATCTGGCTCTGCGACATGCCGGAGCGCCGACCGAGCTCGCGCTGGGTCCAGCCGATCGCGGTCCGAAGGTCGCGAACGGCCGCACCGAGCCGCAACAGGGAGACGACCACGCGCGCCATGAGCGACGTTGTACGCGGGCACGCTTATCTGGCAATCACGTGCCCCGCGATCGGCCACGGTCCGTCGGTCGCCGCGGCCCAGCGCCGCGGCGAGGCGCCACTACTCCACAGCGCTGATGCGGCTCGTGCATCGAAGGAGCGGTCGCCGTGTGTGGCCGCGCCCGGCAACGTCGCGAATTGGCGGCGACGGCGACCGAGCCGAGCGTGCTGTCGACCAATGCCATGCACCGGCTGCATACCGCGGCCGGGCCGGAGGGACGGAAAGCGGCGCGAGGCCGCGGCGCGCGGCAGGGATCGAGTCCGGCAGGATCTCAGGGGGCCTTGGGGTCGACGAAGCGGCAGCGGTTTCGGAGCGGGCAGAGCTCATGCTTCGGACGCTGGGCCTGGCAGATGAGCCGGCCGTGCCGGATCAGGTTCACATGGGCTTCGTACATCTGGTCGGGCTGGAGCATCGCCAGGAAGTAATCGTGGGCGTCATCGGCCGACGCCTTCTTCGGCAGCAGGCCGACGCGGTGGGCCACCCGGTCGACGTGACGGTCAACGGCCATGACCGGCATCCCGAACGAGAACGCGAGCAGCACGGATGCGGTCTTCTTTCCGATCCCGGTGATGCCCGTCAGCCAGTCGCGGGCCTCGAGGGCCGGCAGGTCCGCGAGGAACTCGAGCGAGTGGTCGCCGCGCCGCTCGCGGATCGCCCGGAGCGTGGCATGGATGCCCTTCGCCTTCTGGTTCGGCAGGCCGCCGGGACGGATGACCTCGACGAGCTCCTCGAGGGGCGCCGCCTCGACCGCGACCCAGTCCGGAGGTGCGCCGTCGGGCAGCCCGCCGCCACCCCAGCCCGGTCCCGGCACGTGGCGCTCCGGTTGCAGCCCGGACGGGTAGGCGGCCCGGAGCGCCTCGAACGCCTTCTCGGCGTTCACGTCGGCGCTGTTCTGGGTCAGGATCGTGAGGATCAGCTCACTCGTGGGATCGAGCCGCCGGACCCACGCCTGGTGGCCGTACGCGCCGGCGAGCGCATCGAGCGTGTCCGCGACGAGGCCGGGTCGAGTCCGAGCGAGCCGCCCGACCCAGAGCTTGATCGGATCGGGCCTGCGGCGCCTGCGCCGGGCCGGGCCGCCCTTCGAGGACCTCGACGACGCTCGCGGCTTGGCCACCACGGCTGCCCGACCGGCGGACGGTTCCGCCGGGATCATGTCGCGCCGTGCCTGGAGGCGCTCAGGTCCGGCATCGTCGCCATCCTGGCGCCGCAGGCGACGAGCGGCGTGTCCGCTGCCGCCATCGCCTCTTCGACCGGGACCGGCCGCTCCCAGACCGGGACCACGGTGACCCCAAAACGGCCAAGGGCCTCGATCCCCTCGGGCTCGACCCCGCCCCCGGCCGCGGCGCAGCGGACTCCGGCCGCAAAGGCCCGGCGGGCCACCCCGAGGGCCGTCTTGCCGAATGCGGTCTGGGCATCGATCCGGCCCTCGCCGGTGATGACCAGGTCCGCCCGGGCCAGCTTGGCGTCGAAGTCCGTCGCCTCCATCACCAGGTCGATGCCGGGTCGAAGGGTGAATGACCGGAACCGATCCTGGATGGCGAGCAGCCCGAATCCGAGACCTCCCGCGGCCCCGGCGCCGGGCGTGTCGCGCTCGAGTCGCCCAGCGGCCGCCTCGAGCCTGTCGGCGAACCGACCGAGCCGCCCATCGAGCTCGACGACCTGCTCGGGCGTCGCGCCCTTCTGGGGACCGTAGGTCGCGGCCGCGCCGGCGGGCCCGAGGAGCGGGTTGGTGACGTCGCAGGCGACCTGGAAATCGACCTCGCCGAGCCTCGGGTCGAGACGGCCGATCCGCACTGCGTCGTCATCGACCTGCGCCCCGAGGGCTCGAAGCAGCCCGGCCCCGCCATCTGTGGTGGCGCTCCCACCGATGCCCAGCGTGATGCGTCGAACGCCGGCGTCGAGCGCGGCCCGCAGCAGCTCCCCGGTCCCGAGCGTGGTGGCCCCGATCGGGTTCCGGCGGTCCGGCGGAACCAGCGACAGGCCCGACGCCTGGGCCATCTCGACGAACGCCTGCCGGCCGTCGTCCGATCGGAGCCAGCGGGCGGCGACCTTGTCGAGAGTGGGACCACTGACCGTGGTCTCCTGCCACTGCCAGCCGCCCGCGTACGCGACGGCGTAGATCGTCCCTTCCCCGCCATCCGCCAGCGGAGCGAGCAGGATCTCGTCGGTCGGACGGGCGCGTTGCCAGCCCCCGGCAAGGGCCCGAGCCACTTCCACCGAGGTCAGCGATCCCTTGAACGAATCGGGGGCGATGAGGACACGCATCGGGCCGCGGCTACCAGCTCATGGACAGGAGCTAGGTCCGTCCCTGGCGCCGCTCGAGGTACTCCGGGATCCGGATCATCGGCGGGCGCTCCTGGTCGGCCAGCTCGATGACCTCGAGGGACAGGCGGCCACGACCCGACCGCGGCAGCTTCATCGTCGAGCCCAGCTCGGCGAACAGACGCGCCTTGCGACGCTCCTCGAGCCGCTTCATGACCGCCTGGAGGATCACGAACGACATCCGTGACAGGCCCTCGAGCTCCTGGTTGCGATGGACCCGCCGCTCGAGGTCGACCTGGCCGAGGCCCTCGATCCCGGCCCGCTCGGCGATGTCGATGAGGTGACCGATCTCGACCGCGTATCCGGTGAAGAACGGGATCTGCTCGAGGATGGCCCGGCGGCCGGCATACTCGCCCGCCAGCGGCTGGATGAACCCCGACAGCTCCGGGTAGAAGAGATTGATGAGCGGCCGGGCGACGAGCTCGGTGACCCGCCCGCCGCCGCCCTCGCGGAGGACCCCGCCCTCGACGATCGGACGCTGGTAGTAGCCCTTCACGTACTGGAGGCGCGGCTCGTGGAGGAGCGGGCCTACGGTCCCGTAGACCATCCGCGGATGCCAGTTCCGGACGTCCGTGTCGGCCCACACGACGATGTCGCCGGACGTCTCGAACAGCGACTTCCAGAGGGCCTCGCCCTTGCCCCGGAACGAACCGTAACGGGCCAGGACGTCGGGGTGCTGGAGGACCTTCGCGCCCTCGGCCTCGGCGATCTCGCGGGTCCGGTCCGTTGAGGCCGAATCGATCACCAGGACCTCGTCGAGGAGGGGTACCCGGCCGACCATCTCGCGGATCGCCCGCCGGACGATCGGCCCGACCGTCTCCTCCTCGTTGAGCGTCGGCAGGACGAGGCTGATCGTCAGGCTCTGCTTCTCCTTGAGCTGGACAAGGCGGCGCAGGTCACCGAACTCACCGTGGTGGAAGTTCGCCTCGCCGAACCAGCGCTCGACGCGGGTCGGGACGGCTCGTGCCTCCTCCGCCGCCCGATCGGCGGCGGCCAGGGTCTCGGCCCGCGCTGCGAGCTGCTCGAAGGTCTGGCGGCCGATCGCCTCGCGGGTCTTGACGACGACGACGGTCGATCTCGAACGCGTCGCGACGGCCTCCGGCATTGCCCCGAACAGGCTCGTCGAGGCGTCGCCCGACGTCGGCGCCGCCGCCGCACCCATGACCACGAGGTCGGCCCGGTCGGCTTCTCGAAGGATGGCGTTGCGGACGTTGGCCGCCTCGCGGACGACGGTTTCCACGCGGGCCGTGGCGTGCTGCCGGACGAACGCCGCGAGGGCCCGCTCGGCCTGGGCCCGGACAGCCAGGGTGATCCCCGGCGGGACGACGTGGAGGGCCACCAGCTCGGCATCGTGGCGGAGGGCGATCGCATCGGCGAAGCGGAGGGCGAGCTCTGCGTGCGGGCCACCCCGGACCGGGACCATCACTCTCCGGATCTCGCGGGCGCCGCGCTGCTTGACGACCGCGATGTCGCACGGGGCGTCCCGGACGACCTCATCGATGGTCGCCGAGAACGGCGCGCTCGCCGGATCCCGATTGGCGGCGGCCTTGCCGCCCCAGCCGAAGACGATGAGGTCGCCGTCCAGCTCGGCGGCCGCCTCGACGATCCCCTCGGCGGCATGGCGGCCGATCCGGACGATGGGATGGATCGGCGTGCCTTCGGGGACGAAGTCGAGGACTTTCTGGAGGAGCCGCCGCGCATGACGAGCGCGCGTCGCGCCATCGGACAGGGCCATGCCCTCGGGAACCTCGACGATTCCGAGCGCCGTGAGCTCGCCCGTCCGTGGCTCCCGCAGGTCGGCACCGAGCCGAATGAGCTCCTCAGCCGTTGCCGGATTGGCGACGGGGATGATGATCCGGGCCGGCAGCGGCGCGCTCACGCGTCGGTCCGGGCGGCTTCGTCCCAGCGGGTGATGAGGTACGGCTTGAGCCGCTCGAACTCTCGAGCCTGGCGCTCGACGGCCGCCTCGGCCCGGTCCGTGGTCAGGTCCCGGTTCTCGATGACGAACGACGCCACGCGCCCGAAGTAGACGGGCACGAGCGAGGCGACCCGGGCATCGACGGCGTCGGGCGCGTCGCGGGCACCGACGATGAGGTCGTACAGGACCCGTGACCAGAGCTCGCCGGGGAACATGAACGACGCCGCGGCCTCGGCCATCGCCGCGACCGGCGGGCTCTCGCTGCCCGGGCGGTCGAGCCCCAGCCGCTCCCCGATGGCGGTCGCCAGGGCCCCGGCTTCCGTGGCCAGGGCGAGGACCTCGTCCGCCGTGGCCGGGGCGAGCATCTCCCGCCACGTCGAAGCCATCGTCAGCGAGCCGTCGTGGAACTGCGACAGGAGGCGGACGACGTTGATGTCGAGCGGCGGCGGGTCGGCGTGGCGCTCGAAGCCGTAGGCCGGGACGTCGTGGCTGCCCCGGACGTCGCGCCAGTGGTCGACGTTCGTGACGGCCAGCCGCAGGATCGTCCCGACCACCTGGCGGAACATCGGCCCGAGGTCGGAGCCGGGGTCCTTTGGGTCGTGGACCTTGGCCCCGAGGCGGGCCTGGCAGACGGCGTAGCCGCCGGCCATTGCCGTCGTGGTCATCCAGATGTCGATGCCGAACTTCGACACGTCGGGCGTCCAGTCGGGCGCCTCGAGGTAGGCCCGGACGAGGTCGCCCGAGACGCCGAAGTCGCCGCCGATCGGCTGCCGGATCCGGAGACCGTAGAGGGCCCTCGTCAGGGGATACGTGACGGTGTTCGTGATCGTGCCGTCGTGCTTGTGGCGGGAATAGAGCGGGGCCACGAAGTCGTAGCCGCCCTTGAGGATCGGGCCGGCCAGGAGCTCGATCCACTCCGGCAGGATGCTCCGGAGGTCCGAATCCACGACGACGAGGGCCTGGACCTCGAGGGCCGCGGCGATCTCGAAGATCGTCAGGAGGGCCGCCCCCTTGCCGCCGCTGCCGTCGACCTCGGGGTAGGTCAGCGAGACGCGCGCGAGCTTGTTCGTCGGCCGGACGAGGAGGATCCGCTCGACGTACTCGGGCGGCTCGGTTTCGATGACGACGCGGCCCGTTCCATCCGGCGATCCGGCGTCGGAGTTCACGACGACGGGTCGGAGGTCAGGGAAGTACTGAACGAGGCCGGCCTGGGCGGCGCGGACGACGTAGCCGATCGTAGCGGCGTTCTTGAAGCTCGGGACGCCGACCATGATGTCGGCCCGCTCCAGGCGGGCGATCTCGCTGCGGATGGCCGGCGTCAGGACGCTCTCGGGCACGACCCCACCGTACCACCACCGTGCGTTTGAGGGTAAGGCGATCGCGGGCACTGCCCTGCGGGCACAGGGGTGATGCGATCAGCGTCAACGATCACGGGTCCGGTCTGACGCTGCCGCGCCTCTGCGCCTTCTCTATGATCCGGCGGACGGCGTCTGCCGCCCGCCCGGCCCGATCGGCCCACTCGATCAGGGAGCTCCTCGCCGATGCAGGCACTAGCGGCCCTCACCCCGACCGGCCGAGCGCGCGTCCCGATCGCCTGGTCGCTGTACGACTTCGCGAACACGATCTTCAGCTTTGCCGTCGTCTCGGGCGCGATCGGGCTATGGCTGACCGAGGACGCCCAGTTCGGCGAGCGCGACGGCAACTTCCTGCTTAGCCTCGCGATCGTCGTCAGCGTTGGGCTGAACGCCATCGTCTCGCCGATCCTCGGCGCGCTCTCAGACCGCGGTGGCCGGCGCCTGCCGTTCCTGCTCGTCTTCACGTCGCTGTGTATCGGCGCCTGCGCCTTCATTGCCGACTTCGGCGCGACGCTCGGACTGGTCCTGTTCGTCGTCGCCAACTTCGCCTACCAGGCCGCGCTCATCTACTACGACGCCACGCTCCGGACGGTGAGCAAGCCCAACAGCCGGGGTGCCCTGTCCGGCATCGGCGTTGCCATCGGCTACGTCGGCACGATCACGGTCGGCCTCACGATCTTCCTCCTCGACGTCCCGGTCGAGGCTCGGTTCCGGCTCTCGGCGCTGATGTTCGCCGCCTTCGCCGTGCCGATCTTCGTGATCGTCAAGGAGACCTCGAACGGCGAATCGATCTCGCGCGCCGATGTCAGCGGATCGTTCGACCAGCTGTTCCGGACGGTCGAGCACGCCCGCGGCGTGCCGGGCCTCGGGCGCTTCCTCCTCGGCCGGTTCTTCTACTCCGACGCCGTCAACACGGTCATCGTGGTGATGAGCGTCGTCACCGTCCGGGCGATGGGCATGACCGCGACCGTCGCGAACCTCGTCCTGCTGGGTCTCACGGTCGTGGCGGTGCTGGCGAGCTTCGGCTGGGGGCGCCTGGTCGATGCCTGGGGCCCGAAACGGACGCTCATGGCCGTGCTCTGGTCGTGGGCTGTCGGCCTGGTGATCGGTGGTGTATCGATCGGGATCGCCGGCCCGATCGGGATTGCCTTCTTCCTGGTCGCCGGGGCCATTCTCGGCAGCGGTCTCGGCGGGGTCCAGGTGGCCGACCGGGTGTTCATGCTCCGGCTCTCGCCGCCGGCCCGGCTCGGCGAGTTCTTCGGGCTGTACGGGCTCGTTGGCAAGGGCTCGCAGGTCATCGGCCAGCTGCTGTACGGCCTGATCCTGCTCTTGACGTTCGACGCGCTCGGCAATGCCGCCTACCAGGTGGCGGTCCTGAGCCTCCTCGTGACGATGCTCATCGGGGCATGGCTGATACGGCCCGTGTCGGACGAGTGGTCGGGCTCGGGCGAGGTCGACGATCGGGCCACTCCGCCGCCCGACCGACTGTCGCCGGCGGCGACGCCCCTCGAACCTCGCTAGGTCAGGCGGGGAGGCTTCGTCCTGCGTCGACCTCACCGGGTTGGCGCGCCTGTCGCCACGCCCAGGCGGATCCGATCATCTCCTCGAGGCTGGAGCGGCGCGGCCGCCAGCCAAGAACCTTGGCCGCCCGCTCGATCGCCGCGACAAGCACCGGCGGGTCGCCTGGCCGCCGAGGCCCATCCGCGTACGGGATCGAGTGGCCAACGACCTGCTCTGCCGCCGCCAGCACCTCGCGATTGCTGAACCCTCGGCCGCTTCCGAGATTGCAGACGAGCATCTGGTCCGTGCGCGGATCCGCCGGGTCGGTCGCCAGCACCGCCGCGACGTGCGCGTCGCCGAGATCCTCGACGTGGATGTAGTCGCGGATGGGCGACCCATCGCGCGTCGGATAGTCGTCGCCGAACAGGGTCAGCGGCCGCTCGCCGGCGGCCGCCGCGAGGATATTTGGGATGAGGTGCGCTTCGGGCTCGTGGACCTCGCCGTTCCGGGTGCTCGCGCCGGCGACGTTGAAGTACCGGAGCGATACCGTCCGCAGTCCATAGGTCGTGCCATACCAGGCGGCGGCCGCCTCGATCGTCCGCTTCGTTTCGCCATACACATTGATCGGACGGAGCGGCGCGTCCTCGGCGATGGGCGTGGATTCGGGAGCGCCGTACACGGCGGCGGTCGATGAGATGACGAGGCGTCGCACGCCAGCCTCGCGCATGGCCTCGAGGAGGCCGATCCCGCCGACGACGTTGTTTCGGTAGTACAAGGCCGGGTCAGCCATCGATTCGGCGATGAGCGAGCGCGCCGCGCAGTGGAGGACGGCGTCGATGCCGTCATCCCGCAGCAGGGTCGTAACGAGACCCTGGTCTCCGCAGGAGCCCGTTTCGAGGCGGGCGCCGGCGAGATCCGCCCAGACATGCCCGGTCGAGAGGTCGTCGAGGACCGTGACAACGTGGCCGGCTTCGACCAGCCGCTCGACCGAGACCGAGCCGACATAGCCGGCACCGCCGGTGACGAGGATTCGCATGGCCGAAGGATAGGGGCGGCGGTGGATCCCGCGTCAGCGGCGTCGGATCAGGCGCATCAGCCGATCGAGCCAGGACCGAGAGGCGGGGGCCGGGCGAGGAGCCGGCTCCGCGGGCGCGGCGGACGGCTCGAGTTGGGGAGTGATCGCCCCGAGCCGCTCGAGGATCCGGCGCGCCGCCGGGTTCTCCGGGTCGATCTCGAGCGCCCGGCGCGCGTGGTCCGTCGCCCCGGCCTCGTCGCCCCGGGCTGCCGCGACCTCCGCCAGGCCGACGACCGCGATCGCGTTGCGTGGATCGGCCTCGGCGACCTGGGCGAAGAGCCGCTCGGCGTGGTCGGGGTCGCCGGCCGCGAGCATCCGCTCGGCGGCGAGGAGGAGCTCGATCATCGATCGTCCGGCAGCATCGACTGGGCCAGGACGAGGAGCGTCGGCCGCTCGTTGACCGATGGGTCGGCGATCGCCCGCTCGAGCAGGTCGTCGAGGATCCGCCCGAGCGTGGGTCCAGGCGTGAGGCCAAGCTCCGCGATCAGGTCGTTGCCATCGATCGCGAGGTCGCCGCGATCGAGAACGACGTCGCCTTCCAGCTGCTCGCGGACGCGCCGGCGCAGCTCGTCGAGCTCATGGCCGTCCGGCGGCTGGCCGCTGCCGACGTTATCGGCCTCGCGCAGGGCAAACAGCGACTCCAGGGCGTCGCGGCCGATCCGCTTGATGAACCGCCGCACCCCGGCGTCGCCCCACGTCGGGTCGTAGGTGAACATGTGGTGACGGACGAGGTGAACGACTCGCTCGGCGACCGGTCGAGGCGTCCGGAGCCGGTCCAGGAGCTTCGCGGCGAGCTCCGCCCCGACGGCGTCGTGGTGGAGGAAGTGGCCGCCGGCCATCGTCGACGGCTTGCCGATGTCGTGGAGGAGGGCCGCGAGACGGACCACCGGCCGGTCGACTGGCACGGCATCGACGGTCCGGACGGTGTGGGCCCATAGATCGTCGCTGGGGATCTTGTTCTGGGGCAGGCCCTGCTGGGCGGCGAGCTCCGGCGACAGGACCGCGAGGATCCCCGTGGCCGCCATCAACCGCAGGCCGACCGACGGCCGCTCCGCTTCGAGGAGCTTGTCGAGCTCGGCGGCGAGCCTCTCGCCCGAGAGGTGGGCGACGAGCGCGGAACGAGCCTCGATCGCGGCGAGCGTGGTGGCCTCGATCTCGACATCGAGGGTCGCTGCGAGGCGGACCGCCCGGACCATCCGCAGGGCATCCTCCTCGAACCTGGTGGCCGGGTCGCCGACCGCCCGCAGGGTTCGGGCCGCGACATCGACCAGCCCGCCGTGCGGATCGACGAGCGTCTGCATCGGTGCCGGGTCGCCAGGATCTGGGGCATCGGCGCCCCAGGCCAGCGCGTTGATCGTGAAATCGCGGCGGGCCAGGTCGAGCTCGACGCGGTCGCCGAACTCGATCCGATGCGGTCGCCGAAAGTCGGCGTACTCGTGATCCGTCCGAAAAGTCGTGATCTCGAGGACGTCGCCGGCCTCGCGGACCGCCACGGTCCCGAATCGGTTCTCGTAGACGGCCCCTGGGAAGAGCTCGAGGAGCCGTTCCGGCCGCGCATCGGTGGCCATGTCCCAATCGTGGGGGAGGCGGCCCATGAGCACGTCGCGCAGGGAGCCGCCGACGACGTAGCCGGCGTGGCCGGCTGCCCAGAGGCGGCGGAGGATCGTCAGGACCGAGTCGGGCGGGCGGATCTCGGGCGGGCGGATCTCGGGCGGGCGGTTTTCCATCGGGCCGGCTCCCGGCCCCGGTCAGTTCCGCCCGAGGAACAGGTACGAGCGCCAGGCCTCGTTGCGCTCGTCCGCGAGGTACGGCGTGAACAGCGAATACAGGTCGCTGCGCGGCTCGAACGGCGCGCGGACGAGCCGCATCCGGGCCTCGACGAGGGTCTTGCTGCCCTTTCGGTGGTTGCACTGCTTGCAGGCAGCAACGAGGTTGTCCCAGGTGTGGGTCCCGCCGCGGTGTCGGGGCACGATGTGATCGAGTGTCAGATCGTGGGCGATCCGGCCGCAGTACTGGCAGGTGTGCCGGTCGCGTACGAAGACTTCGCGGCGTGACAGCTTGACCCGGGGCCGGGGGCGACGGATGCGGTGCTGGAGCCGGATCACCGATGGCGCGCGAAACTCGGTCCGGGGGGTCCGGATCATCTGGTGGTTGTACTCGAGCACCTCGGCCTTCTCACCGAAGACAAGCCGAAACGCCCGCGGAAGGTTCGTCACATTCAGCGGCTCGTAGTCCTGGTTCAGGACGAGAACGATGCCGTTCATGCGCGGGATGCTAGCAACGGTCCGGCGCTCACGCTCGGCGGATCATCCGCGACCTCACGCGGGGAGCGACCGGTCCCCGGCCGCTGAAGCCGGCGGAATCGCTCCGCGGCGGGCGCGCGGTGGGGCTTCGGCCGGGCCCGCCCGCCTGCGGCGGCGGGATGGGAACCCGAGCCGGCGGCGCGATGGGTAGCGCGAAGGTCAGGCACGGAACTTCTCGCGGCCAGTCGCCGGGTCCCAGCCGCCGGCCTGGCCGACCTTCGTGGCGAGCGGCTTGCCGAGGGTCGCCGCGGCGAAGCGGGCGGCGACCAGGACGCCCTCGAGATCGACGCCGTGGACCCAGCGCGAGGCGTCGAGCAAGTAGACCAGGTCCTCGGTCGCGAGGTTGCCGGCGGCCCCAGGCGCGTAGGGGCAGCCGCCGGTTCCCCCGGCCGAGGCGTCGAAGCAGCGAACGCCCGCGTCCAGGCCGGCCGCCACATTCGCCAGGGCGGTGCCACGGGTGTCGTGGAAGTGGAATGCGATCCGGTCGATCGGAATGCCGGACCGGACGGCCGCATCCACGAGCGCGGCGACCTGGCCCGGCACGCCGACCCCGATCGTGTCGCCGAAGCAGACCTCGTCGACCCCGAGCTCAAGGAGTCGGAGTCCGACTTCCGCGGCCCGCGCCGGCTCGACCGCGCCCGTGTACGGGCAGCCGAAGGCCGTGGACACGTAGCCGCGTCGCCACCAGCCGAGGTCGGCGGCCCGCCGCAGCACCGGCGCGGCCGCGTCGAGCGACACCTTGACCGTCATCCCGATGTTCCGTTCGGTGAAGGCGTCGGTTGCAGCCGTGAAGACCGCAAGGGCTCGCGCGCCGGCAGCTTCCGCCCTGGCCATCCCGCGCTCATTCGGGACGAGAACGGGGTAGCGGACGCCCTCGGCATCGGGCAGTCGCGGCAGCAGGTCGTCCGCATCGGCGAGCTGGGGGATTGCCTTCGGGGAGACGAAGCTCGTGGCCTCGATCTCGCGGAGACCGGCGGCAACGAGGAGCTCGACGTACCGGAGCTTCGCGTCCGTGGCGATGAGCGCGGCCTCGTTCTGGAGACCGTCGCGAGGCCCGACCTCGTAGATCCGGACGGTGTCGGTGAGTCGGGGTGGGGCAGGCTCCATGGACGTCTGATCCGGCCGCTCGTCAGCCGAGCGGCGGGTCCATGGCCCGCTCGATCCGGGCGATGTGGACCTCGATCCGCGCGATCTCCTCCGATGCGGCGGCGCGCTCGTCGCTCAGGAGGGGGGCCGCGTCACGGCGGCGGCGTGCCTCGCGATGGAGGACGAGGAGGGCGTCCCGAGTGTCCGGGAGCGGGGCGGCGTCACGGTGAGCCTTGGTCGCGGTCATCCGGCAGAGCGTACCCCTACGGCTCGACGATCGCGAGGACCTGGCCTCGGGTCACCTGGTCCGCCGGCCGGACGCGGAGCTCGGCGAGGGTGCCCGCGATCGGGCTGGCGACCACGTGCTCCATCTTCATCGCCTCGAGGGTGGCCACCGGATCACCGGCCTCGAGGACCGTCCCGACGGTGACGTGGACCGCCAGGACGTTGCCGGGCATCGGCGCGTCCACCTCGGCCGGGCCACCGGCGTGATGCGCGACGGCCGCCCGGGCGGCCCGGTCGACGTCGGGTGGCGGCGCGAGCCGAAAGCCAACGCTCCGGCCGGCCACGTCGACGTGGGCGGAGCCTGCCGCGACGACGACCTCGAGGGCGGCCGGGTCTATGGCCGGGTCACCCGCCGGGTCACTCACCAGCTCGCCGGCCGGGTCGCCGGCCGGGCGGACAAGCTCGACCAACTGCTCGGTGCCGTCGTCGGTGAGGAGGCGGGCGCGTGCCGGGCCGTTGAGGCGCCAGCCGCCGGCGTCGAGAGCTCGGGCCGCCGCAGCCCAGGCACCCGTCGGGATCGTCACCCGGGTCGCCCAGTCCTTGGGCGGCCAGATCCGCTCGAGGGTGTCGATCCGGGCCTGGCCGCCGCGGACGGCCGGCTCGCGGACGAGCCAGCGAAGGAACCTGAGGTTGGTGGTCACGCCGAGAACGACCGTGGTGTCGAGGGCCGCAGCGAGGCGATCCAGGGCCTGGGTTCGGTCGGCGCCGTGGGCGATGATCTTGGCCAGCATCGGATCGAAGCGGCCGCCGATCTCGTCACCTTCGTCGATGCCGGTGTCGACGCGGATGCCGTCGCCCGTCGGCCATCGAAGCCGCTCGACCCGCCCGGTCGCGGGGAGAAAACCCGCCTCTGCGTCCTCTGCGTAGAGCCGGACCTCGATCGCGTGTCCACCGGCCGCCCGAGAGGCGTCGAGGTCGACCTGGTCCACCCCGATCGGCTCGCCGGCAGCGATCCGGAGCTGGTCGGCGACGAGGTCGCGACCGGTGACGAGCTCGGTGACCGGATGTTCGACCTGCAGGCGCGTGTTCATCTCGAGGAAGTAGACCTCGCCCTGGTCCGTGAGCAGGAACTCGCAGGTGCCGGCGCTCACGTAGCCGACGGCGCTCGCCAGCCGGAGCGCCGCCGCCCCCAGCCGCTCGCGGAGCTGCGGGGTGACCGCTGGCGAGGGCGTTTCCTCGAGGATCTTCTGGTGGCGGCGCTGGATCGAGCAGTCGCGCTCGCCGAGGTGGACGCCATTGCCATGGGCGTCGAACAGGACCTGGACCTCGACGTGGCGCGGGCCCTCGACGAATCGCTCGAGGATGAGTCGCGGGTTACCGAAGGCCGCGGTTGCCTCGCGCCGGGCGGAGGCAAGCGCATCGCGGAGCACCGCCCGGTCACGGACGACCCGCATGCCCTTGCCGCCGCCGCCGGCCGCGGGCTTGACCAGGATCGGGTAGCCGAGTCGGCCGGCAGCCCGGATCAGGGCCGAATCCGTCTGCGCCTCGCCGTCGTAGCCGGGGATCACCGGCACGCCGAGCTTCACCGCCAGTCGCCGGGCCTCGGCCTTGTCGCCCATCGCCCGGATCGCGGCCGGAGGCGGCCCGATCCAGCGCATCCCGGCCGCAACGACCGCCTGGGCGAAGTCAGCGTTCTCCGCGAGGAAGCCGAACCCGGGATGGACCGCGTCCGTGCCGGCCGCGACCGCGGCCTCGACGACAGCCGTGATGTCGAGGAGATCGAGGGCATCGGCTCCGGTCGTCGGCGGCACCGTGACACGGACACCGACACGGTCGCCGGTCCGCCGGATCCGTCGCGCGATCTCGCCGCGGTTGGCGACGAAGACGTGGCGCACCGGCGCCGGGGCCCACCCGCCCGCGGCCCACTCGCCCGTGTCTCCGGGTGCCGTCGGTGCCGCCGAACCGTCCGGGACCGCCAAGAACGCGTCTAACGCGTCAGACGCGACACGCCATCGCCCACCGACGCGCCGGGCCGGCAGCCTGCCCAGCGCAATCCAGCGCTGGACGGACCGCGTCGTCGCGCCGATCCGCCGGGCGGCCTCGCTCGGGCTCAGCTCATCGGTCATCGATGTCGCGATTGTCGCATATGCCGTGCCCTCGACGGTCAGGCGCTCGCGTCGTCGTCGGCCACAGGCGCATGGGCGATGGCATCGAGCGTCTGCCAGATGAGGACGAGCATGATTCCCGAGCCGACGAAGCCGAACCAGAACGGGGCGGTGATCCCGAACGACTGGGCCAGGATCCCGCCGATCGGCGCCCCGATCACGAGCCCGCCCAGGAGCGCCAGCATGTAGACGCTCGTCACGCGGCCCAGCAGCGACGACGGGACGGCCCGCTGGCGAACCGTCGTGGAGGTCGTGCCCCACACGATCGTGTGAGCCCCGAAGATCGTCATCGTG
>DASWGY010000123.1:0-17120 GCA_036393495.1 Candidatus Limnocylindrales bacterium
CTGGACCATTTGGATCGACCCGGCTTCCGGGGGCTGGGACCCTCGATACTAGAACAAATGTTCTATCATGAAAAGCCCACGACGGACGCAACATCCGGGCCGGTCCTGGCGTCAATAGGGCCGTGGGTACGAACGTCCGTAGCCTTGTCGCCGTCCTGGCGAGGATCGTCGCGCTGGTTGCCATCGCGAGCCTCCTCATCCTCGTCCTCCTCCCGGCGGCCCTGGCAGTCCAGGCGGCACACGGCGTCTGACTCACGCGATCTCGCGTTCCCCGGCCGAGCCGGGGGAGCGGGCGTTCCTCGGCGAGCCGGGGGACGAGCAAGGCGACGCCGGCGACATGACCGGCGATCGACCGGGGCTGCCACCCGGTGAGCGGGTGGCAATCCGAGGCGCAGGACCCCGTCGCTTCTGGGGGCGACGGGGTCCTGTCACGTCCCGGGCTAGGATTCGGCCCATGCACCTGAGCCCGCGCCCTGCTCGTGCCATCGCCTCCGCCGCCGTGCTGCTCCTCGCGCTTGCCGGCTGTGGTTCGAACGGCCCGACCGGAACGGCCCCGGTCACGCCGACGCCCGCGGCGCCGACGGCGACGTCCACGGCCGACGCACCAACGCCGGTCTCAACCGATCCGGGCGCCACGCCTGCGAGCTCGCCCCCGAGCCAGACGGAGATCGACTGGGGCCGGATCTGGGATGGCCTGCCGCGGGCGTTCCCGTCGTACCCCGGCGCCAGCCCGACCGAGACGGGCGCGGGTCCCGCGAGCGCCATCCTCGACGTCGGCGATATCGAGCCCGCCGAAGTCGCGAGCTTCTACGTCTCAGCCCTCGAGTTCGCGGGCTACCATACCCTCGCCCGATCGGACCCCCGTGAGGACGGGAGCATCGAGGTCGAATGGGCCGGCGAGACCACTTGCCGGATCCTGGCCACGATCACGCCGATGGGCGGGACCACGATCGTGTCGATCCTGTACGGGGCGGACTGCCCGTTCGAGTGAATCGACGGGCCACAGGCGGAAGGGCTGAGGCGGCATGGAACCCAGGCGCAGGGATATCGTCGGAGCCGGCCTGCTGGCGCTCGTCCTGGTCGGTACGGTGGCGCTGATCTTCTTCCTGACTCTGCAGGGCGCGGCGTAACCATCAGGCCTCCCCCGGCGTCTGTACCGCAACGACCCGGTGGACAACGCTCTTCCCAGGCGACCAGGTCGCAGCTACACTTCGTGGAACGGGCCGTCCGGGACCGGTCCGACAGCACGGCTGTGGGGGATTGCGGTGCAGACGGCACGACCGCGTGATGTCGGAGCGCTTCTCTTCGTGGTCGGCCTCTTCCTGGCCCTGTTCCTGGTGACCCTGCTCGTCCCGATTCGTTGATGGCGGGGGCCCGATCGGGGCATGACGGCCGCCGGCAAGGGTCGCTGATCGGCCCGGGGGCTGGCTTCGATCAATCATACAGGCGTTCGAGATGCCAGGTCCCCGCACGGCGGTCGAAGTAGACGAGCGCCAGCCAGCGCGGGCCGACGACCTTGAAGTAGTCGCGGGCGATCGGGTCTCGCCACCAGGCCTCCTCGATCCGCCATCGGTTGCAGACCTCGACCGGCTCACGCCGGCCGGCCCAGCGGATGGCGACGAGGGCGCCCGAGGCATCGATCTCGACGTCGATCGCCGGGTGGGCATGGAGGAGGCGGGTCATCGGGCGCCGGCCGCGGAAGGAGCCGGGGCGGCCGCGACGGTGAGGGCCTGCCCCTCCATCCCCTCGACCGGGCGCCAGGTCCAGCGCCGCTCGGGAAGCGGCGCCTCGGGGTCCGTGATCTCGATTCGCCGGACTCGATCCTCACCGAACGTGACCGCGAGGCGGGCGAGCTGCCAGCCGAGCCGGGCGTCGTGGAGGGCCTGGGGCACGAACAGCGGGAGCTGCTGACCGGCCGCCGGCTGTGCGCCCGACAGCTCCAGCTCCAGGCGGGCGACCGGTGCCGGCGGTGGTGTCCGTTCGAGCCTGGCGAGGAGGAGTCGCTCGATCGCCTCGGCGTCCGCGGTCGGCTCGGGGAAGCGGGTCTCGACGACGAGCTCGGCGGGGGTGCCCGCGCGGGCGAAAGCGAGGTCCAGCTCGAGGGCCAGGCGACCGCGCGCCGCGGCGAGGCCGCGGGCGACGAGGTTGGCCGCCAGCGCCATGGCCAGCCGGCGGAGGACGAACCGGACCGCGTCGAGCTCGCCGACTGGCGGGTCGATGGGCAGCGCCAGGCGGAGGCGCTCGGGTGCCCGGCGCGGCCGGAACGGCTCGGTCTCCTCGCCTCGGGCCCGGGTCCCGATCGTGGCGCCCTCCTCCCCGAACCGGGCGATGAGCGCAGAGACCGCGAGCTCGGCCACCTGACCGATCCGGCGCAGCCCGAACCGGCGCAGACGGGCCCGGACGTCGTCGTCCGGGGTGAGCAGCGAGGCCGGCAGCGGGGCGAGGAACGTCGCCTCGGCGCCGGGCGGCACGGCCACGAGACGGCCCGGCGCGGCGGCGGCCGCGGCGACCGTCGCCGCGAACCGCGTCCCGGCGATTCCCGAGCGTGGAGCGCCCGCGAGGAGTGGCACGAGGGCGGCCGAGATCCGGTCGACGAGGACCGGCTCGGGACCCCAGAGGGCCTCGAGACCGTCGACCTGGACCTCGAGCAGGCCGAAAGCGACGGCTCCCGGGTCGAGCGATCCGGCGGTCGCCGGGCTGAACTCGGCCAGCCGCTCGAAGGCGGCCTCGAGGGCCGCCCGATCAGCCTCCGGTTCGGGATCGAGGAAGGTCGCCTCCGGGGCGAGCCGGTGGGCCGACCCGAGCGCCATCCCGCGCCGGACGCCGAGGGCCCGGGCCGCGGGATCCGCGTCCAGGACCGTCGCCGCGGCCCAGGGCTGGCCGCCCAGGACGACCGGTCCCGCCGGCCACGAGCCGGAGGACCGGCGCTGCCGGGCGAGGTCGAGGAGGAGGTGCGGTCGGTAAAGATGGAGGAGTCGCATGGCGTGACGTCCCGGGCACTGGAACGGGGGCATGGATGGAGATGGGGGCCTCGACCGGACGTGGCCCGTCGACGGTGAGGAGCGCGTCCCGCCGGAGGCAGGCGTCGCGCTCACCGCCGTCGGCATAGAGAATCCGGAGGGTGGTCCGGCGGCCGGGCGGTCCGGCCCGGTTGCGGGCCACGAGGACCTCGGCCGCCTGGCCGACGACGTCCCGACCGAGGCGGACCCAGGCCCGTCGGGCGAGCTCGAGGCGGATCCCCGTCCCCTCCCCGACCGCGGCGGCCACCGACGGCGTGAGCCCCGGCGGCTCCAGGACGAGGAGGCTGATCCCGGCCCGGCGGGCCAGGGCAGCGAGGCGGCCGAGGCGATCGGCGAACCTGGCCGCTCCCTCTGGCCGGGGCGGCAGGTCCACGACGAGGAGGTCCACCGTCCGGCCGGACAGGAGCGCGCCCGCGATCGCGAGCCCTTCCTCCCCCCCCGCCGGGGTGAGGACGACGAGCCACTCCGGGCGGATGCCACGGGCCACCGCCTCGACCGGGTCGAAGGCGGCCGCGAGGTCCAGCCAGGCGACGATCGCCCCGCTCGCCTGGGCCTCCGCGGCGACCCGCAGGGCCAGCGTGGTCCGCCCGCTCGAGAGGTCACCTCGCAGCGAAAGGCCCATCCCGCGGGGCAGGCCGCCGGGGCCCAGGATCGCGTCGAGCTCCGGGAAGCCGGTCGAGAAGACACGGGCCGGGTCGGCGGCAGCGGGTGAGCCGCCGGGCTCGATCTCGAAGGCCGGGGCAGCCATCGCCAGGGCGCCCGCCACCTCTCCCGCGGCGTGCGGCGCGGCCGCTCCCCAGCGCGATCGAAGCGTCGCGAGGGCCGCCGTCACGTCCGGAGGGAGGGTTGCCATGGGCTCAGTATCGAACATCTGTTCGAATCAATCAAGCATGAATCCGCCAGGTTCCGGCGGCTGCAAGGCCATCGCTCCCAGGCCCCCGTCCGGGTCGTTCTGCCCTGTCGCCGGAGGATCCCGTGCTACACTCTCGGCCCGTCCAGCCAGCGTGCGCGCTGTGACGTCCCGGTGGGGATGTAGCTCAGCTGGAAGAGCACCGCGTTCGCATCGCGGGGGTCAGGGGTTCGAGTCCCCTCATCTCCACCAAATCCCCGACTTCGTGGCCCCACAGGCCACAGCGTGTTGCCCATCGACCAGTCAACCGCTCGCTGAGCGTCATGCCGGTCAGCCGGCCCGCCCGGGCGTGTTGATCATCTGCGCGGCACGGTCGTGCTGTGCGGTTTGGGCAAAGGCGATCCACAACGGGACCGCCGTGAGGGCGTCCGAGAAGTTGTGAACCGTATCGGCAAACAGCGCGACAGACCCGCTGATCGCGACGATGCCCAGCTGGAAGAGCGCGGTCAATCCCAACCCGACCAGCGAGACCTTCAGCGCCCAGATGCCACGCTCGTTCGTTTCGAGAGCCGTGTCGACCTTGTCGGCGCTGTCGTGGCTGTGCGGCTTGAAGACGGACAGCACGGCGCCGATCAGCCCCCGCCGGTGCTTGTGGTCGTGCCGGTCGTCGTGATGGAGCCCGGAGCCCCCAGCTCCGCCGTGCGCGTGATCGTCGTGCGGGTGGGCGTGAGTCACGGTCCGGTCTCCAGGCCGGGGCTTGGGGCGGTCGACGGTGACCCGCTAGCCACGATGGTGAAGTGACCATGCATCAGCCGTGCGAGCAGGCCACCGCCTCGGTCATATCCGAGCGAGGTCGCTGGGCTACCCGTGTCGGGGTGCTCGTGGCCGTGCCCGCCTCCATGGTCATCATGGGCCGCCCGCTCCGCGCCATGCGCGTGTCCATGGGCTGACTGGAAGAGCACGATGCCCTGGTCCGCCGGCTCGTCACCCGGCACGTCCTGTGCCATCGGATTCCGGATGTCGGCGGTGGCCTTCCGGAAGGCAGCCCCGGCCTCGCGCGACTCCACGTCGTACATCACCGCAAGCGCGCCGACGACCTCTCCGAACTCTCCGGCGTATTCGCGTAGCACGAATCCGCCGCGGAACTCCTCGACGCCTCGCACCTCCTCAAGCCATTGAATGAGCGCCCGTTCGGCTTCGACCTCGCGGCCGGGTGCCGGGGCAAACAGCTGAAAGTGGCGGAGCATGTGGCGACTCCTTCCAGGTGTGGCGAAGGCTGCTGCGGAAACCCTTGACAGCTGGGTGCTCACCACCCTAGGGTACTTCCGATGTCCGTCAAGATTCGATAAGTATCATATTGTGACGCTCGTAAGGACAAGGAGTGCACGGTCAAGCGCGGACCCCTACGCCGGGTTCGTGCGGGTCCACGCCACGGCCTGCTACGACCTTCTCGTCAGCCTCCGAGCACTGTTCAATCCCCGCACGTACGAGGCGACGAGGGCGTGGGCCGTTGGGGCTCGTCGGCGACTCTCGAAGGAAGCGGACGCACGGGGTGTCTTCTTCTTCCGTGGACACGACACGAGCCTCGGGTACGGCGTTACCCGCCTCGTGGCGACCCTTCCCGAGGGCGCCGAACCACGGGCGCTGATCGCAGCGGTCCAAGCGGCAGATCCGGTTGAGCTCGCGTTGTGGATGCTCGACACCGGGGAAACGAGCGACTCAGCGCTCGCGACCTTTCGCGAGGCGCTCCATGGTCGGGCGTCGGATCGCGCACTGAGCAGAGCGCTGTACGGGTCGTCGGCCAGCTGGTCGAGGATCTGCAAGCGCGTCATCCAGGATCCCGCGTGGGCCCAGCGCGAGCTCGTCCTCCTCCTCGAGGAGTACGAGACGGTGTTCCAGGAGGAGGTCGCCCACGTCGACGACGCGATCCGCCAGGCGACGCAGCGGGCCAACGATCTCCTCGGTGTCCTGCCCACTGGCGTCGCCATCGAGCAGCTCACCGGCGGCTACACGATCGGGACGAACCTCAACCTGACGCGAATCACGCTTGCGCCGTCCGCGTTCATTCATCCGTTTGTCGCCGCCCGCCTCGACGAGAGCGCGGGCGAAGCGCTGATCGTGTTCGGGGTCCGCAGCGCATCGCTCGAGCGGTACGACCCCGCTCCGATCGACCCGGAGCTCCTGAAGGCCTTGCGATCGCTGGGCGACCCTGGCCGGCTTCGGCTCATCCGAATCCTGGCTCGGGAGGCACTCACGACACCCGAGCTTCAAGCACGCATCGGCCTGTCGCCGGCCACCGTGCATCACCACCTGCACCAGCTCCGGGCCGCCGGGCTGGTGAGACAGGAGCGGGTGAAAGGAGGCATGCGATACAGCATCAGGCGCGACTCGGCAGTCGATCTGCTCGCTCAGCTCCGCCGTCTGATCCTCGGAGTCGACTGAACACAGCCGCGCTCCGGGGCGTCCGCCGGTCGACGGACATTTCGCGGCCCGTCACCCCAGCACCATGTGGAGGAGAATCGCCATGACGTCCCATTCCCGCCCGCACCGGCGCTCGGCCGGGTGGATTCCGGCGCTGTTCGTCCTTGCGGTCATTAGCTCAGCCTGTCAGTCCGGGCAGGGCGCCTCGGCAAGTGCCGGCTCGTCGGCCGACGGCGGCGGCGATGAGCTGCTCTCCCGGGTCAGGGCGGCCGGCGTCCTGCGGGTCGCCAACCCGCAGACCAGCCCGCCCTACAGCTTCCGCGACGAGGCCAACGAGGTGATGGGCTTCGATGTCGATTTCGCGAACGAGGTCGGCGAGCGGATCGACATCGACATCGAGTTCATCCAGGGAACGTTCGACACGTTCATCCCGGGCCTCGACACGGACCGCTGGGATGTCGTGATCGCCGGCCAGGCAATCACCGACGAACGGAAGGAGCAGGTCGACTTCTCGCACCCCTATCGCGTCTCGATGGTCACGATCTTCCTGAACTGCGAAGACACGGCGGAGGTCCACGACCTCCCGGACCTCGAGGGTCGCAGCATCGCCGTCCTGGCCGGTTCGTCGGACGTCGCTCGCGCGGAGTCGGTGCCTGATGCCGAGCTCAAGACGTATGAGAACGCGACGCTCGCGCTCACCGATCTCGACCTTGGTCGCGTCGATTCGTACATCGGCTCCCGCTTCGTCGGCACCTACGTCGCGGAGAAGAGCGGGCTGAACGTCTGCGCCACCGATGCAGCCCTCACGCTCGAGCAGAACGCGATGTCGTTCAGCAAGGGGCAGGCCGCGTTCAAGGCGGAGATGGATCGCCTCGTCGTGGAGATGATCGACGACGGCACCATCGCCGAGCTGTCGACCAGATGGTTCGGGCCGGACGAGGACGTCAGCGACGATCTGCGCGAGATCATCGGCGAGTAGCCAGCCGGCAGGGTGCCCGCCCGTTCGAGGTTCGGCGGGCACCGCTCGTCGGCACCCTGAGAGGAGCTCGAGACGCGCATGTGGGAGCTGTTCCAGCGGGCCGCGCCGACCCTGGTCGAGGCCCTCGGCGTCACCGTCTTCCTCGGGGTCACGGCATTCACGATCGGCTCGACGATCGGACTGGCGGTCGCGCTCATTCGGACATCGAAGCTCAGGCTCATCAAGTATGTCGCCGTGTCGTACGTGTCGATCTTCCTGGGCACGCCGATGCTGGTGCAGATCCTCCTGATCTACTTCGGATTGCCGCAGCTGGGGATTGCGATTGACCCGATCCCCTCGGGGATTCTGGCGCTCTCACTCAACGTCGGTGCCTACCAGAGCGAGAACTTCCGTGCGGGGCTGCTCGGCGTCGACGTCGGCCAGCGCGAGGCCGCGTACTCGGTCGGGATGAGCTACTGGCAGGCGATGCGGCGGATCATCTTCCCGCAGGCGCTGCGGATCGCCCTCCCGCCGATCGGGACACGGTTCATCGCGCTGATGAAGGACACCTCGCTCGTGTCGGTGATCACCGTGACCGAGTTGACGCGCGTCGCGGAGCGGGTCGGCTCCGCCACGTTCCGGTATCTCGAGATGTACCTGATCGTGGCTGCCATCTACTGGATCCTGAACTTCGTGCTGGCACTCGGCCAAGCCACCCTCGAGCGACGACTGGCGAGGCCCTACTGATGGCGAACTCGGACCTGCAGATCGTGGCGGCGGGCCTCCACAAGCGCTTCGGGAATCTCGAGGTCCTGAAGGGGATTGACCTCACCGTCCGGCGTGGCGAGGTGATCGTGATCATGGGCGTCTCCGGCTCCGGGAAGACGACCCTCATCCGATGCATCAACTTCCTTGAAGAGCCCGACGAGGGGAAGCTCGTCGTCTGCGGGCTGGAGGTGGAGTGCGGGGCGGGTAAGGACGATCGGGCGCGCCGGGCGCGCATTCGCCAGATCAGGACGCGCGTCGGCATGGTCTTCCAGTCGTTCAACCTCTTCCCTCACAAGACGGCGCTCGAGAACGTGATCGAAGGTCCGATCGTCGTGAACAACGTGCCGCGCGCTGAAGCCGTCGAGCTGGGCACCGAGCTGCTCGAGCGGGTGGGGCTGGCAGACAAGCAGCATGAGTACCCGTCCCGCCTGTCGGGTGGCCAGAAGCAACGGACCGCGATCGCACGAGCGCTCGCCATGAAGCCGGACGTCGTTCTATTCGACGAGCCCACGTCGGCACTCGACCCGGAGCTGCACGAGGAGGTGCTCAAGGTGATGCGCGAGCTGGCGCTCGACGGGATGACCATGGTAGTCGTGACGCACGAGGTGGCGTTCGCCCGTGAGGTCGCCGACCGGGTCCACTTCATGGACCAGGGCGTCGTCGTCGAGGAGGCCCCGGCGCATCAGTTCTTCTCGGCTCCCGAGCATCCGAGGGCTCGGTCGTTCCTGCGTCTCGTGGAGCACACTCAGCTCGACGGGGGGGCGGTGTGACACACGTCACCGGACTGCGTTGCGTTCATTGCCATGCTCGCTACCCCCTCGCTCCGATGCATGACGGGTGCCCTGCCTGTGCCAGGCCTGACTTCCGAGCGGGCCTGACCACCGAATACGACTACGATGCCATCCGGACGTCGCTGGTGGCGGATTCGTTCGCCGAGCCCGGGATCGGGATGTGGCGGTACCGACGCCTGCTGCCAGTCACTGATGGGGCGCACGAGACCGCGCTTGGCGAGGGAGGAACCGCGCTCGTTCCGCTCCCGAATCTTGCCGCGGCGTCCGGCCTCGGCGGGTTATGGGTGAAGGACGAGTCCCGGAATCCAACGTGGTCATTCAAGGATCGGCACGCAGGCGTGACCGTGAGCATGGCCCGCCAATTCGGCGCGTCGATGCTCGTGGCCTCGAGCTCCGGGAACCACGGTGCTGCGGTTGCGGCCTATGCGGCGGCTGCCGGGATCCAATGCGTCGTGCTGAGCTATGCGGGTCTCTCTCATGGGGCGGCGGCTCTCATCCAGGCGTACGGTGCTGTCCTCGCGATCACGACACGCGATGGCCGCTGGCAGATCATCCGGGAGGGGATCGAGCGCCTCGGTTGGTTCCCGGCGACCAACTTCACCGACATCCCGACGAACGGCGCGTTCGGCCACGAGGGCTACAAGACGATTGCCTTCGAGCTCCACGAGCAGCTCGGCGGCCAGGTGCCGGACTACGTCCTCGTGCCAACCTCGTACGCCGAGGGTCTGTACGGGATCTGGAAGGGCTTCAATGAGCTCTCGCTGCTTGGGCTGACGGACCGGATCCCGCGTATGGTCGCGTGCGAGCCGCTGGGCGGTCCGTTGGGGGCGGCATGGCAAAGCCGCTCGACCCCGATCGCCCACGTCCCGGCGACGTCGACGGTCGCTCGAGGCATCGGCGGAACGGTGAACAGCTATCTCGGCATCGCCGCGCTCGAGGCCTCGAACGGGCTGGTGGCGCAGGCGTCGGACGAGGAGATCCTCGCCGCGCAGAGCCAACTCGCCCGACAGGGCATCTTCGCCGAACCTGCGGCAGCTGCCAGCTTGGCTGGGCTGAGGGTGCTGGCCAGCGAAGGCGCCATCGGACCCGGGGACCGCGCCGTGCTGATCAGTACGTCGAGCGGGCTCAAGCACCTCGCCCCCGTCATCGCCCGATACCCGGCCCCCGTGGAGCTGCCGGGGCCGACCCTGGCCGCCCTCGCGGACGCAATCCCCGCAATCCGCAAGACGATCTCGGCCGACTACGCGTAGCGGCGGACCGCGGCCTTCGCGGTCGAGCTATCCAAACGGCGCACCGAGCACCAGTCAGACCATCGTCTGGTCATGGCGCGCGTACAGCTCGGCCCATTCCTCCTGGCTCAGCTCCCGGCCCGACGCGCCGATCTCGGCGAGCTCCTCGAAGTATCGCTCGCGGGGCGCGCCGGGGGCGAAGAGGATGAGCATCGAGGCCGGAGCCTCGGACCCGTTCCGGAAACCGTGGACCCCGCCCTCCGGGATGTACAGGTAGTCGCCCGCGGCGCCGTCGACCCAGGTCCGGCCGTCGAACAGGGCCACCGATCCCGAGAGGACGTAGAACGACTCCGAGAAGGTCCGGTGGAAGTGCGGCCCGGCGCCGCCTGAGTTGGCCGGCATCTCCCAGCGGAAGAGCCCGAATCGGCCTTTCGTGAGCGAGCCCGGGGCGATGAACCGGCCGACGGTGCCCGAGCGCATCACCGCCCGCGCGGATTCGTCCGTACGGACGAGAACCGCGCTGGCCTCACCACCGTCGCCGACGTAGGACATGAGTCACCTCCAGCGGGCGTCGCCCTGTTGGTCGCGGGCCGGGCCACCGCCGCCCGCGACTGGCAGGAGTCTGGCAACATAGGCAGCCGCCCGCGTCGACCGGTCCCCCGGTTCGCCCGCGGCGCACGTCACCGGCGTGGGTCGGTTGGGCAGGTGGTGAGCCCAAGGGTCTGTAAAACCCTCGCCTTCGGCTGTGGCAGTTCGATTCTGCCCCGGCCCACCAGCATCCGGTGACCGATTCTCGTCCCCCGGCGGCCCATCCCTGGGGGTGGTGGCAGGCGGCGTGGTGCCTGCCGCCGGGAGCGGCGGGACGGCTGCCGATCCGGCACGGTCAGATACGACCCGGGATCGTGCAAGACGCCTGCCTGTCACCGCTCGAGCAGTGACGGTGGCATCACCCGTGTCGGCCGAACGTGGCGAGCCTCGCCGGCTGCGGCGTAGCACCACCATCTGGCCGATCACCCTGCCTACCACGATCCGGGATCGTAGGTGACGCCGATTTCGACGCGAGCGGCCAATACCACGATCCGGGATCGTAGGTGACCGGAGATTCGGTGGACGACCGGCGCGCGGTCCTCATCGGCGACCGCCGCCCACTGTCGGCGCGACGTCGCCGTCCCCGCTGCCATCCAGCGCGGCGTGGAGCTCATGGGAGTGGGCTCGCAGCCACCGACGCCAGGTGGCGTGATCGGGGCGGCGACCGGCGACGAGGGCCCAGAACCTCGGGCCGTGACCGAAGACCCGCAGGTGCGCGAGCTCGTGGACCACGACGGTCTCGAGCGCCTCGGGCGGGGCCAGGACGAGTCGCCACGAGAACGACAGCGTTCCGGTTCGCGACGCACTCCCCCAGCGCGTTCTCGGGTCGCGAAGGGTGACCCGCGCCGGCGCGACCCCGAGGGCCGGGGCGTGGGCGGCCACGGCCTGCTCGACAGCGTCCGCGGCGCGGGCCCGGAGCCACGTCTCGAGGACGAGCACCGTCGCGCGACGATCTCGCGGGGCCAGGTGAACCACGAGCTCGTCGACGTCGTCCGACCCACTCCGCTCGACGCTGGACCGGCGCGCTGCGCCGGCTGGCGGGACGATCCGCAGCCGGTGCAGCTCACCACGAAAGCGGAACGTCGCGCCATCGGTGATCCCGCCGTAGCCGGCGACCGTCGCACGCTGGCGAGCGTGGCGCGCAAGGTGGCGGCGGATCCACGCCTCGCGCTCGCCGAGGAACCGCTCGACGGCACCCTCGGGGTGGGCCCAGCCGCGCCGTCCCGCGAGTGGCACCGAGACGACGACGCCGCGAGCAGGATCGATGGTCACCCGGAGCCCCCGGGACCGCGGAGAGCGCCGCAGAACGTACTCGAGCCGACCGCTCGGCAGGACCGCCGTTCTCGGTTCCTCGGCGGCATCGATGGGCATGACCGAATGGTGCCAGTGGCGCGCCCCGGAAGCTTGCCCGCACCCGGGGGCTTGCCCGCACCCGGGAGCTTGGCGGTGGGTCTCGTCGCCCAGGTGGAGAACCACGGGCCGGCTCGTCGCGTACTGAGATTCGGCGGGATCCCGGACTCGGCGCCGAAGCCCGTCGGAGCGTGATGCGTCAGGATGGTCGAGGCCCGTTGGTCGGGCGATCGCGGAGGTGACGGTGGGCCGTACGGAGGGCCGCGACGCAGACGACTTCGACATCGAAGACGTCGCCATGCCCGGAGTCGAGATCGGGCGCCCGGGGCGCTCCGGCCGCCGGAGCCCCAACCATCGGCTTCGACGCGCCAGCCTTGCCGTGGCCGCGACCGTGATCCTCGCCGGCGCCTTTGCCGCCGGCGGCCTCGTCGGCGACCCCGGACCGACGAGCCCTCCCGACCAGCCACCGACAGGGGCCGCGTGCGGCACGATCGGGGCGACCTCCCCGAGCCCCGCCTTCCGGCTCGCGGCGGCGCCGGACGATGCGATCGGGGTCCGAGGCCTGCCCGGCGCGGACCAGCCCCGACTCGGCGAGGGCGACCCTGCCTGGCGGCTCCCGAACCCCGAGCAGTCCCTGACCGTGGCCGCCGCGAGGGAGCTGCGGCTGATCCTGGCGACCGGCGTCTGTGCGGCCGAGATCGAGATCGAGGCCGCGCCGGCCGTTGTCGGCGACGATCCGGATCCCGGCGACCGGTGGTCCTTCCTCCGCACAGCGCTGGATCCGGCGAGCCCCGAATTCGCGTTCCTGTTCCCGTCCGAGGGCGACTGGGGACTCCGGATCGTCGTCCGCTACTGGGGCGCGGCCGGCGCGAGCGAGCGTCTCGTCGAGACCTTCTTCCGGGTCCGCGTCGGCGACGGCCCGTTCGCGATCGCGACGGAGCCGCCGGCGGCTCCGAACGTGACCCCGGCCGTTTCGTGCGGCCCGATCCCGAACGCCGCGGCCGATGTGGTCGTGACGCTGACGACCGGGGGCGGGGACCCGGTGGCCGGCCTCGACCCGGGTGCCGATCCGGGGTTGGAGCTGCCCGGCGTCGCGGTCGACCTCGGCGACCCGGTCGAGATCGCGGTTGAAGGCTCGGGGTGTGCGACGAGCTGGACGATCGATGTCAGGACCGGCGACACGATCCTCAGCATCGAAGGCGTCCCGAACGTCTCCAACGATCCGGGCCGGGCGGCCCAGAACCGATGGCAGCTCCTCCTGCCCGAGGTCTTCGACGAGGCGCTTCTCGTGGTCGTCCTCCGGCTCGGTCCGTCGGTCCTCGTGGAGCGGCTGTGGCAGGTCAGCAGCCTCCCCTTCGAGATCCCGCCCGCCTTCGTGGTGGCCCCCGACGGGCGCCGCGCGGACGCCCACCCCGGGTGCGGCCTGGCGATCAGCCTGGCAAGCGGCTATGCGGGGGTCGATGACTGTGGCTCGATCGGATACGACGGCGGCGGGCCGCGGTTCCTCGTCGACGCGTTCGAGACGCTGTCCGTGGAGATCCCCGGCTGGACGATCGTCGCCTGGCGGGGCGAGTGTGGCCAGTTGAGCGTCGACGACGGAACGGAGCACACGGTGCAGTTCGAGATCACCGGCTGCGAGCTCGGTGGCTTCGACGTCAGCTCGTCGACGGGCTCGCCGCCGGTGCGATTCGTGCTGTCACCAGGCGACCAGGTCGTCCGGCTCCAGGTCAGCGCCGTCCGGGACGGTGATCGCTTCAGCCTCCCGTACTACCTCCCGGTCTCGGCACAATGAGCGTCGAGCGCGGCCGGCGCGAGCCGGATCTTCCGGGCGTCACGGCGGTCATCGGCCGCGATCCTCGGCTCCAGGTCCAGATCCTGGCGATCGTCGGCGTCGCCATCCTCGTGGTCCTCGGCGGCCTCGGGCTGGTGGGACCGGGGGACGATGGCGCCGGGCCCAGTCCATCTGGTGCCCCACGGACCGGCGCCCCGTCCGGGGCACTCTCGACCCCGTCAGGGAGCACAGGCGCGCCGTCGCCAGGACGGATCGCAATCTGCGCCGGAGCAGGCCCCGGGGACCCCCCGACCGTCCGACTTCGATCGACATCGGATGACCAGAGCCCCGTGCGCGGCGCGGCCGGCCCGGTGTCGCCGGCCGGCCCGGACGGCTCGTCGGGCACCCCTGCATGGACCGTGCCCGGCCTCGAGCGCGGCCTCCTCCTGCCGCCGGGGGCGTCGCTCATCCTTGATGCCCAGCGGTCGGTCTGCATCATCTCCGCCGAGGTCACCGTGGCCGGCGCCCACGAGATCGACCCCGGCTCGGCGGCCGGCGAGGCCGTTCGAGTCGAGCCGGACCGTCCGTCCGAGGACGTCGACCTGGGCTCGCTGCCCGCCGGCGACTGGGTCGTTCGCGTCGAGGTCGAGTTCCTGGCGTCGACGGGCCGGCCCTCGCCAAGGTCGCGCGTGGCGTTCTTCCGGGTCGTGTCCGGCGATTCCCTCGTCCTGGCGCCGTCGCCACAGGTCACGCCAGCCGTTGCCTGCGGTCCGGATCCGATCGGCACCGGCTCACCCGAGCTCGTCCTGATCGTCGATGACGGGACGCCCGTCCCCTCGCAGGGCGGCCCCACCACCACGCCAATCGAGATCCGCCTCGGCCAGACGATCGAGGTCAGGGTCGTCGGCGACGTCTGCGCCAGGGGCTGGTCGATCGAGATCGCCGACGGCATCGGCAACGCCTTCCTCCAGGAGTCGTACCCGAATCCGGTCGACAACCCCTTCCTGGCCGCCCAAAACCGCTGGACGTTGACGCAGCTCCTGATCGGTGACTCGACGTTGACCTCGAGCATCAAGTTCGGCCGGGATCGCGCGATGGTCGGGACCTGGAGCCTGCGACTGATCACGGCGGGCCTGCCGGCTGCGTTCGCCACCGCTCCCGACGGGGGCGCTGTCGCGGCGCTCCCCGGCTGCGGCCAGTTCTGGTCCCAGCCCGGCGCTGACGCGTTCGAACCCTGCTTCGTCCAGACGATCCCTGACGACCTTGAGCGCCTCCGGCTGGTGGCCGGGGATGTCGTCCGGATCGGCCTGGAGGGCTGGTCCGTCAAGTCGTGGTTCACCCGCTGCGGGCCGGACGTCACGGATGCGATCGGGACGCCCGTCGAGTTCGTGACGTGGGACGGATGCGACCTCGGCGCGCGGTCGACGCCCGCCGACATCGTCTTCGTGCCGTGGCCCGGTGAGCGGTACGTCCTGATCGGCATCACGGCCGGGCGCGACGGGGTCACGGCCTACGGCAACTACTACGTTCGGGTGGTTGCCGAATGATGCCCTGCGACGGTCCAGCATCGACCCGATCGCGCGAGGGCCCCTGCTATACTCCGCCCTCCGGCATGGGGGTATAGCTCAGCTGGAAGAGCGTCTGAATGGCATTCAGAAGGTCAGGGGTTCGAATCCCCTTACCTCCACCAAGCACAGGGACATGACCGGCAGATTCGACCTCTCCCTCGCCCTCGGATAGCCGACCCACCCGGGTGGGCGGCTATCCTGTGACCCCTTGCCAGACGGCGAGGGGTCTTTCGTACCCGGCCGACGCACCGGCCGGCAGGAGCGTCGCCAGATGACCCAGACCAGCGATCGACCGGAGCGCACGCGGATCGAGCGGTACGACCCCGCCTCGATCGAGCCGCGCTGGCAGGCGCGCTGGGACGAGCTGGGCCTGTACCGGACGAACCTGGCCGACCCCAAGAACCGCTACTACCTCCTGACGATGTACCCGTACCCGTCGGGCGACATCCACATCGGCCACTGGTACATCAAGACGCCCACCGACGCGATCGCCCGCTACCGGCGGATGCATGGGCTGAACGTCTTCCTGCCGATCGGCTTCGATGCCTTCGGCCTGCCGGCCGAGAACGCCGCCATCCGGAACCGGATCAATCCCCGCGACTGGACGATGTCGAACATCGCCAACATGCGCCGGCAGCTCCGGCGGATGGGCGCGACCTTCGACTGGGACGCCGAGGTCGTCACCGCCGACCCCGACTACTACCGCTGGAACCAGTGGTTCTTCCTCCAGTTCCTGAAGGCCGGCCTGGCCTATCGGGCCAAGTCCGCGGTCGACTGGTGCCCCAACGATGGGACGCTCGCCCGGGAGCAGGTCGAGGGCACGGATCGGCACTGCTGGCGGTGCGGGGCCAAGGTCGAGAAGCGCGAGCTCGACCAGTGGTACCTGCGGGTCACGAAGTACGCAGAGGAGCTCCTCGACTTCTCAGAGATCGAGTTCCCCGAGCCGGTCCGGGTCATGCAGACGAACTGGATCGGGCGGTCCGAGGGTGGCGAGATCGTGTTCACCACGGCGTCGTCGCCACACCACGCCGGTGGCGAGGAGCTGCGGGTCTTCACGACCCGACCCGACACCCTGTTCGGGGCGACCTTCATGGTCCTGGCTCCCGAGCATCCGCTCGTCGCGACGCTGACGGCGCCCGAGCGGCGGGCAAAGGTCGAGGCGTACGTCGCCGCGGCCGAGGCCAAGACCGAGATCGATCGCCTCTCGACGGAGCGCGACAAGACCGGCGTCGCCCTCGGAGCCGACGCGATCAACCCTGTCAACGACGAGCGGATCCCGATCTTCGTCGCCGACTACGTCCTGGGTGGCTACGGGACCGGCGCGATCATGGCCGTCCCGGCCCACGACGAGCGCGACTTCGAGTTCGCGACGGCGTTCGGGCTGCCGATCCGCCGGGTCGTGGCCGCGCCCGGATCCGAGGACGCTCCACTCGAGGCGGCCTACCTCGCCCACGAGGCCGGCGAGGTCCTCGTCAACAGCGGCGAGTTCAGCGGCCTCGCCGCCGACGAGGGCGGCCGCCGGATCGTCGCCCGGCTGGCCGAGCGTGGCCTCGGTCGGGCGGCGGTGACCTATCGCCTCCGCGACTGGTTGATCTCGCGCCAGCGCTACTGGGGCACCCCGATCCCGGTCATCCATTGCGACATCCACGGGATCGTGCCGGTTCAGGAGGGGGACCTGCCGGTGCTCCTGCCCGAGACGGTCGACTACGCCGGCTCGGGCGTGAACCCCCTGACCCGCGACGAGGCCTTCCTGAACGTGACCTGCCCGCTCGGCGATCACCCGGCCCGCCGCGAGACCGACACGAT
>DASWGY010000124.1:0-2763 GCA_036393495.1 Candidatus Limnocylindrales bacterium
GCTTCGGCATCGGCCGTCATCGACACGACCTTGGCAGATGCCTCGCCCGAGAGGCGAACCCCTTCGGCCGCTGCCTGCGCTGCGGCGATTCGGGCCAGCTTGTCGCCTTCGGCCCGCTTGACCTGCGCGTCGGCCTCGGCCTCGGCCGGGCGGATGGTGGAGGCGATGAGCTCCTTCTGCGTCCGGTCGGCCTCGAGCTGGGCCAGCTCGGTCTGCCTGCGGGTGACCTCCTGGGTCGCCTCGGCCTGGGCCAGCGGCCCGGACTGGGCGGCCTTGGCGTTCGCCGCAGCGGTGAGCGATTCGACCTCGGCCTGGCGAAGCGACACGTCTCGCGCGGCGTTGAGCTTGACCTGCTGGGCCTCGGCCTCGCGGACCGCGGCCTCCTGGTCGGCCTGGGCCTTGGCCATCCGGGCATCGCGCTCGCGGCGGGCCGTCTCCTGCTGGCCGATGAGGTCCATGTAGCCGACCTCGTCGCGGATCGCCTGGATCGTGAAGTTGTCGATCGTCAGGCCCGACGTCGCGAGGTCGCTCCGGGCCGCGCTCTGGACCTCCTGCTGGAACTTCGCGCGGTCGTAGTTGAGCTCCTCGACGGTCAGGGTCCCGACGATCGAGCGGAGGGAGCCTTCGAGGACGTTCTTGACGATCGAATCGATCTGGTCCTCGCGCTCGAGGAATCGTTCGGCGGCGGCGCGAATGGATTCCTCGTCGCTCCCGATCTTGACTGTCGCGACGCCCTGAACGGCCACCTTGATGCCCTGCTTGGTAACGGCGTCCGAGAGCTGGACGTTGATCTGGCGCGCGCTCAGGTGGAGCCGCCCGACCTTGTTGACGAGCGGCAGGACGATGACGCCCTGGCCGCGGACGACCTTGAGCCCGACCTGGCCCTCGGAGCCACGTTCTCGGCGGCCGCTCACGATGAGCGCCTCATTCGCGCCGGCGACCTTGTAGCGACTGCCGAGGTAGGCGACCACGAGGACGAGGACGATGACGACCAGCAGGACAGGCACGACGCCGCTGCCGACGAAGTCGAACAGGCTGCCGAGATCAGGCACGATTCCTCTCCCTCAGGTACGCGGACGCACTCACGTGGCGGGGGTCAGCGGCGCGACGACGAGGCCCGTTCCGGCGACGCCGGTGACTCGGACCGGCGTGCCGGCGGGAAGGTCGATCGCGGCCGTCGCCGCGAGCTCGTGGGTCTGGCCCTCGGCACGGACGTAGACGGTGCCGAGTCGGCCGGCCGGGATGGCAACGCTGACCGAGCCCTCCTGGCCGACGAGGTCGGCGATCGAGAACGGCCGCGTCCCCTCGGCCCGGCGGAGGGCGCGGAACATCCCGTAGGCGACACCGAAGCCCACGCCACCGAACCCGACCCCGATGAGCGCGGCCTGACCGCCGTGGATGTCGAAGACCTGGGTCGCGAAGAGACCGCCGACGCCGAACATCGCGATGAACGCGAGGAGCGGCGGCATGAGCGACACCCCGCCGATGTCGAAGCCGATGTCGAAGGAATCGAGGATCCCGCCCAGGATGTCGTCGACCAGGACGGTGACCAGCAGGAGCCCGGCGCCGACGAGGGTGGCCAGGACGAAGACCAGGTCCTCGATCGGGATGGTGATCGTGGGCACGTGCCTGCACTCCCTCTCGCCCGCGCCCGGGCGCACGGACCCGTCGCTCGGGCCGCGCGGACGTCCCGCGGACGGCGTCGGGGCCGGCTGCCCGTCGACGGTCGACGAACCCGGGGATCACCCGACCGGCAGAGGCAGGATACCTCTCCGGCGAGGTCGCGGCGGGGTCGCGGCGGTCAGCCCCCCGGGCCGAAGAGGACGTCCAGCCAACGCTCCAGCGGGCTCATCTCGACGGTCTGTGCCCCGAGCTTGACCGCTGCCGATCCGGGCGCGTCGGCCGGGAGCGGCGGGGCGCCGGCCTGGAGGGCAAACGGAATCTCGTTCGGACTGCCAAGCCGGAAGGCCCGGGCCGCCTGGCTGATGTAGCGCTGGTCCTGGATGACGTCCAGCTCGCGCTCCATCGCGGCCACCTCCGCGGACAGCTCGGCATTGGCGGCCCGCAGCGCCTCGGCCCGGGCGGACGAGGCGGACGCCTCCGCCACCTGGCGACCGAAGGACACGATCAGCCAGGCGAGAAGGATCGTCGCCCCGACGAGGATCAGCCGCCGCGGGGCCACCGTGAGCATCGGCAGCGAAGCCACGTCCGGGGTCGCCGCCGCGACCGGCGCCGCCGCGGGTGATCGTGGCGCTGCGCCGCCTCGGCCGGGCAGATCGCGCCGCCCGCGGAGGAACGAGGGCACCGCGGCGAGGTCGGGCAGGGGCAGCCGCCGGATCCCGTCCGGCGGGTCGGGCGGAGCGGCCGCGCGCGACCCGGGGGCTGGCGTCGCGTCGAGCGGTTCGCTGGCGTTGGGCTCCGACATGGGCGGCGAGCGTAGCTACCCCGCTACGGCCGTGTCAACAGCTGTTTTGGCCCGCGGCGTGTGCCATCGAAGCTGGCACGGGCGGGTTGCAGCGTGGGCTATGCTGCCGACCATCGAACGCCCGTTCTGTTTGGAGCCGACGCCATGCGTACCTACGCCCCCGCCACCACGGACGCCGTCCTGGCCCGGCTGCTCGAGGAACCCTCGCTCGAGTCGGCCGTGGTCCACCACGAGATCCTGCCCGAGCGGCCGGCGGACAGCGTGCCCTTCCCGGACTGGCTCGACGCGCGGATCGTCGAGGGCCTCCGGTCGCGCGGCATCGAGCGCCTGTATCGCCA
>DASWGY010000125.1:0-5317 GCA_036393495.1 Candidatus Limnocylindrales bacterium
GACCGCGACCCAGGTCTACGCCTTCCTCGGTGCCCTCGTGGGCTTCGGCGTGGTCCTGTTCCTGCTCACCCGCGGTCCCCGCGAGGCCCTCGAGCCCGATACCTACGAGACGGAGCTCGAGGCGGAAGCGGGCGCCACCGCGACGCCCGACCCGTGACCTCCTGGCTGCGGCGTCGCCGGGAGCCGCCGTCGGCCGACCCTGCCCTGATCTCGTCGGATGACATCGCCGTGCGAATCGGTGCCGCCGCGCCACGAGCGGACCCCGGATTGGCTTCCGTGGGAGCCTCCCCGAGGGCCCGCGTCGAGCGCGATCGTCGCCCGGTAACGCACGCCCGACGGGTTGTCGGCGGTCCGGCGGGTCGACGCATCCTGTGGCGTGACGCCTCGCTCGTGCTCTTGGTGGTCGTCGGATTCATCCTCGCGGCCCAGGTTGCCCTCCCGCTCGGCGCCGCCAACCCCGCGACCGACGGACCCGGCGGCTCCGGCCCCGCCGTCCTCGGTGTTACCGGGGCACCGGTCGCGTCTGGTCAGCCATCGATCGGTCCGGTCATCGACCCGAGCCTCATCCCGGCACTCGAGGCGACCCCACGACCGAACCCGACGCTCGCCCCGCCGCGCGCCACATCGCGACCGCCCGTGCGACCCATCCGGACACCGACACCGACACCGACACCGACGCCGACACCGACGCCGACACCGACGCCGACACCGACGCCGACTGCCGATGCCTCACAGAGCCCGGCGCCGTCGTCCACACCGACGACCCCGCCGCTGCCGACCGACACACCGGCACCGCTGCCGACAGAAACACCGGCACCGCTGCCGACCGACACGCCGGCACCGCTGCCGACTGACACACCGGCTCCAACCCCCTGACCCGAGTTGCCCGACGCTCTGCCCGGGGCCGCCGTGGAGGCGCTCGCGGAAGGCCCTCTGGTATACTCCCCGGGCTTTGCCAGGTGGCCGATGATCGAGCCCGGACGTGCTGGCGCGTACTTCGCGCTGTTCTCGGAGATCGGCCTCGTCCTCCTGGTCACGACCCTCGTCGGCGTGCTCGTTGGCTACTGGGCTGACGGGCAGCTGGGGACCCTGCCGATCTTCGTCATCGTCGGGTTCTTCGCCGGTGCCGGGTCGGGAGCCGTGATGATCTATCGCCTGGTCACCAGGTTCCTCGAGACGATCAAGTAGGGCGGTCCCCGAGGCCGCGGACAGCAGGTCAAAGAGCGCGGCGGTGGCCGCGCTCGCGTGTGTGGAGGCAGCGTTGACGGACCCGGTCGCGGCCGATCAGGCCGTGGATGCCGCGGAGGCCGAGGCGGTCGCAGCGCCGCGGCGTCGGCGCCCGCCGACCCGCTGGCTGGCCCTGGTGGCCGGCGTGATCGCCCTCGACGTCTTCGCCCTCATCGCCTTCCCGCCGTTCCCCCACGGCGGCCAGCCCGGAGATCCGTGCGCCTTCCCGGCCTGTTTCATCGAGAGCAGCCTCGAGTTCCCGGCGGCGCATAACCTCATCCCGCTCACCGACGCCCCGGCGCCCGGCGCCGACCAGCTCGTCACGTTCTATCCGGCGATCAGCAACACCATCCTGACGATGTGGCTGGTCATGGCGCTGCTGCTGGGCGGGGCGCTCCTGATGACCCGGGGCATGAAGCTCCTGCCGGGCCGGGGCCAGAACCTCTTCGAGTACGTCTACGAGGCGCTGGGCGACTTCGGGGTCGGCATTGCCGGCGCGAAGGCGCGGCCGTACGTCCCGGTCTTCATCGCCTTCTTCCTCCTCGTGCTGTTCGACAACTGGATCGGCCTGGTGCCCCCGGTCGGCAAGGTCGAGCAGCTACGAGCCCCCTCGAGCGACGTCAACATCACGATCGGGATGGCCCTCGTCAGCTTCACGTTCTTCCACGTCGAGGGGTTCCGGCGCCTCGGTGTCCGGGGCTACCTCGGCAAGTTCTTCCCGTTCGGCGAGTTCAGGAAGGGCATCGGGGCCGGAATCATCGGCATGTTCGTCGGGCTCATCGAACTGATGCTCGAGTTCGTCAAGCCGGTGACGCTGTCGATGCGACTCTTCGGCAACATCTACGGTGGCGAGGTCGCCCTCGGGGTCATGACCTCGCTGACGATCGCCTTCATCCCGGTCGCGCTCATTGGCCTCGAGGTCATGCTCAACGCGATCCAGGCGCTGATCTTCAGCGTCCTGACCCTGATCTTCATCACTCTCGCCATCGAGGGCCACCACGACGACGAGGAGCACGTCCCGGCGGAGGCCGCCGGCCATGGAGAGCAGCCAGCGGCCGCAGCGGCAGCCGCCTAGCCACCACCACAACCACCAGGGAGCAAGAACCCGGGCGGCTCGCCCGGGCGCAGGAGGAAGCATCGAATGGAGTACATCGGCGCCGGACTCGCCGCCCTCGGGGTCGTCGGCCCCGGCATCGGCATCGGCATCCTGGCCGGCCTGTCGGCCACGGCGATCGGGCGGAACCCGGACGCCGCGGGCCAGATCCGCGGCATCGCGATCATCCTCGCCGCGTTCGCCGAGGGCCTCGGCGTCCTCGCGATCGTCGTCGGCCTGCTCGCGATCTTCATCCAGCCCGGCGCCTAGGCGACCGGACGGGAGACGGGATCGTGGATCTGCTGGCCGTCGCGTCCGGCGTCGGGCGCGAGGTCGTCCGCTTCACCGCTGAGGAAGGCGGAGAGGCGCTGTTCCAGATCAACCTGTTCCAGGTGATCATCGCCGCGGCCAACGCGGCCCTGTTCCTGGCCATCATCTGGGCGTTCGCCTTCAGGCCCGTCGCGGGCATGCTCGCGGCGCGCCGCGAGCGGATCGAGCAGGGCCTCAAGGACGCCGAGCAGGCCCGGCGGGATCGAGAATCCGCCGAGCAGGAGCGCCTTTCGACCCTGGCCGAGGCCCGCCGTGAGGCGAACGACATCCTGGCCCGGGCCCAGAAGGTCGCCCAGGAAACTCGCGACGCAGACATCGCGGCCACCAAGGACGAGCTCGAGCGGATGCGCGAACGCGCCTCCAGCGAGATCGAGGCGGAGAAGCATCGGGCGATCGCCGACCTCAGGGCCGAGGTCGCCGATCTCGCCCTCTCCGCGGCCGGCAAGGTCGTCGGCGAGTCGATGACCGGCGATCGGCAGCGGCGGCTCGTCGCGGAGTTCCTCAGCGACGCAGCGGCCGGGGACGCCCGCAACTGATGGCCCGCTACCCGATGAGTCGCCGCTGATGGCCCGGCCGAGGACCGCGGCTCGCCGCTACGCGGAGGCAGCCTTCGAGCTGGCCTCCCGGGACGATGCCCACGACGCCTGGTCGGAAGGCCTGGCCCTCGCCGCCCGGTTCGCCGCCGACGAGAGCGTCGTTCGGGTCGTCGACAATCCCTCGATCCCACACGCCGATCGCCAGGCGGCGGTCGGCCGCCTCCTCGAAGGGCGAACCCTGGCCGGGGTCTACAACCTCGCCCGCCTGCTCGCCCAGCGGGGGCGATTCGAGACCCTCCCGGCAGTCGCCGCGGAGTACAGCCGCCTCCTCAACCGTCGACGCGGGATCGTGGAGGCCGTCGTGACGAGTGCCCAGCCGCTCACCGCCGCCGAGGCCAGGGCCGTCCAGGACCGGGTCAAGGCGATGACCGGCAGTGACGTCGATCTCCGGGCGGAGGTCGACGAGGCGCTCATCGGCGGGCTCACTGTCCGGGTCGGCGATCAGTTGCTCGACGCCAGCCTCCGCGGCCGCCTGGAACGGCTCCGCAACCAGCTCGCAGGGAGCGCGCGCTAGCCCACCGCCCCGCGCCGGGGCACCAGCGGGCCGGACGCGCCCGACAAACGGAGAACCGATGGCCATTCGCTCGGACGAGATCATCAGCATCATCAAGTCGGCGATCGACACGTTCGACGAGCGCACCGAATCGCGGAGCGTCGGCACGGTCGTGGAGGTCGGCGACGGCATCGCCCAGGTCTACGGGCTGGCCGGCGCCCTGTCGTCGGAGCTGCTCGAGTTCCCGGGCGAGGTCATGGGCATGGCCCTCAACCTCGAGGAGGAGACCGTCGGCGCGGTCATCCTCGGCGATGCCCGGGCGATCAAGGAGGGCGACACGGTCAAGACGACCGGCCGGGTCGTCGAGGTCCCCGTCGGCCAGGCCCTGATCGGCCGGGTCGTGGACCCGCTCGGCCGGCCGCTCGACGACAAGGGGCCGATCGATGCGAAGAAGACCCGCCCGGTCGAGCGAATCGCCCCTGGCGTCATCGTCCGGCAGGGGGTCGACACACCGGTCCAGACCGGCATCAAGGCCATCGATGCCCTCATCCCGATCGGTCGAGGCCAGCGCGAGCTGATCATCGGCGACCGCCAGACCGGCAAGACCGCGATCGCAATCGACACGATCATCAACCAGAAGGGCCAGGGCCTCGTCTGCATCTACGTGGCCATCGGCCAGAAGCTCTCGACGGTCGCCAACACCGTGGCGACCCTCGAGAAGTACGGCGCGATGGACCACACGATCGTCGTCGTGGCCGGGGCCGAGGAAGCCGCCCCGCTCCAGTACCTCGCGCCGTACTCCGGCGTCGCCATGGGCGAGGAGGTCATGGAGGGCGGCGTCGAGATCGGCGGCCAGCTCGTGAAGGACGCCCTGTGCGTCTATGACGATCTCTCGAAGCACGCCTGGGCCTATCGCGAGATGGCCCTCCTCCTCCGCCGGCCGCCGGGCCGCGAGGCCTACCCGGGTGACGTCTTCTACCTCCACAGCCGACTCCTCGAGCGGGCGGCCCGGATGAGCGATGCCAACGGCGGCGGCTCGCTGACCGCCCTGCCGATCATCGAGACCCAGGCCGGCGACGTCTCGGCCTACATCCCGACGAACGTCATCTCGATCACCGACGGCCAGATCTTCCTCGAGACCGACCTGTTCAACGCCGGCCAGCGGCCGGCCCTCAACATCGGCATCTCCGTGTCGCGCGTGGGCTCGGCGGCCCAGACCAAGGCGATGAAGAAGGTCGCCGGTCCCCTGAAGCTCGATCTCGCCCAGTACCGGGCCCTGGCCGCCTTCGCCCAGTTCGCCTCCGACCTGGACAAGGCCACCCGCGACCAGCTGACCCGGGGCGAGAAGCTGTCCGAGGTCGTGAAGCAGCCGCAGTACCAGCCGGTCCCGGTCGAGAAGCAGGTCGCGATCCTGTACGCCGCGACGAAGGGCGCCCTCGACGACGTGCCCACGCCCCGGGTCAAGGAGTTCGAGGCCCAGTTCAACCGGTTCCTCGAGACCGAGCGGCCCGCGATCCTCCAGACGCTGGCCGAGTCGAAGACCCTGACCGACGAGATCGCGATGGGCCTCGACGACGC
>DASWGY010000126.1:0-1639 GCA_036393495.1 Candidatus Limnocylindrales bacterium
CGGGATCCCGAACGCGAGCGCGACCATGAGCGTGCCGGCCTCCAGGGCGGTCTTCCCGAGCACGAACTGGAGGTACTGGGTCAGCCCGAAGATGACCCCGAACATGGCGAAGAAGGTCAGCCCGATGCCAAGCGCACCGGCCGTGAAGCGCGGGTTGCGGAACAGCGCGAGGTCGAGCATCGGCGCGGCGGTATGCGTCTCGCGCCAGGCGAAGGCGATCCCGAGGACGGCCGCGGCCGCGAAGCCGGCGACGATGCCCGGGTCCGTCCAGCCGGCGGCCGGGGCCTCGATGATCGCGTAGACGAGGCCCGATACGGCCCCGATGGACAGGACCGCGCCTGGCAGGTCGAGGCGCGCGCCGGACGGGTCGCGGCTCTCCGGGACGAGGACGAGCCCGAGGCCGAGGGCGATCAGCGCGATCGGCACGTTGAGCAGGAACACGGCGCTCCACGCGAAGTTCTCGATGAGGAGGCCGCCGACGAGGGGCCCGAGGCCGATCCCGAGTCCGGACACGCCCGCCCAGATCGTGATCGCCTTCGGGCGCTCGTCGGGCGGGAAGACGTTGGCGATGACCGACAGGGTGGACGGCATGATCAGGGCCCCGCCGACCCCCATCGCGATCCGGATCGCGATGAGCTGGACCACCTCGGTCGCGAGGGGCGCGGTCAGCGACGCGGCGGCGAAGATGACGAGGCCGACCTGGAGGGCACGCGCGCGGCCGAACCGGTCGCCGAGCGCGCCCATCACGAGCAGCAGGCCGGCGAACACGAGGACGTAGGCGTCGACCATCCACTGGAGTTCGGACGCCGACGCGTCAAACGTGCGCTGGATGGTCGGCAGGGCGACGTTGAGGACGGTGTTGTCGAGCCCGATCAGGACGAGGCTGAGCGACAGGACGCCGAGGGTCAGCCAGCGCCGGCGATGGATCCGTTCCGCGGATGACTCGGGAAGGGGAGTGGCTGGTGAGGCGGGCATGGGGACGACCCTCGTAGCCGGTTATTACGATACGCTACGGTAGCGTATCGAGCCGGATTGTCAAGATCACTACCGGCCGTCCGGCCGGCGCACTGCGACGAGGGCGAGGCCCGCGATGGCGACCGCAGCCAGGATCGGGATCGCCGCCTTGGCGGCCCGGGGCGGAAGCACGAGCTCGAACAGCGGGACCGGGTCGCCGAGGCGGCTCTGGAGCGGGCCGAGCGGGCAGTTGCCCCGCCCGATCACGAGGGCAACACCCTCGGCGACGAGCAGGCCGACGGCGATCCGGAGTGCGCGGCCGCGGCGGCGGGTGAGTCCGCACACCCAGACCCACCCGAGCGCCCACAGCTCGACGAGGGCGACGAGGGCGTGGGCGGTTCGAACGGCGGCTGCCTCAACGGTCACTGGCTCGGTCTCCCGGGAGCTGGGGCTGACGTACCCGATGCTGGGGTGGCGCGCGGCGATCCCGTGAGGTCCCGTCGGCCCGAATCGTGGGGGCCGGACGGCGCGGACGAGTACAGTTCGTTGACGTCGCGACGACGGCCGACGTAGGCTGTCCGAACGGCGATGGTGTCCGCCAAGACGCACGACGTCTGAACCGCCCGATCCGGGCTGATGGCTCCTGGACTGCTGAGCAGCCAGGGGCCGTTTGGTTCCCGGATCG
>DASWGY010000127.1:0-8260 GCA_036393495.1 Candidatus Limnocylindrales bacterium
GGATCCGGCTGGTACCGCGTGACCCACGTCAACGGCCGGTCGGTGACGTCGCTGTTCGGTGTCTCGGCCCTCTACGCTGCCACGGGAATCCTCACGACCCCGCCCACATCGAGCTCGGCCGGCGTGACGCCGATCGGCCCGACCACGACGTTCCACGGGCGCGGCTACGGGCACGGCGTCGGGCTGTCCCAGTACGGGGCCCGCGGACGCGCCCTCGCTGGCCAGACCGCGGACCAGATTCTCGAGCACTACTACCCCGGCACGACAATCGGCTCGATCCCGGTCGAGACCCGGATCCGCGTGCTCGTCCTCGACAACTTCAGCCCGACGTCGACCGCGCCCTTGATGGTCCTCGGCCGCGGCGGCAGCTGGACCGTGTCAGGAGTCGCGGGCGACCTGCCCGCCGACGCCCGACTCCGGCTGTTCGCGCCGACGATATCGATGCCGTCGTGGCGGTTGCTCGTCGAGACATCGGCCGGCCAGGTCCTCTACGACGGCCCGACCTCGGCCGATCTCCGAGTCGCCGGCGCGACCGATGCCACCACCCTCCAGCTGCTATCGAAGCCGTCAGCGTACGACCGCTATCGGGGCGAGCTGCGGATCCTCGCCACCGGGTCGACGGTCGATGTCATCAACAGCCTGCCGCTCGAAACGTACCTGCGGGGCGTCGTCCCGGCCGAGATGGCTTCGACGTGGCCGCTCGAAGCGCGGATCGCCCAGACGATCGCCGCCCGGTCCTACGCGGCCTATCGTCTCCACCCGGCCACGGGCACGTTCGACGTGTACGACGACACCCGCTCCCAGGTCTACCGCGGCGTCCTGCGCGAGGAGTCAGCAGCCAACGCCGTGATCGAGGCCACCGCCGGCCGGGTGCTCCGAAGCGGCACGTCCATCGTGAACGCGATCTTCCACTCCACGGCCGGCGGGGCGACCGAGCACAACGAGAACGTCTTCGTCTCGTCGACCGGCGGCCGGGTCGCCGGTGCGGTCTCCTATCTGCGCGGCTCGACGGATCGAGACGCGGCCGGCGTGGCCTACGACGCGGCAGCCCCGTACGCCACCTGGCAGACGAGGTCCTACACGATCGCCGAGCTGTCGGCGATCTTCGCCCGGGACGGCCGAACGAGCGTCGGCACGATCTCGGGGCTCGACCTCAGGAACCGGGGCGTGTCGGGGCGCCTGGTCAGCGTCACGCTCGTCGGCTCGGCCGGAACGAAGACGGTCTCGGGCGCGGTCTTCGTGGCCGCCTTCAATGCCGGCCGCGCCGCCGGCGACGCACCGCTTCGGGGAACGCTGTTCGACCTCAAGCCGATCCCCTGAGCCTGGCTCGGCCGGGTACGCCCTGCGCCCCGTCGCGGTAGCCCGCCGCAGCGGTCCGCCGCAGCGGCCCGCCAGCCCTCCGACCTCGACGCCGCTGCTACGCTCTGCGACTCAACCGTGGAGGAGGGATCGCGAGATGGCGGCCGACCGGACGAAGTTCATCCTCGATGAGGATCGGATCCCGCGGGCCTGGTACAACATCGCGGCCGATCTGCCCGTAGCGCCGCCGCCGGTCCTCCATCCGGGCACCGGGCAGCCGATCGGGCCGGCCGACCTGGCGCCGCTCTTCCCGATGGAGCTCATCAAGCAGGTCGTCAGCCAGGACCGCGAGATCGAGATCCCGGAGCCCGTCCGGGCGGCCTACGCGCTCTACCGGCCGAGCCCGCTGTTCCGTGCCCGGCGCCTGGAGCAGGCGTTGGATACGCCCGCCCACATCTACTACAAGTACGAGGGCGGCAGCCCGTCCGGCAGCCATAAGCCCAACACCGCCCTGGCCCAGGCCTTCTACAACAAGGAGGAGGGCGTCACCCGGCTCGCGACCGAGACCGGCGCGGGGCAGTGGGGCAGTGCCCTCGCCTTCGCCGGCGCGATGTTCGGCCTCGAGGTCAAGGTCTTCATGGTTCGCAGCAGCTACGACCAGAAGCCGTACCGGCGAGTCCTGATGGAGACCTACGGCGCGTCGGTGGTGGCCAGCCCGAGCGAGGACACCCAGTACGGCCGGAAGGTCCTCGCCGAGACTCCGGCCCACACCGGATCGCTCGGCATCGCCATCAGCGAGGCGATCGAGGACACGGTCAGCCATCCCGGCACGAAGTACTCGCTCGGGTCGGTCTTCGACTTCGTCCTCCTCCACCAGACGGTCATCGGCCAGGAGGCGATGGAGCAGATGGCGCTGGCCGGCGAGGAGCCGGACGTCGTCATCGGCTGCGCCGGCGGCGGCTCGAACTTCGCCGGCCTGACCTTCCCGTACCTGGGTCGCGGCTTTCGGGGCGGGCCGACGCCGCGGATCATCGCCGCCGAGCCCGAGGCCGCCCCGTCGCTCACCCGCGGCGTCTACCGCTATGACTTCGGTGACACCGCTCAGATGACGCCGCTGGTGAAGATGCACACCCTGGGCCACGACTTCATCCCCGAGCCGATCCATGCGGGCGGCCTCCGCTACCACGGGATGTCGCCGCTCGTCTCGCTCCTGAAGGAGCACGGCTACATCGAGGCCCAGGCCGTCCACCAGCGGGCGACGTTCGAGGCCGGCGTCCGGTTCGCCCGCTCGGAGGGGATCCTGCCCGCCCCGGAGCCGACCCACGCCATCAAGGTCGCCATCGACGAGGCGATGGAAGCCCGCGCTGAGGGTCGGTCCCGGGTGATCCTGTTCAACCTCTGCGGCCACGGCCACTTCGACCTGTCCGCCTACGAGCGCCACCTGGCGGGCGTCCTCGAGGACTACGAGTACCCCGAGGAGAAGGTGGCGGCCGCGCTCGAGGCGCTCCAGGGCCTACCGGTCGGCTGACCGACCTCACGAATCCTCCACATGGTGAACATGCCGGGTTCATGAAGGACGGCTACGCTTCGTCGGTGACCACGGACGGACTGGCCCTCGCGACCCGGGGCCTCGTGAAGCGCTACGGCACGAGGCCGGCGCTCGCGGGGCTGGATCTGTCGGTCCCGACGGGGGTCGTGTACGGCTTCCTCGGCCCGAACGGTGCCGGCAAGACGACGACGATGCGCCTCCTGACCGGGCTCATCCATCCCGACGCCGGCTCCATCGAGGTCCTCGGCAAGCCGTTCGGGCGGGGCGATCGGCATCGGCTCTTCGAGGTCGGATCGCTCATCGAGTCCCCGTCGTTCTACCCGTACCTCTCGGGTCGCGAGAACCTCCGGGCCCTGGCGGCGACCGGGGCCGTCGTCGCGGCCGCCCGGATCGAGGAGCTGCTCGAGCTCGTCGGGCTGCGTGAGCGGGCCGCGGACAAGGTCCAGACCTACTCCCTTGGGATGAAGCAGCGGCTCGGCATCGCGGCCGCGCTCCTGAGTGATCCGCGCCTGCTGCTGCTCGATGAGCCCGCCAACGGCCTCGACCCCGCGGGGATCGTGGCGATGCGGGAGACGCTGCGCCATCTCGCCTCGATCGGCAAGACGGTCTTCGTCTCGAGCCACGTGCTGGGCGAGGTCGAGCAACTGGCCGACGTCATCGGCATCATCGCCACCGGCCGCCTCGTGCGCGAAGGCCGGATCGACACCCTGCTGCAGGGCGCCGGCGAGGTCCGCGTCCGGGTCGCCGCCGAGCAGATCGAGGCCGCCCGGGCGGCCCTGGCCGGCCTGGTACCCGAGGGCGGGGTGATGCCGGCCGGCGGCGATGACGGCTGGCTTTCGATCCGGATCGAGACGACTCGGGCCGCGGACGTCAACCGGACCCTCGCCGAGGCGGGCATCTTCGCCTCGGGCCTGGAGGCCGGCAGCGACCTCGAGTCGCTGTTCCTGGAGCTGACCCGGGACGAGGCAACCGGCCACGAAGGGACGTTCTTCGGCGTCGCGGGAGGCTCGCGATGAGGATCTTCCGATCGACCCTCCGCAAGTTGATCCGCCGGCCGGCGAGCTTCGTGACGCTCGGCATCCTCATCGCCCTTCTGGCCCTGATCCTCTTCGCGGTCTCGATCACGGCCAGCCAGCCCGACGCGCCGCCGCAGCAGCGAGCCGGGCTCCAGCTCGTCACCTTCCCCGAGGCCTACACGATCATCCTGTCGTTCATCCTCGGCCTCGGCGGCCTCTTCGCGGTCATCTACGGGGCCGCGGTGGCCGGTTCCGAGTGGTCGTGGGGCACGCTGAAGTCGGCGGTCGCGCGGGGCGAGAGCCGGAGCCGCTACCAGCTCGGGACGTTCGCCGCGATCGCCGTCATGGTCGGGATCGGCATGCTGATCGCCTTCGGCGTCGGGATCGGGGTGGCCTTCGTTGGGGCAACCATCGCCGGTGTCTCCACCGCCGGCCTCGGCGACGCCGAGACGCTCGGTACGATGCCCGAGCTCCTTGGACGGGGCTGGCTGGCGATCGTCGAGGAGGGCGCCCTCGGCTTCGCGATTGCGACGCTCGCCCGCAGCCAGCTTGCCGGGATCGGGGCCGGCATCGCCGTCTATTTCGGCGAACAGTTCGCCTCGATCTTCCTGCCCGACATCGTCAAGTACCTGCCCTTCAACGCCGCCAACGCGGTCGTCGCGACGCCGGGCGAGGGTGGCTTCAGTGGCGGCGACGGTGGCGGTCCGATCATCGCCAGCCTCGAGCCAAACGAGGCGCTCATCGTTGTCGTGGCCTGGCTCGTCGGCGCGCTCGTGGTCTCGACGCTGTTCACGGAGCGGGCCGAGATTTCGGGCTGACGCCGCAGCGACGGCCTTCCGGAGCCCGCGCCGCAGCGACGCCCTTCCGGAGGCCCCGCGGCAGGACTAGAGTTCGGTCATGAAGGGCGATCGAGTCGAGGCCGTCGTCGACACAGGCCAGGGGACCCAGACGTTCGAGATCGCGGCCACCAAGGCCGGTCGCCGCATCGAGGTCGTGACCTCGCGCGGGGTCGTCGAGGTCCGCGAGGTGACGCGTTCCGGAACGCCCGTCCGGACGGGGCGGTTCATGGCCAACCGCCTCATCGCCCTGGTGGAACATCCGGCCGCCGATGAGCGCGGCCGGGTCGAGATCAGCACCCGACACCGGATCCAGCCACGGGCCGGCTGAGGCGGTCCTCGGGGCGGCTGAGCGGGGCGGCCGGCCGGCGGAGAGCGTAGGCGGAGGCGGGAGCTACGGTTCGAGTGCGTCCTAACTGATTGTCCGAACGATCGCGGCGACGGCGGCCTGAAGGATGGCGTCCTTTCCGACCCGAATGCGTCGGTGGTCCTCGTCCGACAGCACGAATACCGTATGGCGGCGCGCAAGGTTGTCCATGAGCACGAACGCAGCGGCGCTCGCAGCGCCGAAATACGACGCGGTCCCGACGGTCGCGGCGCACTCCATCTCGACGCCGGCATACCCGGCCCGTCGCCACCTCGCGACATCGATCTGACGCTCCAGCGAGATCGTCGTGGTCGAGACCACGGTTCCCGACCGGACCGAGCCGCCGTCCAGCCGTGCATCGAGCTCCTCGCGCAGGGCCGCCGAGAGCGTCTCGTCTGGGACGATGGGCCGGTTCCGCGAGAGCTGACGGGACACGCCGTCCCGCCCGACCACGAGGCCTGGGACAAGGACGTCCCCGACCTGCCCCGAGTCCGTAAGCCCGCCGATCGCGCCAACCTGGACCACCGTGCGAGCGCCGAGCTTCACCGCGAGGTGCGTCATCGTGGCGGCCATCGCGCCGCCGAAGACGACGCTGATCCATATTCGCGGGCCGCCCTCATTGATCAGGATCGAGTGCCCCTCGATCTCTCGCACGTCGGGCCATGTCCGGCGGACGCTTTCGAAATAGCTCCCCTGGTCCCACTGGCCGACCAGGACCGCCGCGTCAGGAAGATCCTCGTCGGCAATGGCGAACACGCGTTGGAGCGCAGCGGCCTCGGCGTCGAGATACGGCATGAATCGATCGTCAGCGAGCACGCTGGCGGCGTCAAGGCCGTCCTGTCGCCCTGGGCGGAGCGGCGTTCCTGGGCTACTCTCGAGTCACCAGAGCGTCCACGTTCGGCCGAACTGCACCGGCCTTCCTGCTGCTCGATGGGGCGGCTTCAGCCGACCGAGCCGGCGACCATTGGTCGGCCGGTCTCGACGAGGGTCTTGAGGCCGGACACGATGTAGACGATCCCGCCGGCGAACTCGCCGGCCGTCTTCGAGCCCTCCACGAGCCCCGAGGTCGTGACGGTCAGCTTCGTCGCCTCGCCGTCGGCCTCGAGGACCCAGGCCATCTCTACCGGACCCTCGGCTTCGATCTCGGGATCCCAGCGGGCGTGGAACGACATCGTCAGGCGGTTGGGCGGGTCGATGTCGAGGACCTTGCCGTCGGCGGCGATCGACCCGTCGGGATAGGCATAGGTCAGGGGAGCGCCGGACTCCCAGGTCGAGTCGACGCGAGTGCCGAAGTAGTACTGGGCAGTCTCGGTGCCGTCCGTGATCGCGCGCCAGACGCGGTCGGGCGGGGCCTGAATGTAGACAGCGTAGACGTGCTCGAACGTGGACACGGGTGCCTCCAAGTGTCGTTTCATCGCGCTGAGCGCCCCGACGACCGGCTCGGCGTACTTGCTGATCCAGCGGTCGTGCATGAGTCGGATCGGGACGGGATTGAGGAAGTGCCGCTTCTCCCGGCCCTCGCGCCGGGTGGTGAGGAGGGCCGCCGTCTCCAGAACCTCGAGGTGCTTCATGACCCCGAACCGCGTCATCTCCGGCAGGTGCATGCACAGCTCTCCGAGCGTCTGGCCATCGCGCTCGAAGAGCCGATCCAGCAGGAGCCGGCGGCTCGGGTCGCTCAGCGCCCGGAAGACCGGGGTCATCGGATCGACCGTCATCGGCGCAGACAATATGTGACTAGATGGTCACCTGTCAAGCCCGTGACCGATCGTCGGAGCCCGTGACGATCGTCGGAGCGGGTCAGCCTGTCCGGGGCAGGTCAGCCCCCGGTCTCGATCGGCAGTCCGGCCGCGGTCCAGTCGGTCATCCCGCCGGCCATCGAGGTCACCGCCCCGTAGCCTGCATTGAGGAGGATGTCGCGGCCCTGCGCGCTTCGGTTGCCGGATCGACAGACCACGACGATCGACCGGTCGGCCGGCACCTCCGAGGCCCGCGACTGGAGCTCACCGAGGGGAATGAGCATCGCGCCGGGGATGTGCCCGGCGGCCCACTCGTCGGGCTCGCGGACATCGAGGACGAACGCGCCCGCGTCGCGGAGCGCGGCGGCCTCGGCCACGCTGACGGTGCTCGCCAGGCCGCCCGTGGGGGAGGCCACGCCCGTGCTCGGCGTCGGCGTCGGCGTCGGGGCACAGGCCATCGCAGCGAGGAGAACGGCGACGATCGATCCAAGGACGCGAGGCATGGGCAGACTCCAACTTCGAGATCAGCGGCAACGATCGGCGGCGGCGATGCGCGCCAGCAAGGGCCATCCGTCGTGTCGTCTCCGGGCAACCTGGGCCGCGGCGGTGTCGGAGTTCAGGGCCAGAATGCGGTGAATACGCGTCGCGATCTGACCGGATCGTCGGCAATGATGGTCGCGATGGAGCCGATGCCGCCCGAGGCCCTCCTGGCCGACTATCCCGCTCCGATGCGCGACATCGGGGAGTGGCTCCGGTGCGTCGTCCGTAAAGCCACCCCCGACGCGATCGAGCGGGTCCGCCCCGGCTGGCGCCTGATCGGCTACGACGTGCCGGTGACGCTGCGCCGAACGGCCTATTTCGCGATGATCTGGGCCGAGCCGATTCACGTCCACCTCGGCTTCGAGCACGGCGTCCTGATGGACGACCCACGCGGCCTGCTCGAGGGGCGGGGGATCACGAAGCAGGTCCGGTGGGTGACCTTGACCCCGGATTCGATGCCCGATGAGGCCCACCTGGCGGAGCTCGTCCGGGAGGCGGCCCGCGTGGCCCGGATGCCGAGGGGCGAGCGGGTGGCCCTGGCCATGTCGCGCGACGATCGCCGCGAGGCCGACTGACACGCGGGCCTGCCCGATCCGGCCCGCGGTGAACGGGCGCGGGAGGCGCCCCCTGCTATCGTCAGCGCATGGACGGCGACAGGGAACGGCGCGGGCCCTTCCCCGATCAGGCGAGGCAGCCGGTCGTCGCGACGTGGCTGGGGCGGATCGCCTACCGGGACGCGTGGGCCCTCCAGAAGCGGCTCGTGGATGCGCGCGTCGCCGGCGGCGTCCCGGACACGCTCCTGACCCTGGAGCACGACGCGGTCCTGACGCTCGGCAAGAACGCCGAGGACGGCCACGTCCTTGCCCCTCCCCGCGAGCTCCGGCGGCGGGGCATCGAGGTCATCAACGTCGAGCGCG
>DASWGY010000128.1:0-3583 GCA_036393495.1 Candidatus Limnocylindrales bacterium
GCTCGGAGGCCGCTGCCCCAGGCGACGTTGAGGATCGGGTCCCGCGCAGCGGCGAATCGCGAACCGTGTCAGGTCCGGAAGGAAGCAGCACTCAGCGAAGCTCGTCGGGTGCCGCGGAACGGCCTGGTCCGAGCCGCCTTCTGTGGTGGGCCCGGGCGTCGGTCGATCGACGGGGGGTGCACGGCACTTTCGCTCATCGCGCCGCCCATGCCCGCTCGGGGATCCCGTGACCGAGACCACCTCGCACCAGGCCATCTACCGCCGCTGGCGGGCCCAGACCTTCGGCCAGATCGTCGGCCAGGAGGCGGTCGTCGAGACCCTCCGCAACGCCGTCCGAACGGGACGGGTCTCGCACGCGGTCCTGTTCGTCGGGCCGCGGGGCACCGGCAAGACGTCGCTCGCGCGGATCCTGGCGAAGGCGCTCAACTGCACCAACCTCCAGGACGGCGATCCATGTGATGCCTGCCCATCCTGCGTCGCGATTCGCGAGGGCCGGGCGATGGATCTCCTCGAGATCGATGCCGCCTCCAACCGTGGCATCGACGCCATCCGCGAGCTGCGCGAGCGGATCAACTACGCGCCGACCGACCTCCGCCGCAAGGTCTACATCCTCGACGAGGCCCACCAGATCACCAGGGACGCCTGGAACGCCCTCCTCAAGTCGCTCGAGGAGCCGCCCGAGTTCGTCGTCTTCATGTTCGCCTCGACCCACCCCCAGGACTTCCCGCCGGCGATCCTGTCGCGCCTCCAGCGGTTCGACGTCCGGCGGCTGACGACCGACGAGATCGAGGGCAAGCTCCGGCGAATCCTCGAGGCCGACGGGCGAGTCGCCGAACCCTCGGCGGTCCGGCTCATCGCGCGCCTCGCCGCGGGCGGCATGCGCGACGCAGAATCGATGCTCGACCAGCTGCTCTCGTCGGCGGACGGCACGCTCGACGCGCATCGCGTCCGCGACCTGCTGGGCCTCGCCGACACTGAGACGATCGACTCCTTCGTCGAGGCCCTGGTGACCGGCGATCTCGTGGCCGGGGTTCGGATCCTGGACGCGCTCGAGGACCGAGGCCGCGACCTGCGCGCCTTCCTCGACCAGGTGATCGAGGTCGTTCGGGGGGCGATCGTCGGGGCCGCCGACGTCGCGTCCGTCGGCACGCCGCCCGGCGCGACTCGGCGTGGCGCGACGGAGCTCATCCCGGTCGCTCGTCGGCTGGCCGCCATCGATCCCAACCGTGCCGGGGTCGGCGGGCTCCGACTCCAGCTCGAGATCGCCCTCTTCCCGCAGCCCGCGGCGGGGGCGTCGGTTCCAGCCGAGGGCAGACCCCCGGCGCCGGTGACGGCCGTCAGGTCGAGCGAGGAGCCGGGGTCGCCGGAGTCGGCCATGAGTCCGGGCGGACGCGCGCGCCCGCGCGCGCGAGCCGACTCACCGGCCAGCGACGTCCCCCCGGCGGCCCCCGACGCCCCGCCGGCCGCCCCGGCCGCCTCGTCCACCGGCCCAGCCGCCGCGGAGCGGCCTCCCGCCAAGACCGTCTCGCCGCCCGCCGCCGAGCCAGAACCGGCGGCGACGAGGCCGGCCGATCCGCCGGACCCCGCGTCGCCGGTGGTCGATCGCTCCGTCGCGCCGCCGTCGATCGCGGCATCGCCGCCGTCGGCACCGACGACCGGGCCGGCGTCTACTGCCGCGCCCGGCGAGCCGGCTGCAGGAGTGGCACTCGGAACGCCGGCCGGCCCGGACCTCGAGCTCCTCCGAGAGCGCTGGCCGGACGTCGTCGCCAGGATCAGTGCCCACCCGCCGACGAAGCCGCTCATCGCGGTCTGCCGGCCGATCGCCATCGAGGACGGAATCGTCACCCTCGGCTTTCCCGAGGACCAAGGCTTCCTTCGCGACGTCGCCGAGCGACGCCGGGCGGTGCTCGAGGAGGGAATCGGCACGGTCCTCGGGCGACCCGTCGGGGTCCGCTGCGTCGCCACGAACCTCGACCTCCTGCCACCCCTGCCGGCCGACGCCGAAGCGGCCTTCGTCCTCGCCGAAGCCCGCCGGATCTTCGGTGCAGACGATCCGGAGGCGGCGCCGGTTGACTGAGACCGCGGCCGCTCGGCGTGCGGTGGCCTGCAGGCAGGCTGGCCTTCCGCCAGACTGGACCCGGTTGAGTCGGAACGATGAGCGGAGCGTGATCGATGGGTATGGCCAACCTGCAGCGCATGGCGATGCAGATGCAGCAGGAGATGACCCGCATCCAGGCCGAGCTGGCCGAAACCGAGATCGAAGGCTCGGCCGGTGGTGGCGTCGTTCGCGCCGTGGTCACGGGTAAGCAGGAGCTCCTCAAAGTCGAGATCGACCCGACGGCGGTCGACCCCGACGATATCGACATGCTCCAGGACCTCGTCGTGGCGGCGGTCAACGACGCCCTGGAATCGTCGCGTCGGCTCGCCGAGCAGAAGATGGGCGCCCTCACCGGCGGCCTCGGTGGCGGCCTCGGCGGGCTGCTCGGCGGACGCTAGGCGCCGTGGCGAGCCCGCTCATCGAGCCGGTCGCCCGGCTCATCGAGGCGTTCAACCGCCTTCCCGGGATCGGGCCCAAGACCGCCCAGCGCCTGACCTACCACCTCCTGCGAGCCCCCGAGGCCGAGGCCCGAATGCTCGCAGCAGCGCTCGTGGCGGTCCGGGAACAGGTCGTCTTCTGCGAGGTCTGCTTCAACATCAGCGACGCCCCGCACTGCCCGATCTGTCGTGACGGGGGGCGCGACCAGCGCCGACTGTGCGTCGTGGAGGAGCCGCTCGACGTCCTGGCCCTGGAGCGGACCGGCGAGTTCCGCGGCCGTTACCACGTCCTCCACGGCGCGATCTCGCCGATCGATGGCATCGGGCCGGACCGCCTCAGGATCACCGAGCTCCTGGGGCGGGTGGACGAGGCGGCCGCCGATGGCGTGCCGTTCGAGGAGGTCATTCTGGCCACGAACCCCACGCTCGAGGGGGAGGCGACCGCGATGTACCTCGACGAGCGGCTCGACGGTAAGGTGGGCTCGGTGACCCGGATCGCTCGCGGCATCCCGGTGGGCGGCGACCTGGAGTACGCCGACGAGGTCACCCTCATCCGGGCCCTCCAGGGCCGGCGCGCCATCGCGGACCGACCTCGATGAGGGAGCTCGTCGCCGAGGTCATGCTTCGCCTGGCCAAGGTCCTGGCCGCGACGATCCTCGGCGGCATCGTCTATCTCGTCGCCGTCGGTCCCCTCGGGGCCCCGCCGACGGTCGAGCTCGGGCTGCTCAGCTGGCTGTGCGGTGCGGCAGCGGTCCTGGTCCTCGAGTCGAGCCCGATCTGACGGTAGGCTCCGGTCGCGACGATCGGCCGACCGCGCGCCGACCGTGCGCAGCCCGCGCGCCGACCGTGAGAATCGGCCTCCGCAGCCAGCATCGGCCGGTCGTTTGACAGTCCGCCGAGGCCGCCTCTACCATTCGCGGCCGTTGCCTCCCACGAGGCGACGACGCAGCCGGCCCGGAAGCGGCCCGGCTGCGGCTCCAGGGTTTGACGCCCCGACCGCAAAGCCCCATCATTGGGGCTCTGCGCCGGTCGCCGTTGCGCCCCGGGC
>DASWGY010000129.1:0-1915 GCA_036393495.1 Candidatus Limnocylindrales bacterium
GCCTCCGGGGTCAGCCACCGGTACGATGGCCCGTCGACCTTCCAGGTCGGCGGCGGCGTGGCCGTCCTCGACTGCGACGGCGACGGCCGCCAGGACCTCTACCTGGCCGGCGGCGAGGGCCCGGCCGCGCTCTATCGGAACGTCTCCCCGCCCGGCGGCGCCATGCGCTTCGAACGACTGGCCTCGCCGACGACCGACCTCGAGGCCGTCAACGGCGCCTACCCGATCGACATCGATGGCGACGACCTGGTCGACCTCGCGGTCCTGCGGATCGGCGAGTCCGTCCTCCTCCGGGGCCTCGGCGGCTGTGCCTTCGAGCGGGCCAACGAGGCTTTCGGCTTCGCCGGGTTCGATGGCCACACGACCGCATTCAGCGCGACCTGGGAGGAGTCGGCCCGGCTCCCGACATTGGCCTTCGGCCGCTACCTGACGCTTGACGACGACGGCGAGACGACCTTCGACTGCGACGTCGGGGCCCTGGTCCGGCCGGCGGCCGGAGGGCAGGGCTACGACTCGCCGATCAGCCTGGCTCCCGGCTTCTGCGCCCTGTCGATGCTGTTCAGCGACTGGGACGGCTCGGGACGGCGCGACCTGCGGGTCACGAACGACCGCCAGTACTACCGGGACGGCATGGACCAGCTGTGGCGGATCGAGCCCGGCGTCGCGCCACGCCCGTACGGCGCCGACGACGGCTGGGTCTCGATGCAGATCTGGGGCATGGGCATCGCCAGCCGGGACCTGACCGGGGACGGCCTGCCCGAGGTCTACCTGACGAGCCAGGGCGACAACAAGCTCCAGACGTTGACCGCCGGGCCCGAGCAGCCGACGTTCCGTGACATCGCCGGACGCCGCGGCGTCACCTCGGCCACGCCCTTCGACGGCGGCGAGCACCTGGCGTCGACGGCCTGGCATCCGGAATTCGCCGATGTCAACAACGACGGCTTCATCGACCTGTTCGTCACCAAGGGCAATGTCGGGACCCAGGTCGGGTACGCGACCCGCGACCCGAACGACCTCTTCCTCGGCCAGCCGGACGGGACGTTCGTCCAGGCTGCGGACAGGGCCGGGCTGCTCCGGTACGAACGCGGTCGCGGCGCGGCCCTGGCCGACCTGAACCTCGACGGCCTGCTCGACCTCGTCGTCGCGAACTACGGCGCCGATGTCGTCGTCTGGCGCAACGTCGGAGCCGGCACATCCGCCGAGCCGGCCCGGATGGGCCACTGGGCGATGTTCGATCTCGTCCAGGACGGCCCCAATCGCAGCGCGATCGGGGCCCGGCTGGAGGTCCGGATCGGCGACCGAACCACGACCATCGAGCGGACGATCGGCGGCGGGCATGTCGGCGGACAGCTGGGCTGGATCCACCTCGGCCTGGGTTCGGCCACCGAGGCGAGCGTCAGGGTCACCTGGCCGGACGGCGACCAGGGGCCGTGGCAGGGCGTCGAGGGCGACGCATTCTGGGTCGTCGACCGCGGGGCCGCCTCGCCGGTTCGCTGGTCACCGGAGGAGTAGCCCGATGCCTGCCCGTCTCGCCGTCCTCGACCTGCCGACCTTCCCCCGGGCCGAGGTCGCGCCGGAGCTGCCGCCCTCGATCTACCCGGCTCGCCTGGAGCGGCTGCGCGAGCGGGCGGAGGCCCGGGGCTACGACCGGCTCGTCGTCTACGCCGATCGCGAGCACAGCGCCAACCTCGCCTGGCTAACGGGCTTCGATCCGCGCTTCGAGGAGGCGATCCTCGTCCTGGGGGCCACGGGCCGGCCCGTTCTCCTGGGCGGCAACGAGTGCATCGGCCTGGCCCGGGTCGCGCCGCTGCCGGTCGAAGCGGTCCTGTTCCAGGAGCTCAGCCTGCCGAGCCAGCCGCGCGAGCGTTCCAGGCCGCTCGGCACGATCCTCCAGGACGCAGGCGTGGCCCCGGGC
>DASWGY010000130.1:0-3792 GCA_036393495.1 Candidatus Limnocylindrales bacterium
GGCGCGCCGGCCATCACCTCGACGATGGCATCGACCGCCCGCCGCGCGAACTCGGGCATCGCGACACTCGACTCGAGCCCCACAGCGCGATGCGGCGTGCGCTGGGGGAGGGCCACGCCCGTGATCCCGGCATCGCTCCAGCGGATCGCGCAGCGACCGAGGGCGGTGTCGAAGGCCACGCTCGATGTTGTCGATTCGTTCACGCCAGTCAGAACACGCGCGGTCGGGGATCGGTTGCGGCGGTCATCGCGCACCTCGCGATCGTCGTCGTCAGCCCTTCGCCTGGACCCGGGCCCAGGTGTCGCGGAGGGTCAGCGTCCGGTTGAAGACGAGCGCGTCGGGACGAGAGTCCGGGTCCGGCACGAAGTATCCGAGCCGCTCGAACTGGACGGTCTCGCCGACCGTCGCCTCGGCCAGCGCCGGCTCCAGCATCGCGCCCTGGATGACGGTCTCCGAGGCCGGGTTGAGATCGCTGAACAGGTCGGTCCCGCCGGCGCCAGGGTAGGGCTGGGCGAACAGGTGGTCGTACAGCCGGACCTCAGCCGGCACGGCGTGGGCCGCCGAGACCCAGTGGAGGGTCGCCTTGGGCCGCCGGCCGTCGGGCGCGTCGCCGCCGCGGGTCGCAGGGTCGTACGTGCAGCGCAGCTCCACGACCGTCCCTCCCGCGTCCTTCACGACCTCGTCGCAGGTGATGAAGTAGGCGTTCCGAAGCCGGACCTCGCGCCCCGGTGAGAGTCGGAAGAACTTCGGCGGCGGCTCCTCCATGAAGTCGTCTCGCTCGATCCACAGCTCGCGCCCGAACTCGACCGGGCGTTCGCCGGCCGCTGGATCCTCAGGGTTGTTGACGACCTCCATCGTCTCCACCCGGTCGGCCGGCCAGTTCGTGACGACGACCTTGAGCGGGTCGAGGACCCCGAACCGCCGCGGCGCCGCGCGATTCAGGACCGCACGCACCGCGAACTCGAGCTGGCCAACCTCGATGACCGAGTCCGTCTTGGCGACCCCGATCATCGTCGCGAAATCGCGGATCGCTTCGGCCGGGTAGCCCCGCCGCCGCATTCCCGAGATCGTCGGCATCCGGGGGTCGTCCCAGCCGCGAACGTGGCCCTCGGTCACGAGCCGCAGCAGGACCCGCTTCGAGAGCACCGTGTGGGTCAGGTTGAGGCGGGCGAACTCGTACTGGTGGGGGACATGCGGGACCGGGAGATGCTCGATCAGCCAGTCGTAGAGGGGCCGGTGGTTCTCGAACTCGAGGGTGCAGATCGAGTGGGTCACGCCCTCGATCGCATCCGACTGGCCGTGGGCGAAGTCGTACGTCGGGTAGACGCACCAGGCGTCGCCGGTCCGGGGGTGCGAAGCGTGGACAATCCGGTACAGGATCGGGTCGCGGAGGTTGAGGTTCGGGCTGGCCATGTCGATCTTCGCGCGGAGGACCCTCGCGCCGTTCGGGAACTCGCCGGCCCGCATCCGGGCGAAGAGGTCGAGGCTCTCCGCCGCCGGCCGCTCGCGCCACGGCGAGGGCGTGCCCGGCCCGACCAGTGTCCCCCGCGTTTCGCGGATCTCGTCGGCCGACTGGTCGTCGACGTAGGCGAGGCCGGCCTCGATGAGGTTCACCGCCCAGCCGTACAGCTGCTCGAAGTAGTCCGAGGCGTGATAGAGATGCTCGCCCCAGTCGAAGCCCAGCCAGCGGACGTCCTCGATCATCGAGTCGATGTAGGCCTGCTCCTCCTTGACCGGGTTGGTGTCGTCGAACCGGAGGTGGCAGCGACCGCCAAACTCGGCCGCGACGCCGAAGTTCAGGGAGATCGACTTGGCGTGGCCGATGTGGAGGTAGCCGTTGGGTTCGGGCGGGAAGCGCGTGACGGGCGCGGCGACACGGCCGGCGGCGATGTCGGCGGCGACGATCTCGCGGATGAAGTCACGCCGCTCGGGGACATGGGGGGCGGCGGTCGGGCTGGGCATCGGGCGCGGCTCCTGCAACCGGCTGGGAGGAGTCGAGGCGCCGGACGCACGCACCACACTCCATGGGAGTTGGCTGGCGCGCCAGGATTCGAACCTGGAACCCCCTGATCCAGAGTCAGGTGCTCTACCGTTGAGCCACGCGCCAGCGGCCGCCGCGAATCATACCCGCTGGGGCCGTTCTCGACGGCCTCAGGGTTCCGGCACCCGCACCGGCACCGGCTCTTGCCCTGGGCGGCGATAGACGGCCCCGAGGTAGACGCCAGCCAGGACGATGGCGCCGCCGGCAACGAATGACGGCTGCACCGTCTCGCCCAGGAGCAGCCCGCCGAAGACGATGGCGACGAGGGGGAACAGGAGGAAGGCGTACGAGGTCGCCGACGCCGTCCAGCGCGCAAGGATGAAGAGGACGAGGAGGAACACCGCGATCGAGCCCGGCCCGATGAGATAGGCCATCGCCAGCCACGTCTCGGGCAGGAGCGGGACGACGAGGGTCTCGCCCGTCGCGATCGCGACAACCGCGAGCATGACGGCGCCGAGGACCATCCCGACGGCGTTGGCGGCAACCGGGTCGCCCGGCGGGAAGCGCTTGACGACGATGCCCGATTCGGCCTGGCACACGGCCGCGGCGACGAGGAGGACCAGGGCGATGGCCGGCACGTCGAGGCGGACCTGGTCGGCGGCGACGACCACGATCCCGAGGCTCGCGATCGCTGCGCCGGCGAGCCCGAGGCGGCGGAGCCGCTCGACGCCTTGGGCGGACGCGAGGATCGACGTCAGCAGCGGCACGATCGAGAGGATGACCATCGTCGTTCCTGCGGGCGCGTCGCGGAGGGCCTCGTAGAGAAAGAGGTATGCGAGCCCGAATCCGATGATCCCGAACAGCGCGCTGCCGAGCAGCCGCTCGCCGCGCGGGAACGATCGACCGCTTGCCATGACCAGCGCGGCCAGGAGGCCGCCGGCGATCGCGAAGCGGATCGCGGCCGACCAGAACGGCCCCATCTCGCGCAGCACGAACCTGACGCCGATGGCATTCGAGCCACCGAACACGACGAGGACTGCGAACGCCGCGAGGACGAGGACACCGGGACGGGCAGCCAGGGACGCACCTCCTGCGTGGAGCGTACTTCCGCCGGGGACCTTCACGAAAGGGCCAGCCGGTCGCGCAGGGCCCGCGCCAGGCGTGTCCGGAGCCGGCCGAGCGCGAAACCTCGCGCCTCAGGCCAGGATCGCGCCGCTGCCGGGGAGCACCTCGTCGATCCGGTCGAGCGTGTCGAGAAAGCCCTGCAGGGCAGCCGACGGCGGTGCGGTGCTCGTGCGGCGAACGGCGATGATTAAGCGGCGAGTCGGCTGCACGGCCTTCATCCGGACGGCCCGCAGGAGGCCGCGGGCGACGTCGCCGGCGATCGCAGTGTGCGGCAGCAGGGCGACGCCGAGGCCCTGTCGGACCATGCCCTTGGCGGCCTCGATGTTGTCGAGCTCAATGGTGCTACGCGGGTGGACGCCACCGGAGCGGAAGATGAGGTGCGTCAGCTCGTAATAGCTGGAGGTCCGATCGAACAGGATCAACGTCTGGTCGGCCAGCGCGGCGGTCTCGACAACGCCGGCCCTGGCGAACGCATGGCCGGACGGGGCCACGAGGACCAGCTCATCCTCATAGATCGGCCGCGCCGTGACGCCGGGATGGCTGAGCTCACGAATCAGGCCAATGTCGAGCTCCCCGCCGGCGACGAGATCGATGATCTCTTCCGAGTGGCCGGTCTGGACGGCGAGCCGAATCGACGGGAAGCGGGCCACGTATCGGGCCAGGAGCCCCGGCAGCACGTACGCTCC
>DASWGY010000131.1:0-2153 GCA_036393495.1 Candidatus Limnocylindrales bacterium
CTCGACCTGCCGACCTTCCCCCGGGCCGAGGTCGCGCCGGCGCTGCCGCCCTCGATCTACCCGGCTCGCCTGGAGCGGCTGCGCGAGCGGGCAGAGGCCCGGGGCTACGACCGGCTCGTCGTCTACGCCGATCGCGAGCACAGCGCCAACCTCGCCTGGCTGACGGGCTTCGATCCGCGCTTCGAGGAGGCGATCCTCGTCCTGGGAGCCACGGGCCGGCCCGTTCTCCTGGCCGGCAACGAGAGCATCGGCCTGGCCCGGGTCGCGCCGCTGCCGGTCGAGGCGGTCCTGTTCCAGCAGCTCAGCCTGCCGAGCCAGCCGCGCGATCGTTCCAGGCCGCTCGGCACGATCCTCCAGGACGCGGGCGTGGCCGCGGGCTCGAGGGTCGGCGTCGTCGGCTGGAAGTCCGGGCCGGACCGGCCCTGGATCGCCGCCCCGAGCTTCCTCGTCGACACGGTCCGGGCGATCGTCGGCGCCGGCGGTACGGTCGAGGACGCCACCGACCTCTTCATCGACCCCGCCGAGGGCCTCCGGATCGGCAACGAACCGGAGCAGATCGCGGCCTTCGAGCATGCCGCCGGCGAGACCTCGGACGGCGTCCGGAACCTGCTCTGGAACCTCCGCCCCGGCCTCCGCGAGCGCGAGGCGGTCCGGCTCCTCGAGTGGAGCGGCGCGCCCCTCTCGTGCCACCTGATGCTGACCGCCGGTCCACGCGCCCGGTTCGGGCTCCTGAGCCCCGGCGACCGGGTCATCGAACGCGGCGACCCGCTGACCGTTGCCTTCGGGATCTGGGGAGCCCTCAACTGCCGGGCCGGCTTCGTCATCGACGACGCCCGCGAGCTCCCGGAGGCGATCCGGGACTACGTCGAGCGGCTCGTGGCGCCCTATTTCGAGGCGATCGCCGAGTGGTACGGGGCGCTCCGGGTCGGGGTCACCGGCGGCGAGCTCCAGGCCATCATCGACCGCCGCCTCGGCGACCCGTTCTTCGGGATCTTCCTCAACCCCGGCCATCAGCTCCACCTCGACGAGTGGGTCAACTCGCCGGTTTGGCCGGGGAGCCCGGTCGAGCTCCGGTCCGGGATGGTCATGCAGGTCGACATCATCCCGGCGACGGGCACGCCCTACTTCACGACGAACGTCGAGGACGGCATCGCCCTCGCCGATGCGAGCCTGCGGGCCGCGCTCGCCGCCTCCTACCCGGACCTCTGGGCAAGGGTCGAGGCCCGCCGGGCCTTCATGCGCGAGGCGCTCGGCATCGAGCTCCACCCGGACGTCCTGCCCCTCTCGGACATCCCCGCCTACCTGCCGCCGTTCCTCCTCGCGCCGGACGACGCGATGACCCTGGCCGGCTGATGGCGGCCGACGTCCTGACGCTCGCCGACGGGTCGCTCGAGGTCGAGCTCCTGCCTGCGTTCGGTGGCCGCATCCACCGGCTCCGGGCCTTCGGCCAGGACGTCCTTCGGACGCCCGACGACCTCGATGTCCACCGACGCGACCCCATCGCCTGGGGCGCCTACGCGATGGCGCCGTGGTGCAACCGGCTGGCACCCGTCGCCACCCCGGTCGGCGATCGGGTGGTCCGGCTACCGGCCTCGTTCGGCGATCCCTGGGCGCTCCACGGCCAGGTCATCACGACCCCGTGGACCCGGGACGACGGAGGCCGCCTGGTCGTCCGGGCCGGCGGCGACGGCTGGCCGTGGCCGTACGAGGTGTCCCAGCAGCTCTCGATCGAGGGAGCCAACCTGCGCATCGAGCTAGCCCTGACGAACACCTCCGACGTGTCGATGCCGGCCGGGCTCGGGATCCACCCGTGGTTCCGCCGGCCGCTCGAGGTTCGACTCGCGGCGTCGCGCGTCGTGCCCTCCAACCTCGACCCCGAGGCTGTGCCGGAGGCGGTCTCGGGCGACCTCGACCTCCGCCGGCTCGGCGCCGTTCCTGCCGGCCTCGACGGCACCTGGACGGACGTCGACGACCCGGCCGTGGAGCTGCGCTGGCCCGACACCGGGCTCCGGGCCGAGATCAGCCTCGCGTCGGACGCCGAGAAATCCGTCGCGCTCGCGAGCCCGAGCGACATCGAGGCGGTCGCGATCGAGCCGCAGACGCACCTGCCGCAGGGCCTCCGCCGGCTGCTGGCGGGCGAGCCCGGCGGGCTC
>DASWGY010000132.1:0-7542 GCA_036393495.1 Candidatus Limnocylindrales bacterium
GCTCGACTTCCAGACGTACTTCGTCGGTCGCCACCAGGAGCCCGAGGTGCTCGAGGTCCGGTTCGACGGCATCGGCTCGGCGAGCGCCACGCCCGAGGTCCTCGCGGCGCTCGAGGCGGCGGACGCGATCGTCGTTGCGCCATCGAACCCGTTCGTGTCGGTCGCGCCGATCCTCGCCGTCCCGGGCATCCGGGCGGCCATCGACGCTGTCCGGGCGCGGGGCGTGCCGATCGCGGCGATCTCGGGGATCGTCGGCGGCCGCGCGATCAAAGGCCCGGCCGACCGGATGATTGCGTCGCTCAGCGGTGAGGCGGCGACGGCGGTGGCGGTGGCCCGCCGCTACGCCGGCTGGGTCGACCTGTTCGTCCTCGATGCGGTCGACGCGGACCTCGAGGGCGACGTCCGCGAGCTCGGGTTCACGACCCTCGTGACCGACACGATGATGGTCGACGACGCGACGCGGGCGCGGCTCGCGGGCTCGGTCCTGGACGCCCTCGCCGCTCAGCGGCGATAGCATCCGCCAGGTGGAGGCAACACTGGTCGCCGACCTGCGCTCGACATGGGCCCTCGTGCCACTTCGCGGCCTCGAGGACGCCAAGACCCGCCTGGGCGGTGAGCTCGACCCGGAGGAGCGCCTGGAGCTCGTCGTCGCGATGGCGAGGCGAACGCTCCTGGCGGCCCGCGACACGTCCGGAATCGTCGGGACGGTGCTGGTGACCGCCGACCCGGCCGCCGCCGACATGGCCGCCGAGCTCGGGGCACGAACGATCGTCCAGCGGCTGCCGGGCCTGAACGCCGCTCTCCGCGAGGCGCGGGTCGGCGCCGTGGAGCTCGGTGCCACCGCCGTCCTCATCCTGCCCATCGACCTGCCGGCCGTGTCACCGGCGAGGCTCGAGGAGGTCCTGGCAGACGCCGCCCGGGCCATGGTCGGCCCACCGGCCGCGCGATCCCTGGTTCTCGCCGTCCCCGATCGCCGCGGCGAGGGCACCAACGTCCTCCTCGTCACCCCGCCGGCGTCGATCGAGCCGGCCTTCGGCGAAGGCAGCCTCCAGGCCCACGCGGAGGCGGCCGCGGCCGCCGGGGCAACGTTCCGGCTCCACGGCGGACCCCTGACCCTCGACGTCGACACCGGCGCCGACCTCCTGGCGGTCGAGGCAGCGGGCGGACACCCTGCGGGCGGACACCCTGCGGGCGGACACGCTGCGGGCGGTCGGCCGGTCTCCAGCATGGCGCCTGAACGCCATGGCCCCTGAAGAGGCGCCCCGGGTCGTCCCGATCGAGCCGGGACCCTCGATCTCGATCGTCCCCCTCGTCGGGATCCCCGAGACGAAGCCGGGTGACGACCTGGCGGCGATCCTCATCGGCGCTTTCGCCTCGACGCCGGGGGTCCTGCCCCTCCGCGACGGCGACATCCTCGTTGTCACCCAGAAGGTCGTGTCGAAGGCCGAGGGCGCGATCGTCGACCTCGACGGCATCGAGCCCCGCCCGGAGGCGGTCGACTTCGCCCTGACCGCCGATCGCGACCCGCGCCAGGTCGAGGTCGTCCTGCGCGAGGCGCGCCGTGTCGTCCGAATGGAGAAGGGCGTCCTCATCACCGAGACGCAGCATGGCTTCATCTGCGCCAACGGTGGGGTCGATGCCTCGAACGTGGGTCCCGCGAGCGGGAGCGTGGTTACGCTCCTGCCGGTCGATCCGGACGCCTCGGCGACGAGGATCCGGACCGCCATCCGCGAGCGCCACGGCGTCGACGTCCCGGTGGTGATCTCCGATTCGTTCGGGCGGCCGTGGCGCTGGGGCATCGTCGACGTCGCGATCGGGGTGTCCGGGCTCCTCCCGATCGAGAACCTGCGCGGCTCTCCGGACGCCGACGGCCGGATCATGAAGTCGACCGTCCGGGCCGTTGCCGACGAGCTGGCGTCGGCCGCCGAGCTGGCCCTCGGCAAGACCGCGGGTCGGCCGGCCGCGCTCATCCGCGGGGCGGCCTACACCCGGGGGGAAGGTGCCATCCGCGACGCGCTGATGCCGGCCTCGTGGGACCTCTTCCGCTGACGCACCCCTGCCGCGACCGCGCTACGATCCCGGCACCTGCCTGACCCAGGCGCCCACCCCCGAGGACGCCCGTGAAGTTCGGACTCCAGATCAGCTCGTTCAGCTGGCCCGGCGGCGCGGCCGAGCTCGCACCGACCCTGGCCCGGGTCGTGCGGACGGCTGACGACGCCGGCTTCGATTCGATCTGGGTCATGGATCACTTCTTCCAGATCCGGTCGGTCGGTCGGGCCGAGGAGCCGATGCTCGAGGGGATGACCGCCCTGGGCTGGATGGCCGCCCACTCCGAACGAGCCCGGCTCGGGCTCATGGTCGGCGGCGTCCATTACCGCCACCCCGGCCTGTGGATCAAGTCGGCGACGACCCTCGACGTCCTCTCGGGAGGCCGGGCCTGGTTCGGGATCGGGGCGGCCTGGAACCAGGAGGAGTCCGAGGCCCTGGGCTTCCCGTTTCCGCGGCTCGGCGTCCGCTTCGAGCTCCTCGAGGACACCCTCCGGATGGCCCACGAGATGTGGTCCGGCGAGCGCGGCTCCGAAGCGGAGGTCCGCGGTCATCACTACCGCGCGACACGACTCCTGAACTCGCCCCAGTCGATCAGCCGGCCCCGGATCCCGATCATGATCGGCGGCGGCGGCGAGCAGAAGACGCTCCGCCTGGTGGCCCAGTACGGCGACGCGACGAACGTCTTCGGCGGGCCCGAGAAGATCCACCACAAGTACGAGGTCCTGCGCCGCCACTGCGAGGAGATCGGGCGCCCGTTCGACGAGATCGAGCGGTCCACGCTCCAATCGGTCAACGTCCACCCGACCGGCGCGGCCGGCGCCGAGACGCCCGCCCAGGTCACCGACCGCTTCGCCGAGCTCGGGGATGCCGGCGCGCAACATGTCCTGTTCAGCGTCCGTGACGCGTGGCAGACCGACAAGCTCGAGCTCCTCGGGCGGACGCTTCTCGAGGACCTGCGAGCCCTCTGACGCGCCGTCCTGCGGTTCGCCCCCCAGTACGACCTTCTCAGGTGACCGCGGGCCGTCCCGGGGCCACGATTCAGCGGACTGCAGCCTTCGGGCGGCTCGAGTGGCCGCCCCCAGCCGAGGAACCACGTGACGCGCCCTGCCGGCAGCCTGGTCCGATGTCGCTGAAGCCCCGCTGGCCGGCCCCGGCGCCGGACCCTCGCGGCCCGGCGGACTGGGGCGAGGCCGACCCCGGGCTGTCGCCGGTCGAGCCCGGCGGTCCGTTCCGGGCGAGACGCGCCCCCCAGCCCGCGCCCGCGCCGGAGACGGCGTCCGATGGCCGCCGTGTCCGCGATGCCATCGCCCGGGGGACGGCGGCGCTTGTCCGCGCCACCCCCCAGCTCGATCTCCGCGACCCGATGCTCCCGGCCGCGCTGCGGTTCGCTCGCGGCCACGGCGCGGACGTGCTGCCCTCGCCGATCCTGGGTGCCTGGCGGACGCGCACCCTCACCGGGTCGGCCAGGGATCGAGAGACGCCGTGGTCGCTGGGCTTCGACGCCACTCCGAACTCGCCGGCCTACGACACCCCCGACGCGGTCGGCGCCCTGTGGCGCCCACGCGAACGGGACTGGCTCGAGCGCGATGCGACAGGCTTCGGTCAGCGCCTCCTCGGCCCGATTGCCCTGGCCGAGAACGCCGACTTCCTGGCGACCCTCGAGGACGACCCCAACCCCGCGGTCGCGCGGACGGCGACCGAGATCCTCCGTGAGATCCAGCCCCGGATGGAGGCCGATCTCGCCGACGACATCACGGGCACGGATCCGTGGCGGGACACGTTCGCCCTGTGGCTGCTGGCCCGCCGGCCCGGCGCCCTGGCGCTCCTCCACCCCCTCGCCCTCGCCATCGCCACGCGCTACGGGACGCTGGCCAACCGCCTTGCCGGGCTCGTCTGCGGGACCCGGTTCCCGTTCGAGGCCGTCCCCCTGACGTCCGCCAACGCCCATCTCGGCGTCGCCCTCTGGACGCTCGACTACCGTCCCACCCTGCTGGCCGGGATCGTGTCCTTCGTCCGCGCGCATCGAACCGCGGATGGCGGCTTCGCCGATGAGGGCCAGTTCGCCGATCCGCTCACCAGCCTCGCCGCGGTCGACCTCCTCTCGACCCTCGATCCGGCCTTCGACCCGGGGCCGACGGCCGGCTGGTTCGCCCGGACCCAGGAGGCCGCGGGCTGGTGGCGGGCCCTCGATCCCGAGGTGCCGTGGCTGACCGCGGCGATCGTGGAGTGGCTCGAGAGCGCGGAGCGGCCGTTCGCCGAGCGCTTCCGTTGGCCCGCCTACCAGCGCGTCGATCTCGACCGCAAGACGGGCATCCCGGGCTATGTCGCCTTCGACCGGCTGGCTCGCGTGTTCGAGGCGGTACCGGGAATCGCCGACGTCCCCGTGGCCATCGCGTTCGGGGACCTGGCCGGCTTCCGCGAGTTCAACAACGCCTTCGGCCAGGAGATGGGCGACCGGGTCCTGCGGACCTTCGCCACCGCACTCTCCGAGATCGACGCCTCGATCGCGATCCGCGATGGCGGCGATGAGTTCCTCGTGGTCGGGGCGCCGACCCGTCCCGACCTCACCGCGGACCTCGAGCGGTTCGGTGCCGACTGGCCGGCCCGTTTCAGGGGCGAATACGGACCGTCGGCCGGGGTGGTGGCGCCCCGGTTCGTCGTCAGCTCGGTTGCCGGTCGTGACCTGCGATCGGCTCGAGAGCGCCTCGGGCAGGCGATCTCGGGGGTCAAGGCCGAGGCACCGGAGCCGCCGCCGGAGGGAGTCCTGCGCCGTTTCGAGGGCTGACCTCATACCCCCCAGGGGTATCGGCGTCGTGATACGATGGCGTCGATGTCCGAGCCCCGCAAGCCCGCCCCGTTCGGCGGGCTTTCCATCGACTTCTCAGGAGATACGGCGGTCGCCGCCCCGGCTGCGACAGCGCCAGTCGGCGGCCTGTCGATCGCCCTCGCGCCCGACGTGGCCACGGCTCCCGGTGGCCCCGCGGCGACCGGGCTCGGCGACGGCCGGACCGAATCCAAGCTGATCATCGTCGGCTCCGGTCCGGCCGGCCTGACTGCCGCGATCTACGCCGCCCGGGCCAACCTCGAGCCGATCGTCCTCGCCGGTTCGGCGCCCGGTGGCCAGCTGATGCTCACCAGCGACGTCGAGAACTACCCGGGCTTCCCCGAGGGCATCCAGGGCCCCGAGATGATGGGCCTGTTCCGGGCCCAGGCCGAGCGCTTCGGAACCCGGATCGTCGACGTCGACATCGACCGAGTGGACCTCTCCGACCGCCCGTTCCGGCTGTGGGCCCGCGGCGTGGAGTACCGCGGCGAAGCGGTCGTCATCGCGACCGGTGCGTCGGCGATGTGGCTGGGCCTCGACAGCGAGACGCGACTCCGGGGCCGGGGGGTCAGCGCCTGCGCGACGTGCGACGGCTTCTTCTTCCGCGACCGCGAGATCGCGGTCGTCGGCGGCGGTGACACGGCCTTCGAGGAGGCGACCTACCTGACCCGCTTCGCCTCGAAGATCCATCTCCTTCACCGGCGCGACGAGTTCCGGGCCAGCAAGATCATGGTCGAGCGGGCCAGGGCCAACCCCAAGATCGAGATCCACACCAACACCGCGATCGACGAGGTCCTCGGCGACGCCAAGGTCGAGGGCCTGGCTCTCAGCGACACGGCGACCGGCAAGACGACGACGCTGCCGATCGAAGGTCTGTTCATCGCCATCGGCCACAAGCCCAACACGGAGGCGTTCCGCGACTGGCTCGAGGTCGATGCCAAGGGCTACCTGGTCGTCCACGACGAGACCCACTCCAAGATCGACGGCGTTTTCATTGCCGGCGATGTCCACGACCACCGCTACCGCCAGGCCGTGACTGCGGCCGGAGACGGCTGCAAGGCCGCGATCGACGCCGAGCGCTGGCTCGAGGCGCAGGGCATCACCGAGGCGAATACCCTCACCGCCTGGTGAGGACACTCACCGCCTGGTGAGCTTCTCGCGCGGCGGTTCGGGCCGGGGTTCGCCGATGAGCGCCGGGGGCAGCCGGGTCTCGCGCCGCTTCGGGGTGGACCCGGCCGCCGGTCCGCCGCCGCCGATTCCGCCCGAGCGACGCGGTCGGACGATCCGCCGGATCGTCGCCTTCTTCCGGCCCTACCGGCTCCAGGTCGCGGTTGTCGTCGCCGCGATCCTGCTGACGAGCGGACTCGGCCTCATCAACCCGATCCTGCTCAAGCTCCTCATCGACGACGCCATCCCGGGCCTCGACTTCGGCCGACTCAACCTCTACGTCGGCCTGATGATCGTCGTCCCGATCGTGTCTGGGCTCATCGGCCTCGGCCAGAGCTACCTCAACAACCTCATCGGCCAGAGCGTCATGCAGGACCTCCGGGGTGCCCTCTATGAGCATCTCCAGCGGATGCCGCTGCGGTTCTTCACCGAGACGAAGACCGGCGAGATCCAGAGCCGCCTGGCCAACGATGTCGGCGGCGTCCAGGGGGTCGTGACGGACACGGCGGCCTCACTGACCTCGAACCTGGCGGTCGCGCTCAGCACGGTCGTCGCGATGGTCATCATCGACTGGCGGCTGACGGCCCTGTCGCTCGGGATGCTGCCGTTCTTCATGTACCTGACCTATCGCGTCGGGAAGGTCCGGCGCGAGATCAGCGGGGAGACCCAGCGCTCCCTGGCCGAGCTGTCGGCGGTGACCGAGGAGACGCTGTCGGTCTCGGGGATCCTGCTCTCGAAGACGTTCGGCCAGCAGGGCGCCGCCGTGAAACGGTTCGTCGGCCTCAACCGCCGCCTGGCCGGCCTCCAGATCCGCCAGGCGATGGTAGGCCGGTGGTTCTTCATGATCGTCGGAACCGTCTTCTCGATCACCCCGGCGTTCGTCTACTGGCTCGCCGGCTGGCTGGCCATCGGCGGCGACCCGAGCGCCCCGACGATCGGCGACATCGTCGCCTTCACGACACTCCAGTCGCGGCTCTTCTTCCCGCTCGGCCAGCTGCTCAACGTCCAGGTCGAGATCCAGGGCGCGCTGGCCCTGTTCGACCGGATCTTCGAGTACCTCGAGATGGAGCCCGGGATCGTCGACGCCCCCGACGCGGTGGCCCTCGACCGGGCCACGGTTCGTGGCCATGTCCGCTTCAGCGACGTGGCCTTCCGCTATCCGGCGGCCGCGCGGGCGGAAGCGCCGGCCGACGCGGCGGCGGCCGGGCCTGACCTCGACGGGGCCGCGGCGGCTGCGGCGGCGGGCGAACCCACGGCCACGGCCGAGGCGCTCGCGGCCGAGGACGACGGTTCGGGGGCGGCCGAGGCGTCGGACGAGCCGCGCCAGCCGTTCGGTGTCGAGGGAATCGATTTCGAGGCTGCGCCGGGCCAGCTCGTCGCCCTCGTCGGACCGTCCGGATCCGGGAAGACCACGACGACCTACCTGCTGCCGCGGCTCTACGACGTCGATGCCGGGGCGATCGAGATCGACGGTCACGACGTCAGGCGGTTGACCCTTGCCT
>DASWGY010000133.1:0-5448 GCA_036393495.1 Candidatus Limnocylindrales bacterium
GGAGTCCCGGTCGACGAGCGCGTTCATCTTCAGCACGATCGACGCCCGCCGGCCCGCCGCGGCATGGCCGATCTCGCGGTCGACGAGGGCGCGGAAGCGCTGGCGGAGGCCCATCGGCGCGACGACCAGCCGGCGGAAGGCCCGCTGCCGCGACAGCCCGGTGAGGACGTTGAACAGGTCGGTCACGTCCTGGCCCAGCTCTGCGCGACACGTCAGCAACCCGAGGTCGGTGTACAGGCGAGCCGTCCCGGGGTTGTAGTTGCCGGTTCCGATGTGGACGTAGCGGCGGAGCACCCCCGCCTCGCGGCGGACGACGAGCATCGTCTTCGAGTGGGTCTTGAGTCCGACGAGGCCGTAGACCACGTGCGCGCCGGCCTGCTCCAGCTTGCGTGCCCAGGCGATGTTCGCCCGCTCGTCGAAGCGGGCCTTGATCTCGACGAGGACGACGACCTGCTTGCCCTGCTCGGCCGCCCGGATGAGGTGGGCCACGATCGGCGAGTCGCCGCTCGTCCGGTAGACCGTCAGCTTGATCGTCAGGACATCCGGGTCGTCGGCCGCCTGGTCAAGGAACTGCTCGACGGTCGTCGCGAAGCTGTCGTAGGGGTGATGGAGAAGGATGTCCCCGGCGCGGACGGCGGCGAAGACGTCGGCCGGCTCGCCGTCCGGCAGGTCCTGGAGAGCCGGCGGCGTGGCGGGGCTCCAGGTCGCCGCCTTGAGGTCGGGCCGCTCGAGGTCGACGAGGAGATTGAGGCCGGTCAGGTCGAGCATCCCGCTGACCTCGTAGACCTGGTCGTCGGTCACCCCGATCCCGGCAATCAGGATCTGTCGCAGCGAATCCGGCATCGTCCGCTCGACCTCGAGGCGGACGGCCTCGCCGAAGCGACGTCGCCGCAGCTCCTCCTCGATCGCCAGCAGGAGATCGTCGGCCTCGTCCTCCTCGAGGGTGAAGTCCGCATTGCGGGTCACCCGGAAGAGGTGGTGGGCCTCGATCTCCATGCCCGTGAACAGGAGATCGAGGTTGGCCTCGATGACCTGGTCCAGGAGGACGAAGCGGTGATGGCCGGCCGGCTGCCCTGAATCGCGGTCGAGCTCGATGAGTCGCGGCAGGACCGGCGGCACCTTGACCCGGGCGAAGCTCCGGGCGCCGGTGTCCGGATCCCGCAGGCCGACGGCGATCGAGAGGGTCAGCGTCGAGATGTAGGGGAAGCGATGGCCGGGGTCAACGGCCAGCGGGGTCAGGACGGGGTGGATCTCGTCGAGGAACCGGCGACGGAGCGCAGCGTGGTCCCCTGGGACCTTGCTGTAGGCGACGATCTCGATCCCGGCTCGCCGAAGGTCGCCCCGGACGGACCGGAGGATCGACGAGTGCTCGGCCACGAGCTCGACGACCCGCGATCGGACGGCCTTGAGCTGGGCCGCCGGGCCGAGGCCCTCCTCCGGCAACGTCGTGATCCCGGCGCGGACCTGCTGCCGGAGGCCGGCGACGCGGACCTGGAAGAACTCGTCGAGGTTGTTGGCGAAGATCGACAGGAACTTCACCCGCTCCAGGAGCGGGTTGCGCTCATCGCGCGCCTCGTGCAGGACGCGGGCGTTGAACTCGAGCCATGAGAGCTCACGGTCGAGATACCGGGCGCGGCGCCTCCGCCTCGGCTTGTGCTTCCGGTCGGGCGCGGCATCCGCCTCGACGAGGTGGACCGCGGGCATGGCTGGCATTCGATCGATCACCGTCGACGTCGATCCTCGGCCGGCTCCCGGTCCGCCCGCAGGTCGGCCGCGGAATCTAGCACGCGATTGTTAAGGCGCTCCGCCGATCTGCTGGCGCAGCGCCCCGCGGGCGCTGCTCGGCGGCGGGCTCAGCCCTCCGCGACGTACCGCCGTTCGCCGGTTCCGGGATCCACGAGGACGCGCATCCGATGGCCCGTCGTCGGGTCCATGAAGACCTCGGCCGTCGGCCTGAACCGCGGCTCGACGGAGGCGTCCGGCGCCTCTCCGCCACCCGGACCAGGCGACTGGTTCGATTTCTCGGCCGCCTCCGACCGGTACCTCGACCGCTCGATGAGCGGCAGGAGCACGAGGAAGGCTCCCATCCCGACGACCCACAGCCCTGCCGCACCGACCTCGGGAACGGCGACGATCGAGGCCAGGCCGCCCAGCATGGTGACGGCGCCGAAGACGACGATCGTGGCGCGGACGATGACGCCCATGCCCTACTCGAAGGCCTGTGGCGCGTCGGCGTCCGGGGTCACGACGACCGCCGTGCCATAGGCCACGATCTCGGACATCGTGCCGGCCAGCTCGGAGCTGTCGAAGCGCATCGAGATCACGGCATTGCCACCCATGAGCGTGGCGTTCTTGACCAGCCGATCGAGGGCCTGGCGTCGGGTGTCCTCGAGGAGCTCGGTGTACTCGTGGATCTCGCCGCCGCCCAGCGATCGGAGGCCGGCGATCAGGTTGCCCGAAAAGCCGCGACTCCGGACGACGAGCCCGAAGGTCTGGCCCTTCGTCTCGACGACGCGATGGCCGGCGATGAACGGCGCCGTTGAGACGATCACGCGTGGACCTCCCGGGAGCTGGAGCGCGGCGTGGATTCGGTGGAGCGCCGGGCCGTGCACGCCGCGCACGGGCACCGGTCGCGCAGCAGCACGAACGGGTAATACCCCGTGTGGTGGCCATCGGCCCATTCGGGCGCGATGGCATACGAGCCCACGAGGTGAACGTCGACGAGGCGGGTCTGCTCGGCGGTCAGGGTCGGGCCGGTGTCGAGCCAGCCGGGCAGGCCGGCCTCACCGCGACAGTAGGCGCACGGGCAGAGCCAGCGGAGCCCGACCGCGTCGAAGGTCGTGGCGTGGCCGTCGGCCCATTCGATGGCCAGGGTCCCCGCCGATCGGTCGGCGTGGATGCGTTTCGGCGTGGTGGATTCGGCGGCGAGCGAGCTGGTCACGACGAGGATTGTGCACCGGCCCGCGCCGCCGCGCCGGCACTCCGGCTCGCGCCGGGCCGATCGGCCTTTCGGGTCCGGTCGATCCGACCGCTGCTGCGCCCCCCGATTCCCGCGATCATGGGCAGGTGACCTCGCAACCGTCGGCCGACATCAGCAACTGGGCCCACGGGCGGTCGGTCACCGAGAGCGCCCAAGCCCTGGAGGTGGACCCGGCGTCTGGCCTCGAGCCGGACGAAGTCGCCCGCCGCGCGGCCCTCGCGGGGCCCAATGAGCTGGAGCCGCGCAAACGCGAATCCGTGCTCCGCATGGTCGTCGAGGCGGCGACCGAGCCGTTCGTGCTGCTGCTCGGTGCGGCCGCGGTCGGTGCGATCGCCCTCGGTGAGGTCCGCGACGGGCTGCTCATCCTCCTTGGGCTGCTGCCGATCGTGGGCGCTGACGTCGTGACCGAGTACCGCGGCGAGCGAGCGCTCGATGCCCTCCGAGACGCCTCGGCGCCGATTGCCCGGGTCCGCCGGGCCGGGGCGGCGATCGATGTGGCCGCCGCGTCACTCGTCCCGGGCGACGTCGTCCTCCTCCGGGGCGGTGACATCGTGCCCGCCGACCTCCGCCTCAGCCGTGCCGACAGGCTGCTCCTCGACCGCAGCGTCCTGACCGGGGAATCGGTGCCCGAGCCGGGCCGTCTGGATCCGGATCCGACCGCCGCGCTCATGGCCGATCGCCACTCGATCGCCTACGCCGGGACGAGCGTGGTCGGCGGCCGGGGCGAGGGGCTGGTCGTCGCGATCGGGACGGGGACCGAGGTCGGCCGGATCGCCGGCCGGCTTTCGGGCAAGGTCAGCCGCCGCTCGCCCCTGCAACTCGAGCTTGACCGCCTCGTCCGGATCCTGCTGGTCGTCGCCATCGCCCTGATCGCGATCGTCTCCGGCCTGGGCTTCATCCGCGGTCAGTCGCTCGGCGAGAACGTCCTTGCCGGCATCTCCGCGGCGATCGCGGCGATCCCTGAGGAACCGCCGGTGCTGCTCGCAGTGATCCTCGGGCTTGGTGCGTACCGGCTCCTGAAGCGGGGCGTCCTCGTCCGGCGCCTCAACGCCGAGGAGGTCCTCGGGGCGATCGACCTGATCGTCACCGACAAGACCGGAACGCTGACGGTCAACCGTCTCGACGTAGTCTCGATCCGGGCACCGGGCGGTCCGATCGACGATGGCAGCGTCCGTCGCACGATCCTCACGACCGCCTTGCGGGCGGAAGCTGACGCCTGGGCCAGAGGGGACGGAGCCGCGCCGGGTGCGTTCACCCGGGCCCTCGAACGGGCGCTCGAGGCCGCCGGCGCGTCCCACGAGCTGCCCCTCGATGAGCTCATCGACGCCGAGCCGCCGACGAGTGACCGCCCGATCTCGCTGACGGTGGCCCTTGGGGCGAGAGGCCCGGAGCGCCTCGCGAGCGGGGCGCCGGAGGCCGTCCTGGCCCTGGCAGCCATCGAGCACGACGACGAACGAGAGGCATGGCACGCAGAGATCGAGGCGGGCGCGGCGGCCGGCGAGCGACTGATCGGGATCGCCAGGGCGGACGGCCTGACGGGAGACTCCGCGGGCTGGTCCATGGTCGGGCTCATTGGGTTCGCAGATCCGCTCCGCCCGGGCATGGGTGCGGCCCTCGGCGAGGCCCAGGCGGCAGGCATCCAGACGATCGTGGTCACCGGCGACCATCCCTCGACGGCGGCGGCGATCGCCAGGGCGGCGGGCCTCGGCGGCGAGCGGATCGCGACGGGCGGCGAGCTCGCCGCTTGGGACGACGATCGACTCGCCCGCGAGCTGCCCAACCTCCACATCGTCGCCCGTTCCACGCCCGAGCAGAAGGAGCGGATCGTGCGCGTCGCCAGGGCGAGCGGGCGCCTGGTGGCGGTCACGGGCGACGGCGTCAACGATGCCCCCGCCCTCCACAACGCCGACGTCGCCGTGGCCATGGGGTCCGGCACCCCGGTCGCCCGCGAGGCGGCGGATCTCGTCCTCGGCGACGACTCGTTCGCGACGCTCCTGTACGGCCTGCGCGAGGGGCGCCGAATCGTCGACAACATCCAGAAGGGCCTCGTTTTCCTCGTCTCGACCCACGTGGCCTTCCTGGGCTTCATCCTCATCGCGACGATCGCGGGCTTCGGCCAGCCGCTCCTGCCGATCCAGATCCTGTGGATGGAGCTGTTCATCGATTCCGCGACCTCGGTCGCCTTCGAGCGAGAGCCCGGCGAGCCGAACATCATGTCGAGGCCGCCGCGAAGGTTCGGGGCGCCGCTGCTCGGCGCCGGGATCCTGCTCCGGATCGCCCTGGCCGGCGGGTTCACTGCCGTCGCCGCCCTGTGGCTGATGGTCAGCCACCCCGGCGACGCCGAGCACGTCCGCTGGCTGGCCTACACCGCCCTCGTCTGCGGCCAGGTCGTCCAAGGCCTGGATGCGGCCGAATCGCTTGCTCAGGCGATCGATGACGAGCGACACGCGGCCGAGGATAGCCCGGGA
>DASWGY010000134.1:0-3599 GCA_036393495.1 Candidatus Limnocylindrales bacterium
TCCCGGGCCGAGGTGCTGGACCTCGCCGACAAGTACCGGGAGTCCGGGACCTTCGAGCGGGCGGAGACGCTGGCCTGGACGCAGGCCCAGGTCCAGCTCCACCACCTGGGCATCGAGGGCGACGAGGCGCACCTCTTCCAGCGCCTGGCCAACCGGATTCTCTACTCGGATCCGACGCTCCGACCGTCGCCCGGCCTGCTGGCCCGCAACCAGCTCGGCCCCCCGGGCCTGTGGCCGTTCGGCATCTCGGGGGACCTTCCGATCGTCGTCGTCCGGATCGACGAGGCCGAGGACATCGGCATCGTCCGCCAGCTGCTCCGGGCCCACGAGTACTGGCGGCTGAAGCTCCTCGACGTCGACCTCGTGATCATCAACGAGCACGGCGTGTCGTACGCCCAGGATCTCCAGGACGCCCTCGAGACCCTCGTCCGGACGAGCCAGTCGACGCTTGCCCACGAGCGGCGTGACGCCCGGGGCGGCGTCCACATTCTCCGCGGCGACAAGCTCTCGTCAGACGAGCGGACGCTTCTCCAGGCGGCCGCCCGGGCGGTCCTCCTCAGTCGGCGGGGGAGTCTCGCCGACCAGGTGATCCGGCTCGAGCGCCCCGAGCGGGCGGAGCGATCCGAACGTCCCGCACGGCCGGTTGGAGCGCCCGTCCCGCCAGCGTCGGCGTCCGCCGCGATCGCGGCAGAGGGTGGGTCGCCGCGACCCGATCTCGAGTACTACAACGGCATCGGCGGCTTCGCGGAGGGTGGCCGGGAGTATGTCACCGTCCTGGGCCCGGCCCAGGCGACGCCCGCCCCCTGGCTGAACGTCGTTGCCAACCCATCGTTCGGCTTCCAGGTCTCGGAGTCGGGTTCCGGCTACAGCTGGTCCGAGAACAGTCGCGAGAACCAGCTCACGCCATGGTCCAACGACCCGGTCGGCGATCCGGCGGGGGAGGCGATCTACGTCCGCGACGATGACAGCGGCGAGCTCTGGGGCCCGACGGCCCTGCCCGTCCGCCTCGACGAATCGACCTACGTCGCGCGGCACGGCCCGGGCTACAGCCGCTTCGAGCACGTCCATGACGGCATCGGCCTCGACCTGGTCCAGTTCGTCCCGCTCGACGATCCGATCAAGGTCTCCGTCCTGACGCTCGAGAACCGGTCCGCCCGGACCAGGCGCCTTTCGGTGACGGCGTTCGCGGAATGGGTGCTCGGCACCGCGCGCGGCGCGTCGGCGGCCCACCTCGTCAGTGAGCTCGAGCCGGCGACGGGGGCGCTCCTGGCTCGGAATCCCTGGAACACGGAGTTCGGTGGGCGGGTCGCCTTCCTGGACCTCGGCGGACGGCCGTCCGCGTGGACCGCCGATCGGACCGAGTTCCTCGGTCGCAACGGCGGGCCCGATCGGCCGGCGGGCCTCGAGCGCGGGCACCGACTCCAGGGCGCCGTCGGTGCCGGGCTGGATCCGTGCGCCGTGCTCCAGGCAACCGTCGAGCTGCCTCCGGGCGGCCGGACGGAGGTCCGGGTGCTGCTCGGCGAGGCGGACGGGACCGAGGCGGCGAGAACGCTCATCGACCGTTGGCGGACCGCCGACCACGAGGCGGCCCTGGGCGCCGTGCGGACCTGGTGGGATGACGTCCTGGGGACGGTCCAGGTGCGCACCCCGGACCGCTCGCTGGACATCATGGTCAACTCCTGGCTGCTCTACCAGGCGCTTTCCTCCCGGCTGTGGGCGAGGACCGCCTTCTACCAGGCCGGCGGCGCGTACGGGTTCCGGGACCAGCTCCAGGACATCGTGGCCCTGACGACCGCCCAGCGGCAGCTCCCCCGCGAGCACCTGCTCCGGGCGGCGGCCAGGCAGTTCCCCGAGGGCGACGTCCAGCACTGGTGGCACCCGCCCTCGGGGCGGGGCGTCCGGACGCGGATCTCCGACGATCGCCTGTGGCTGCTCTACGCCGTCGACCGCTACGTCGCCGTGACGGGCGACAGCGCCGTCCTCGACGAGGATGTCCCGTTCATCGACGGTCCGATCCTGCGGCCCGACCAGGTCGACCTCTACTTCGAGCCGGGACGCGCAGCCGAGAGCGGCTCGCTCTTCGAGCACTGTGCCCGGGCCATCGAGGCCAGCCTCGCGGTGGGGGTCCACGGCCTGCCGCTGATCGGATCCGGCGACTGGAACGACGGCATGAACCGGGTCGGCCACGAGGGCCGTGGCGAGAGCGTCTGGCTGGGCTGGTTCCTCCACACCGTGATGGCGTCGTTCGCCCCGATCGCGGAGGCCCGCGGCGAGCGCCGGCGGGCCGAGCAATGGCGGGCCCACATGAAGGCCCTCCGGCGGGCCCTGGAACGCGACGGCTGGGACGGTGACTGGTACCGGCGGGCCTTCCTCGACGACGGGACGCCGCTCGGCTCGGCGATGAACGCCGAGTGCCGGATCGATTCCATCGCCCAGTCGTGGGCTGTCCTGTCCGGAGCGGCCGACCCGGACCGCGCGGCGCGGGCGATGGCGGCGGTGGACCAGTACCTCATCCGCCGCGGCGACGGACTCGTCCTGCTGTTCACGCCCCCGTTTGACGTGGGCGCCGACCACCCGGGCTACATCAAGGGCTACCTGCCGGGCATCCGGGAGAACGGTGGCCAGTACACCCACGGCGCGATCTGGGCGGCCCTCGCCTTCGCCGCCCTCGGTGACGGCGACAAGGCTGGCGAGCTGTTCTCGATCCTCAACCCGATCAACCACGCCAGCACGCGGGCCGGCGTCCACCGCTACAAGGTCGAGCCGTACGTCATGCCGGCCGACGTCTACGCCGAGCCGCCACACGTGGGGCGGGGCGGCTGGACCTGGTACACCGGCTCCGCCGGCTGGATGTACACGGCGGGCATGGAGGCGATCCTCGGCTTCCGCCTGCGCGGCGCGACGCTGGTCGTCGATCCCTGCATCCCGCGGGCGTGGCCCGGCTACGAGATCGACTTCCGATACCACTCCTCGCGCTATCAGATCATCGTCCTGAACCCCCACGGAGTCAGCCGCGGGGTCGCCTCGGCTGAGCTCGACGACGTGGCGCTCGATGGCGGAGGAGCGGCCATTCCGCTCGTCTCGGACGGACGAACACATCATGTCCGGGTCGTCCTCGGCTGAGTGAGGCGATTCCGGCGCGAGATCCGGGACGGTGCGCTATCCTCCCGCCGCGGGCCCGTAGCTCAATGGCAGAGCAGCTGACTCTTAATCAGCGGGTTGAAGGTTCAAGTCCTTCCGGGCTCACCAACCTCCACGACCTCCTTGGCTGTCCATGCCCGACCCGGGCGAACGGGCGGGAGATTCGGCACTCGGCGACATGCCCTTCGCCTCTGATCTTTGGGGCTTCACCGGAACACCGTCTGCGACAAGCTCGCGCGTCTCCTCTGCGAGCGGAGTGCGTACGGAGGGAAGGACCGGTGGGTGTGCTGCGGGGCCGATGGCGGATCGAGGAGGGTAGCGTCGCCGACCGCACCGTGGGGGACGAGGTCGACGTCATCGCCGGGCACGGCGGCGTCCACTGGTTCACCCGGCCGGGTACCGGGATCGTCGTCGGCCAGCTTTCCGCCGACGCTTCCGTGGCGCCGACCGGGCACCTC
>DASWGY010000135.1:0-1646 GCA_036393495.1 Candidatus Limnocylindrales bacterium
CAGCCACGTCGAGACGGAGGGCCTGGCCTTCCTCCAGGCCTGCGAGGCCCAGGGGCTGGAGGGCGCGATCGCCAAGCACCGCCGCTCGAAGTACGAGCCCGGCACACGGTCGCGAGCCTGGCTGAAGCTGAAGATCCGGCCTGAGCAGGAGCTCGTGGTCGGCGGCTGGACGCCCGGCGAGGGGAACGCGAAGGACCTCGGCGCCCTGGTCGTGGGCTACTACGAGCGCGACGCCGAGAGAACCGACGCCGAGGGAACCGGCGCCGACGGGACCGACGCGGACGGGACCGATGGCGCGGGCCCGCCGCGCCTCCACTTCGCCGGCAAGGTCGGGTCCGGCTTCACGGCCAGGACGCGGGTGGAGCTGCGCCGGCGCCTCGCCGAGCTCGAGACGGCGACCCTGCCCTTCGATCCACCGCCGCCGAAGGACTACCGGGGCCGGTGGGGCGGTGACCTGGCCGGCGTTACGTGGGTCCGGCCCGAGCTCGTCATCCGGGCCGAGCTCGGCGGCTGGACCCGCGAGGGCATCGTCCGCCAGGCGGCCTACAAGGGGCTGGAGCCGGGGAAGGACCCCATCGAGGTCATCCGCGAGCGGGCCGTGGCGACGACGGCCACGGTCCGGGAGTTCGAATCGGCGCTGCCCGCGGCGAATTCGCAGAAGACGGGCGCCGTGTCCGGCCATCTCCATCCCTGGTCCGCCACCGATTCGGAGCTCGAGGCGCTCGCGAAGCTCGGCAAGGAAGGCGTCTGGCACGTCGGCGGCGTCGACCTCAAGCTGACCAACCTCGACAAGCCCCTCTTCCCGCCGGCCGAGGGCGACGGCGGTGGCCCCATCACGAAGCGCGAGGTCGTCCGCTACTTCGCCCTGGTCGCGCCGGTCATGCTCCCGCACCTTGAGGACCGGCCCCTCAACCTCCACCGCTTCCCGGACGGCGCCGGCGGTGGCGGCTTCTGGCAGAAGGACCTCAAGCCCACCGACCCGTCGTGGCTCCGACGCTGGCGCGAGGTCGGCGTCGAGGCGCGCGAGGCCAACGAGCACGTCGTCGCCGATCGAGTGGCCACGCTCTGCTGGCTCGGCAACCAGGCGGCCTTCGAGGTCCACGCCTGGACATCGCGCCTCGATGCGCCCTTCCGGCCGACGTTCGCCCTCATCGACATCGATCCCGGGACGAGCACGACCTGGGAGGAGACGCTCGTCCTGGGCCGGCTCTTTCGGACCGCGCTGGAGCACCTCGGCGTCCGCGGCTATCCCAAGGTGACCGGCCAGCGAGGCCTCCAGGTCTGGATTCCCATCGTCCCCAAATACGATCACGCCCACACGACCGACTGGGTCGAGAAGCTGTCACGTGCCGTCGGGGCGGTCGTGCCCGACCTGGTGTCGTGGGAGTGGGCGAAGAAGGCACGGAGCGGAAAGGCTCGCCTCGACTACACCCAGAACGAGCCGATCAAGACGCTCGTCGCGCCGTACGCGGTCCGGCCGGCAGCCGGCGCGCCGGTCTCGGCGCCGATCGCCTGGGACGAGCTCGACGATCCCGACCTGCGCCCCAATCGCTGGTCCATCCGGACGTTGCCCGACCGGGTGGCGGCGGTCGGCGACCTCTTCGCCGGCGCCCAGACCGACCTCCAGGAGCTGCCGCCGGTCTGAG
>DASWGY010000136.1:0-17244 GCA_036393495.1 Candidatus Limnocylindrales bacterium
GGCGGACGGCCAGCCGCTCCTCGAACCGGAACGACGGGTGGAAGCGCGGCAGGTCCCGGGTCAATCGCGCCGACGCGAGCCGAACCGCGTCATCGAGCGCCAGCTCGTCGGCCCGAGGGCGCCTGCCGCGGAGGCCGGGACTGGGACCGGGGCCCGGAGTGGCACCCATCTCACCCGCGGCGAGGAGCGAATCGAGGTACCGATCCGTGACCAGGGCCTCGACCTCGGCAACGTCCCGGCCGAGGATCGTCATCGGCCTCCGCCCCGGTTACTCACCCTTGCGTCGCCGGCTCGGAGGTCGCGGGCGACCGTCCGGAGGGCGCGGTGGATGAGGACGCGGACCGCGCCCTCGGAGCGCCCCAGGACGCCGGCGATCTCGGCGGTGCTGAGCTCATCGACGAAGCGCAGGACGACGGCCCGGCGGCGGTCCCCCGGCAGGCGCCCAACGGCCCGCCACGCGGCGGCCGCCTCGTCGCGTCGGACGGCGTCCCCTTCGACGTCGAGGGGATCGGCCACGATGGCCGCGGTCGCATCGTCGAGCACCGCCGCCGGATGCCGGCGCGCCGACCGCCGTTCGTTGGCCACGACGTTGCGGGCGATCCGGAAGAGCCAGACCTTGAAGGTCGAGGCGCCCGCGCCGTCGGCCGGGCGTGCCCGCTCGTCGAACCGATGGAGGTTCGCCAGGGCGGCGAGGAATGTCCGCTCGGTGGCGTCTTCCGCCGCGTGATGGTCGCCGAGCTCGTAGTAGGCGAAGCTGTACACCGGGGCCAGGTACCGCCGATAGAGGGCCTCGAACCGCTCCGGGTCCCGACGCGCGGCCTCCACGAGGTGCCGGTCGTGGTCGAGGTGAGCGATCCGGGGAGCGGCAGTCTCCGCCGCTCCTGATCTCCAGAACACCGGTCGAGCCATGGCGTTACACCGCGCCCATCGAGGGCAGGCGGAGGTGGCTGACCTCACCGGAGAGGACGGCCCGCTCGGCGCCGTCGACGCACCGATCGAGCTCCTCGATGAGGAGGGCGCCGGACGCGCCATCGACGCCGGTCGCCCGGACGTCCTGCGCCCGACCGGCCGGCCCCTCGAGCCGGACGATCCGGCCGGTCGTCACCTGGCGCTCGGCCCAGCCGGCGACATCGAAGCGCCCGCCGCGGAGCGCCTCGAGCCGGGTCTCGAGGCGGGCGAGGAACCCATCGAGGAGAGCATCCCGGTCGATCGGCCGGCCGCCCGAGGCCTCGCGGAGGGAGGTCATCGAGCCCTGGAGCTCGGCCGGAAACGCGGCAGCCGGCCAGTCGGCATTCACCCCGATTCCGACGATCGCCTGCGGATCCGCGGTCCCGAGCCCCTCGGTCTCGCCGAGGATGCCGGCCAGCTTCCGGATCTCGAATGGACCTTCGTCCACGACGACGAGGTCGTTCGGCCATTTCAGGCGGATCGAGCCGGCCCGCAGGCCGGCAGCGTCCTCCGCGGCGTCCGCCATGGCCAGGGCGACGACCGCCGCCAGACGCCAGACCCGATCCGGCTCGAGGTAGGTCGGCCTGAAGCCCAGCGAGACGAGCAGCGCGGCACCCGGAGGGGCGGTCCAGGTCCGGGCCTCCCGCCCCCGACCCGCCGTCTGCTCATCGGCGACGGCAACGGCGACCTCATCGACGCCGGCTGCGAGCCAGTCGCGGACGACGTCGTTCGTCGAGCCGACGCGCTCCAAGCGCTCGAGGCGGGCGAGGAAGGCCGGCGCCGCCACCGGCACCGGCTCGGCGGCGCCGCTCAACCGGCAGCCAAGGCCGCCGCGTCGACCGCGTCGGGCTTCTCGAGCTCGAAGGCGCCGTGCAGGGCGCCGAGCGCCGTCGAGAGCTCGTCCTCGGCGATCATGCAGGTGATCCTGACCTCGGACGTCGAGATCATCTCGATGTTGACCCCGGCGTCGGCGAGGGTGCCGAACATCCGGGCGGCGTAGCCGGGTGCGTTGTGCAGCCCGGCGCCGACGATCGAGACCTTGGCGACCGAGGCGTCGGTCGTGATCTCGCGGGCCCCGAGCTCCCGGACGACCGGCTCGAGGACCTTCTTGGCCCGCCCCAGCTCGGCCCGCGGGACGGTGAACGACATGTCCGTCTCGCCGCCGTGGCCGACGTTCTGGACGATCATGTCGACGTTGATGCCGGCCTCCGCCAGGGGCTCGAAGACGCTCCGAGCCACGCCCGGCCGATCCGGGACCGCGACGAGGGTCACCTTGGCGACGTTCCGGTCGTGGGCCAGGCCGCGGACCTTGTTGCGCTGCTCCACGAGCGGATCCTCCCTGATGAGCGTTCCCGGCGCGTCCTCGAACGAGCTGAGGACCTCGATGACGACGTCGTTGACCCAGCCCAGCTCGACCGCCCGGACCTGCATGACCTGGGCCCCCTGGTGGGCCAGCTCGAGCATCTCCTCGTAACCGATGACGGGCAGCTGCCTGGCGTCCCGGACGACCCGGGGATCGGCGGTGAAGATGCCCTTCACGTCGCTGAAGATCTGACATCGATCGGCCCGCAGGGCGGCGGCCAGGGCGACCGCGGTCGTGTCGGAGCCACCTCGCCCGAGCGTCGTCATCTCGGCCTGGTCGGTCGCGGTCTCGCTCTGGCCCTGGAACCCGGCGACGATCACGACGTTGCCCTTCTCGAGCTCGGCCCGGATCCGACGCGGTTCGATGTTCGCGATCCTTGCCCGGCCGTAGCGTCCGTCGGTCGTGATTCCGGCCTGGGGGCCGGTCAGGCTGATGGCGTCGACACCGAGAGCGTGGAGGGCCATCGACAGGAGCGTGGCACTCTGGTGCTCGCCCGTCGCGAGGAGCATGTCCAGCTCGCGAGCGTCGGGCTCGTCGGTGATGGCGTGGGCGAGCGTCAGGAGCTCGTCGGTCGTGTCGCCCATCGCCGATACGACCACGACGAGATCCGAGCCGGCCGCGCGCTCGCGGCCGATCCGCCGCGCGACGCGCCGGATCCGGTCCGCGTTCGCAACGGACGAACCACCGAACTTCTGGACGACGAGAGGGCTTGGCATCGGGCGGGGATTCTACTCGACGCCTTCTCGTGCTCCCGGATCGGACGACGGACGGGAGATCGGGTGCGGTCTTCTACGATAGGTCGCGCGCGATCCGACTTCGAACGCCACGGAGGTCCCCGCCATGTGCTTCGACGCCGACAGCCGGCCCCCGATCACGCCGATCGCCGGGGGTGCGCTCGAATCCGGACATCTCGTCCTCGTGTCCGAGGACGGGACCGAGCTCGATGCCTTCCGCGCGGTCGCGGCCGAGCCGACCGGGGCCGGCATCCTGATCCTGCCTGACGTTCGCGGCCTGCACGCCTACTACGAGGAGCTCGCCCTGCGCTACGCGGAGCATGGCGTCGACGCGCTGGCGATCGACTACTTCGCCCGGACGGCGGGCCGTGGCGATCGCGGAGCCGGCTTTGACTACTCGCGCCACGTGCCCCTGACGACCTGGGACACGCTTGCCGCCGACATCCGGACCGGCGTGGCCACGCTTCGCGATCCGGCATGGGCCAGCGGGCGCCCTCCCACGAGCATCTTCACCACCGGCTTCTGCATGGGCGGCCGATTGACGTTCCTGTCGGGGACCCTGGGGCTGGGGCTCGCCGGCCTCATCGGCTTCTACGGCTGGCCGACCGGGCCGTCGCGGAATGGCACCCCGGCACCTGCCGACGTGGCCGGCGTGATCGCGTCGCCGGTCCTCGCGATCTGGGGCGGTGCCGACCAGGGCATCACGCCCGATCTCGTCGAGGCGTTCGAGGTGGCTCTCCTGCGGGCGGGCGTCGAGCACCGCTCGATCACCTATCCGGGCGCCCCGCACTCCTTCTTCGACCGGACCGCGGTGGAGCATGCCGACGCGTCCACGGCGGCCTGGACCGAGGCGCTCGAGTTCATTCGAGCCCACACCGGCTGACGTCGCCGAAATCGGCGCAGCGGGTGCGCCGCGCTCAGCTCTTGGCCAGCCGCCAGCCGACGATCAAGACGATCGCGATGCCGATCGCCGGCAGCCACAGCCCCGGCAGCACCGACTGGAAGACGTCGAACACGCCCTGAACGGCGTCGCCGAACGCCCGGACCATGCCCCCGAAGAGGCCCGTGATCGCCCTGGCCAGCGAATCGAACAGTCCCCCGATGCTGTCCACGTCACCAGTGTCGCCGCCGCGTCAACCGGACCGCTCAACACCGGGCCGAGCGGCGCCTGCCGGCCGCTCAGGGTTCGGCGATGACCCTGGCGGCCGCGTTGCGCGGGGCGACGACCTCGACCCGGCCCGGGAGATCGGTGTCGGCCGCGGCGGCGCGGAAGGCCGATTCGATTCTCGCGACGCCCGACACCTTGTCCGTGAAGGCGACGATCGACGAGCCCGCGCCACTCAGGCAGACGCCGAGGGCACCCGCGGCCCGTGCTTCTCCGACCATCCGCGGCAGCTGCGGATAGACGGCCGCGCGATACGGTTCGTGGAGCCGATCCTCGGTCAGGATCCGGAGGATGTCGCGGCGCCCGGACGCGATGCCCGCTACGCCGAGGGCCACCCGGCCGAGGTTCGCGACCGCGTCCTCGCGGGGCACCTTGGCCGGCAGGACCTTGCGCATCTCGGCCGTCGAGAGGCGCAGATCGGGGACGAAGATGACCGCCCGGATGCCGCGCGGGACGTCGAACCGGATCGCCTCGACGGAATCGCCGAGCGCCGCCGAGGCGACAAATCCACCAAGGAGCACCGCGGCGGCGTTGTCGGGATGACCCTCGATCGCGGTAGCGAGCCGGAGCAGCTCGCCGGTCGACAGGGCGTCACCGAGCAGGGCGTTCGCCGCCAGGAGGCCGCCGACGGTGGCCGCGGCGCTCGACCCGAGGCCGCGCGAGAGGGGGATCCGATTGACCATCTCGATCCGCCAGCTCGCCCCGTCGGGAAGCGAGCCGCGGGCTTCGCGGATTGCGGCCTCGACCCCCTGGACGAAACGGTTCTGGCCGTCGGCGGGCAGCTCGCCCGCCCCCTCGCCCTCCACCGCGAGCTCGATCGCGCCGCGGCTCCAGCTCCGGACCTCCAGCCCGATCCGGTTCGTGAGCTCGAGGGCCATCCCCAGGCAATCGAACCCGGCACCGAGGTTGGCGATCGTCGCCGGGACCTCCACCGCCACGCGCCGACCGTCGAGCTCGGCCAGCCAGCTGGTCACCATCCGAGCACCCGCCGGACCCCGTCGACGGTCGGTACGGCATCGAGGATGTCGCCGCCCGCCTGGGCTTCGGCAGTCATCGGATCCTTGAGCCCGTTGCCCGTCAGGACGGCGACGACGAGGGCGTCGCGCTCGAGCCCCCCGGCCCTGGCCAGGCTGGCGACGCCGGCCAGGCTCGCCGCGGAGGAGGGCTCGCAGAAGATGCCCTCTAGGCGGGCCAGGTCCCGATACGCGACCAGGATCTCGTCGTCCGTCACCGCCTCGATCCGGCCGCCCGATTCATCCCTGGCAGCGACGGCCTGGGACCACGACGCCGGATTGCCGATCCGGATGGCCGTCGCGATCGTGTCGGGGTGGTCGATGGGGTGGCCGGCGACGAGCGGAGCGGCACCAGCGGCCTGGAAGCCGAGCATCACCGGTCGCCGCTCGACGATCCCGGCTCGCGCGTAGTCCGTGAACCCGGCCCAGTAGGCGCTGATGTTGCCGGCATTGCCGACCGGGATCGCGAGGACGTCGGGCGCTCGACCGAGGTCGTCGCAGACCTCGAACGCCGCGGTCCGCTGGCCGGCGATCCGATGAGGGTTGATCGAGTTCACGAGGGTGATCGGGTGGTCGGCCCGGTCTGCGAGCTCGCGGACGATCGCGAGGGCCTCGTCGAAGTTGCCATCGATGGCGACGACCCGGGCTCCGGCGACGAGCGCCTGGAGGAGCTTGCCCAGGGCGATGGCTCCCTTCGGCAGGACGACGACGACCTCGAGGCCGGCGGCGGCGCCGTAGGCGGCGGCCGAGGCAGAGGTGTTCCCGGTCGAGGCACAGATCACCGATCGGGCCCCGGCTTCGAGGGCCTTGGCCACCGCGACGACCATGCCCCGGTCCTTGAAGCTCCCGGTCGGATTCATGCCCTCGACCTTGGCGTGGAGGTTGGCGAGACCGAGCCGGTCGCCCAACCGCCGGAGGTGGACGAGCGGCGTGGCGCCCTCGCCGAGCGACAGGGCCGGGGTGGCATCGCCGACCGGCAGCCACTGGCGATAGCGATCGATGAGCCGCGGGCGCGGGGTGGCGATCGAGCCGTCGTTGGCGTCGTAGCCGTCGTCGGGTGGCGTCATCGGAGCACCGGATAGCGAAGGCCGGACGGGCCGTCGAGCCATTCGCCGGTCTCAAACCGCGACGCCCGGACGGTCGCCGCGGGGGCCGGGTGGCCGGCCCACGTGCTGCCGACCCCGCGAGCGATCGCGACCAGGTCGCCCAGCACGGCCGAGGAGGTCGCCGGGCCGCCGGCGCCAGGACCGCTGAACGCAACCCGGCCGACCGGGACCCCGTCGACCTCGATCCGGTTCAGCACGCCGTCGGTCCGACCGAGCGGCAGCGAGCGGGCAACGGCCGACGGCAGCGCGGCCGCCATGACCGAGCCGTCCTCCAGGCGCGTGGCCGCGGCGATCAGCTTGATCGCGAAGCCGGCCTCCGCGGCCGCCGCGATGTCGGCTTTCGTAACGCCGGTGATCCCGGCCGGGCCGAGCCCGCCGCTCACGAGCTCCGGTCGACGCTCGATCGTCCGGACGTCGAGCCACCATCCGAAGGCCTGACGGGCCAGGATCGCCAGCTTGTTCGCCGCGTCCTCGCCCTCGACATCGGCGACCGGATCGGCCTCGGCGTAGCCGGCGCGCTGGGCCTCGGCGAGGACCTCGGCGTAGTCCCGGCCCTCCGAGGCCATTGCGGTGAGGATCAGGTTCGTCGTCCCGTTGACGATCCCTCGAACGGCGTCGATCCGGTTGGCCGCCAGGTCGAGCGCGAGCGCCCCGAGGACCGGCGTGCCGCCCCCGACCGCGGCTTCGAATCGAAGCGTCGCGCCGGTCCGCCGCGCCGCTGCCTCGAGGTCCAGGCCGTGGTGGGCGAGGACGTGCTTGTTCGCGGTCACGACGTGCTTCCCGGCACCGAGCGCTGCCGCCATCAGGGTCCGAGCCGGCTCGTCGCCGCCCATGAGCTCGACGATGACGTCCACCTCGGGATCCGCAACGAGGTGGGCCGGTGCGTCCGTCAGCAGGGCCTCCGGGATCCCGGCGGCGGCCGCGCGGGCCAGGTCGCGGACGGCGACGCCGCGGATCTCGAGCGGCGCCCCGTCGGCCGTGCGAAGCGAATCAGGCCGCTCGAGGAGGGCCAGGACGACTTCGCGCCCAACAGTCCCCGCCCCGAGGACGGCAACGCGCAGCGGAGCGGTCACGGGCGAGTCGGCGACGCGGGGCGGCTCATGCCGGAATGGTAGCGGCGCGGTCGGGGCCCGAGGCCCGCGCTGCGTCCGGCGCGAATCGCCGCCATCGAGGGCCGAGGTGGACACGGCGGCGACGGCCGCCCGATGGCGTCGGCGTCCCGACACGGTCGGCTACACTCGGCCGACGATGACGAGTCCGGCCACGACCTCGCCCGAGCGCCCCCCTGCCACGTCGCTCCGGACGTTCAGTGGCATCCAACCCTCGGGCGTCGCCCACCTCGGCAATGACCTCGGTGCCATCCGGAATTACGTCCGCCTCCAGGACGAGTACGAGTCGATCTACTGCATCGTCGACTACCACGCCCTGACGAGCACCCACGACGCCGACGTCCTCCGCGAGCGGACCCGGGATATGGCCGCGTCGCTGCTGGCGCTCGGCCTCGATCCCGAGCGCTGCACGCTCTTCGTCCAGAGCCACCGCCCGGAGCACACCGAGCTGGCCTGGCTGCTCGCCACGGTCACGCCGGTCAGCTGGCTGGAACGGACGCCGACCTACAAGGAGAAGCGCGAGTCGCAGCCCGATGACATCAACCATGGGCTCCTGACCTATCCGGTCCTCCAGGCCGCCGACATCGGCATCTACAAGGCGACGTACGTGCCGGTCGGCCGCGACCAGGAGGCCCACCTGGAGCTGTCGCGCGAGATCGCCCGGGCCTTCAACCGCCGCTACGGCGAGACTTTTCCCGAGCCCCAGGCGGTCTTCACCGACGCGCCGACGGTGCTCGGCACGGACGGCGTCAGGAAGATGAGCAAATCGATCGGCAACACGATCGACATCCTCGGCGATCCGGACCTGATCCGGAAGCAGGTCATGTCGATGGTGACCGACACGCAGCGGATCCTGCGGACCGACCCCGGCCGGCCCGAGGTCTGCAACGTCTGCCAGCTCCACCGCTTCTTCGGCCTCGACTACCTCGAGATCCAGGACGGTGAGCGGACCGCCCGGACCGGCTGCGTCGACACGAAGAAGCTCCTCGCCGACCGCATCATCCGCCACTACGCCCCGGCGCGGGAGCGCTACCTCGAGCTGCAGGCGCACCCGGAGCGCGTGGCCGGCGTCCTCGAGGAAGGGGCCGACCGCCTCCGGCCGATGGCCGAGGCCACGCTGGCCGAGGCTCGCCAGAAGATGGGGCTCCGTTGACGCAGCCGGAGCGGCGGACCGTGAGCTTCGGGCTGACGCCCCGGGAGCGACGCTGGCTCGACGCCGTCCTGGCTCTTGCGGTCGTCGCCCTCACCTTCGTCGTCCTGGGCTACTTCGCCAATCTCCTGGCGGCATTCGGGGACCTCATCCTCGTCTTCTTCCTGGCCTGGCTCCTCGCCTTCATCCTGACGCCGCTCGTCGCCCGCGTCGCCACGATCCCGTTCCTGTCCCGGACCGGGGCCGTGTTCATCGTCTACGTCCTCCTGTTCGGAGCCCTCGTGGTCCTCGTCGTCGCGGTCGCCGGGGCGCTCGCCACCTCGGTCCAGAACTTCATCGCCAGCGTCCCGACGCTGCACCAGGACCTGCCCCGGATCCTGGCGCCGTGGCAGGAGCGGGTGAACGGGCTGGGGTTGACCGACATCGACCTGGCGGCCCAGGCCCGGACCTTCCTCGACAACCTGAACCGCTACGCGACCCAGCTCGCCGGACCGCTCCAGCAGGTTGCCGTCGCCAGCCTCGGCGCTATCGCGAACCTGTTGCTGATCCTGATCCTGTCGCTCTATATGGTCGCCGACCGAGACCGGCTCGTGGCCTCGCTCTTCCGGCTCGTGCCGCCCCAGTACAAGGAGGAGGCCCGGCTCCTCGAGACGAGCGTGGCCCGCTCGTTCGGCGGCTTCCTCCGGGGCCAGGCGATCCTCGGTGCCGTCTACGCCGCCGTCGCGGTCATCGCCGGCATGGCGTTCGGCCTCGACTATCTGGCCGCGACGGCCGCGGCGGCCGGGCTGCTCATGGCGATCCCGTTCTTCGGGCCGTTCTTCGCCTGGGCGCCGCCCGTCCTCGTCGCGATCATCACCAGGCCGGACGCGACCCTCGGGACCCTCGGCATCATGGCCGTCGGCTGGCTCCTCGTCATGAATGGCCTCCAGCCGCGGCTCATGGCCCAGGCCCTCCGGATCCACCCGATCATCGTCCTCGGCTCGGTCCTCGTCGGCGGCAAGATCGCCGGCATCAGCGGGGCCATCTTCGGCATCCCGATCGCCGCCGTGATCTCGGCCTTCTTCCTCCACTCGATCGGGCGGTCGGTCGAGAGCGGGCCGGTCGCCGCCCGCGCCGCCCAGCGCCTGGGTCGCCGCGAGGGCCGCAACGTCAGGGTCCCCCGCGAGCCTGACCCGGCCACCGACGCCGACGTCGAGACGGACGTGCAGACCCCGCCCGAAACCGGCTCCCCCGCCGAAGCGGGCTGAGCCCGAGTTCCCGATCGCCGGGGATCGACGGTCGTCGGCGGAGCCAGCGACGACGCCGGCTCCGCCTCGGCAAGACGTCAGTCGATCGCCGGGTTCACGTCATCCGCTTCGCTCAGCGGGCTGGCGTCCGCCAGGTAGCAGCCGTCGCCCCGCCCCGGGTCGCCCGAATCGGGCCCGTGGTGGGCGGTCTCCAGGCCGAACCAGGCGGGGCCCTGATTGGCCAGCGCGGTGAACGTGTCGCAGGTCAGGAACGTGCCGTCCGCCTGCATCACGAATGCGTAGTGGTTCTGGCCGTTGGCGATCACCTGGCCGTTGCTGCCGATGGTGTGCGAGTGCGCCGAGGCCACCGACGCGGTCACCGCCATGAGCATGAGAGCCGCCAGCATCGCCGCCGGCAGGCGCAGGTACCGGTTCATCCTCCACTCCTTCCACTGGGCGCCGGGGCGACCGCCACGAGCTCGACGTCGTGAAGGACCCGGACATCCGTGTCGCCGGCGGCCGGAAATACCGACCCGACGGCGTCGTCGACGCGGGCGGGGTCGAATGCCCAGCCCTCCAGCACGACCCCGATGCCGGCGTCGTCGGCGAGGAGCGCGATCCGGCCGATGCCCAGATCGGCCAGCCGCTGCGCCGCCTCCGGTCCGAGGACCGGTTGGCCGGCAGAGGGAGCGGCGACGAGCAGGACCATGGCCATCAGGGGGACCTCGGGGACGTCGCGACCATCGTCGATCGTGCCGAGGACGCTAGGGCCTGGCCGGACCCTCATTCATCGGGTGAACCCCGTACCACGGCGGACCGAACGAGCGACGCCAGCTCCGTCCGGTTCCGCAGCCCGAGCTTGGCCAGGATGTTCGTCACGTGCCGCTCGACCGTCTTCGGGGATACGACCAGGGCCTCGCCGATCTCGCGGTTGCTCGCGCCATCCGCGACTCGGCGCGAGATCTCCAGCTCGCGTGGGCTCAAGGCGGTCAGGCCACCTCCGCCGGTCGCGGCGCCGCGCCGCCAGGCACGGACGCCCAGGCCACGCAGGGCCTGGGCGATGAGGCGCGCTTCGCTCACGGCGCCGCACCGATCGGCGAGGTCGGCCGCCGACGTGAACGCCACGATCGCACGATCGCGATCGACCCTCGCGAGCGACCGTCCGAGGTCGATTCGAGCCCAGATGAGCTCGAGATTGAGGCCGGCCTGTTCGAGGCTCTGGGCGTACGTCTCCAGGATCGAGATCGCAGCCGGGTCGTCGCCCTCCGCGGCCTTGATCGCAGCGGCCGTCCGCATCCGGTACAGCTCGCGCTTGACCCGGCCGGTGCCGGGCCGGCGGTCCCACTCGGCCAGCGCCCGGCGGGCGTCGTCGACGCGTCCGATGCGGGCGAGGAGCTCCCCGGTCACGAGTGCCAGCGTGGAGCTGTGGCGCGGGCAGCGCGCCAGGGTGGAATCAGCGTGCGCCGCGCCGAGCTCGGCTTCCACCTCGGTCGCGGCCTTGGCGCCCGAAGCACGGGCCTGCCAGGCCGCAATGGCCTCGTGGAGGTCCTCGCGGTAATGGGGGTCCGGTTCGGCCGCGGCATCGCGGCGAAGGGCGCCCAGCGCTGCCGCCGCATCCTCGAATGAGAGCTCGATGATGTGACGGATCGAGGCGGCGCTGCCCCAGTGCTTGGGTGCGTCGGTGAGTCTTGCCTCGAGCTGCCACGTCTCGACAGCGACGGCATGGGCGTCGGCCAGTCGGCCCATCTCACGAAGGACGCGAGCGAGACCGCGGCCGGCTTCGACCGTCAGCATCGGCAGGACGACGCGCTTCGACGCGTCCCACGCCTGGCGGCTCTGCGCCTCGCCTTCCCGGGGGCGTGCCACGGTCCGCAGGGCCTGCGCGGCCCTGATCCGCGCCGCGATGTGAGCCTCCTCATCGAGGCTCACGGAGACGCGCACGCACTGCTCGGCCAGATTGACGACGTCGTCGTCGCGGTCCTCCTGCATCGCACCGTCGACCGCGACCTCGAGCGCGGCGAGGTACGCCCGGCGAGCCGCCGGCGAAAGCCGCTCGAGCCCGCCGCTGGTCGCGGCCATCTCCTCGGCCGCCGCGACCGCGCGCTCCGCGGTCCGGCTGCCGGCCGCGGTCTCGTGGTCGAGCCAGAGCTCGACATCGGCCTGGAGGGCCTCGAGCCGTACGGTCGCCTCGAGGCTCGCTGCCGGCAGGGCGCGGGCGCGGTCGAGGTGCTCATGGGCGTCGCTTCGACGACCGAAGCGGTAGGCGGCCAGGGCCGCCTGCGTCTCCACCTCGCGCCGTTCCGAGTCGTTGGCGGTCTGCTCGCTGACCCGGGCCCAGCGTTCGAGGGCGAGCTCCACCTCGCCGATGGCGGCACCGAGCTCGCCGAGCGCGCGATCGATGCTGATCCGCTCCACCTTGCCCGGCTCGAGTCCATCGCTGATCGATGCGAGGAGCCGGAGGTCGTCACCGCTCAGCAGGCGCCTACCGGGAGACGAGAGGAGTCGGAGCGCGAGCCCGGCCGTGGGTTGGCCGGCGGCGACGCGATGGTCGAGCGCCTCGCGCAGCTGCTTCACGTCCTCGCCGGCCGCGACCTCGATCCAGTCCGCGATGCGCGCATGAAGTCGCCGTCGAGCCGTGGCCGGCAGGCTATCCGTCGCAGCCTCGCGGATGAGGTCGTGGGCCAGGCGGATCGTCCCGCCGACCTCGACGCCGAGGCCCCGTGCAACGAGCTCGTCCGAGGCATGACGGACGCGGTCGATCGGCCACTCGAGAAGCTCGGCAACTTCGTCGAGCAGGAACGGCCGGGCTCCGACGGCGAGCGCGGCGAGCAAGGTGCCGGACTCTCCGCCAAGGGCGCGGAAGCGCTCGGCGATGAGGCTCGACGGCTCAGAATCACCACCGGTCCTGGCGAGGGCCTCCAGCCAGAACGGCGAGCCGCGGGCCCGCTGCCAGAGCGCGATCGCGGCGGCATCGTCCAGGCTGTCGTCGATCGATCGGGCCAGTGACAAGCCATCCTCGAGCGGCAGAGGCCCGAGGTCGAAGAGGACGCGGCGTTGAGGCGACAGGCCGCCCTCGACCGTCGACCTGAACGCCGTCGCGGCGGGCGATGGGCGAGCGACGGCGACGATGCTCAACGGCTGGCGGGCAGGCTCGGCCGCACGGACCAGGTAGTGGATCAAGCCGAGGGATTGGTCGTCGACCCACTGGAGATCGTCGATGCCGATCACGAGCGGACCGTGCGACGAGAGCGCGCGGTGGGCGGCTTCGAAGATCCGGAGGGGTGCGCGACTCGCTTTCTCGCGGCCCCCGAAGACGAGCCCTTCGAGGCTGGGTCCGTGGACCGGTACCGTCGACAGCTGGCGGATGACCTCGCCGACGGCGGCCAGCGGGACGCCCTGGTTGGGCTCGAAGCCGACGACCCGGACGAGCCGTGCGGCGCGAGGCCCGGCCAGCATCTCGGCAAGAAGGCGCGTCTTCCCGCTCCCCGGCTCGCCCGTGATCAGCGCCGCCGCCGGGGCTCGATCGTGGCTCGACTGCCGGATGAGCGCAGTGACTTCCGCGAGCTCCCGCCGACGGCCGACGAACGGCGCGCTCATGAGCGGCAGAGTAGACGCGGCGGGCGGTCCCGAACAGCGGTGAAATTCGCCCTGCCGCGAGTTCGGGGGCGGCCGGCGCCTAGCTCATGCGGCGCTTCAGGTCGCTGAGGATCTCGCGGGCGGCGTTCTGGCCAGGGCCGCCGGTGATGCCGCCGCCGGGGTGGGCACCCGAGCCGCACAGGTAGAGCCCGTCGAGGCCGCCAATCCGGTAGCGGCCGTGGCCGAACATCGGCCGCCAGGCGTAGAACTGGTCGAGGCCGGGCTCGGCGTGGAGCGGGTGACCGCCGGTCAGGCCGTAGTCGCGCTCGAGGTCGAGCGGCGAGAGCACCTGGCGATGAGCCACGAGCTTGCCGATCCCAGGCGCCACGCCCTCGAGGACCTCGAGCACGCGGTTGCCGAAGGCATCGGCCGTGGCCTTGTCCCAGGCCTCGTCGCGGAGCCGGTACGGCGCGTACTGGGCGATGACGCTCATGACGTGCGAGCCGGGCCTTGCCCCTTCGACCAGAAGCGGATCGACGAGCGACGGGATCGTCGCCTCGAGGACGGGGGTCTCGCTGGACCGCCCGGATTTCGAGGCGTCGAAGGCGCGCTCCATGGCATCGATGCCCGGCGCAACGACGATCCTGCCGCGCAGCAGCCGCTCCCCCTCCCCGCCCGCGGCCGGGAAGACCGGCAGCTTCTTCAGGGCCAGGTTGACCTTGGCGACGACGCCCGGGGTCCGGATGTTGCCGGCCCGCCAGCCGAGGCTGGGACCCAGCGCCACGGGATCCACGAGGTCGACGAGGGTCCGCTTCGGGTCGGCACCCGAGACGACCGCCCGGGCCGCGATCTCCTCGCCCGAGGCCAGGACGACGCCCGTTGCCCGCCCGTCGCGGGTCGTGATCGCGGTGACCTCGGCACCCGTCCGGATCTCGGCACCAGACGCGCGCGCCGCAGAGGCCAGGGCCGCCCCGACCGCCCCCGGTCCGCCCCGCGCGAACACCGAGTCCCCGGCCGCGCCGCCGTCGTTGCCGGCCGCGTCCATGAGGAGCACCGCGGCCGTGCCTGCCGACCACGGCCCGACGGCGCAGTAGCGAACGCCGCGCCAGGCGAGGGCCGCGCGGACTGCATCCGTTTCGAAGGCTTCGGCCACGAAGTCCGCGACGGCCATCGGCAGGACCCGCAGGATCGTCCGCGAATCGCCCTTGCCGAGGCCGCGGAACGTCCGGCCCAGCTTCAGCCCCGTGAGCGCATCAGCGATCCCCGGCGCGCGCACGTCCGGCGGGGTCGACCGCCCCAGCTCATCGAGGAATCGGCCGAGCGAGCGGACGAGCCGGTCGAACGCCGGGTAGGCGTCGGCATCGGCCGTCGAGATCGAGCGAAGGCCCTCGGAGGTCCGCGCCACATCGTCCCAGAACGTGACGGCCTGGCCGTCGGGCGACGGCGCGAACACCCGCACGTCCGGGGCCACGAGCGCCAGGCCGTGGCGCTTGAGGTCGAGATCCCGGTGGACGGACGGCCGGAGGCGCCCAACCGTGTGGGCCAGCGTCGGGACGCGGAAACCCTTCGCGAGATCGCTGGTGTCGGCAGCGCCGCCGATTCGCTCGCGTCGCTCCAGGACGAGCGTTCGGAGACCGCCCTTCGCGAGGTACGCGGCGGTGACGAGGCCGTTATGACCGCCCCCGATGACGATGGCGTCCCAGGCGGCCGCGGCGCGCGACAGACCAGCCATCACGCCACGCGCTTTCCGCGTGATCGCAGCAGTTCCATCGCCGCGATCCGGCCGTTCGCGCCCATGATCCCGCCGCCCGGGTGCGTCGCCGAGCCGCACAGCCAGAGGTCTCGGACGGGGGTCCGGAATCGGGCCCAGCCGGGCACGGGCCGGCTGAAGAACAGCTGCTCGAGCGAAAGCTCGCCCTGGAAGATGTTGCCCTCGCTGAGACCGGTCGTCCGCTCGCTGTCGAGCGGCGTCTGGACGTTGCGGTGGAGGATCTTCGACTTCAGATCCGGGGCGAACTCGCTGATGCGGTCGACAACGGCATCCCCGAACGCTTCGCGGTTGTCGTCCCATGACCCGAGCGCGGGGTCGAGGTGGTATGGCGCGTACTGGACGAAGCAGCTCATGACGTGCTTGCCGGGCGGCGCCATCGACGGGTCGACGAGCGTCGGGATGATGATGTCGATGTACGGCCGGCGGCTCCAGTGGCCGTACTTCGCGTCGTCGTAGGCCTGCTCCATCTCGTCGGTCGAGGGGCTGATCGAGATCGCACCGCGGAGGTGCTCGCCGGGCCCCGGGAGAGCGGTGAACGAGGGCAGCCCGTCGAGGGCCATGTTCACCTTGCCCGACGAACCCCGGAACTTGAACCGCCGGACCTCGGCCTCGAAGTCGGGGTCGAGGCTGCCCGGCTCGAGGAGGTTGATGAACGTCTGGCGGCTGTCGAGCGACGACAGGACCGTGTCGGCGAGGATCTCTTCGCCGTCCTCGAGGGCGACGCCGACCGCCCGGCCGCCGCGGACGAGGATCCGCCCGACCCGCGCCTCCATCCGGATCTCCGCGCCCTGGGCCCGGGCGGCCGATCCGATCGCGTCCGAGATGCCGCCGGTGCCGCCCTTCGGGATGCCCCAGGCCCGGAATGCGCCGTCGATCTCGCCCATGTAGTGATGGAGCAGGACGTAGGCCGTGCCGGGGCTCTTGATCCCCTGGTACGTCCCGATGATCCCCGAGGCCGACATCGTCGCCTTCAGTGGATCCGTCTCGAACCACTGCGACAGGAAGTCGAAGGCCGACATCGTCATCAGCTGGACGAAGACCGCCTGCTGGCGCTCGCTAAGCTTCTGGAAGGACCGCAGGAGGCCGGTCAGCGGCAGGAACGGCCGCGGGTCGTTCGAGGCCGGGTCCGGCGGGACCATCGACAGGATCGGCTTGATGAACCGGGCCATGTCGACCATGAGCTGGCCGTACTCCTCGTAGGCCTCGGCGTCGCTCTTCGACCAGCGGCGAAGCTCCCGGATCGTGCGGCCATGGTCGTTGACCCGCCACAGGTAGTCGCCGGTCCCGATCGGGTTGCCGGCCGCGTCCATCGGGGCCGGGCGGCCCTCGCCCGGTCGGAGCGGGGTGAACGTCCCGTCCAGCGGCAGGATGTCGAGGCCATGGGCCGGGAGGTTCAGCTCGCGGATGATCTCGGGCCGGAGGAGCGACACGACGTAGCTGAAGACCGAGAAGCGGAAGCCGGGGAAAACCTCCTCGGTGACGGCGGCGCCGCCCAGGACGTGGCGCTGCTCGAGGACGAGGGTCCGGAGGCCGGCCCGGGCGAGGTAGGCGGCCGAGATGAGGCCGTTGTGCCCGCCGCCGATGATCACCGCGTCGTAGCGCTGCGCCACGCGTCTCCTCGCTCCCGGCGCCGGGGGCCGCGCCGCAATCCAGCCTGTATCGACTTCATGCAGTCTAGCCGCCGTCCCGCCAGGCGCGCCGGGTGTTCCGCCCGATGGACGGCTGTCGGGCCGGTCCGTGCCGGTTCGGCCCATCTGACGGCCGTTTCGTCGCCCGAGCCGGGGCATCCAAGCTGCATACGGTCCATGCATACTGGCGGTCCGCAGCGCCCCGGAGGTCTCTGAGCACGTGAGCATCGGCACCGCCTTCCATCCCGCGACTGCGCCCCTCAACCGCAAGCAGCAGTGGCGCGAGTGGTCGGGCTACTTCGCCTCGTCCGTCTACGCCGATGCCCACGACATCGAGTACAACGCGATCCGCGAGGCGGCCGCCCTCATCGACGTCACCCCGCTCTTCAAGTACCGCGTGTCCGGGCCCGACGCGCCGCGGCTCGTGGACCGGGTCATCACCCGCGACGCGACGA
>DASWGY010000137.1:0-57430 GCA_036393495.1 Candidatus Limnocylindrales bacterium
GGCCGTCCCGACCCGCGACCGACGAGACGCGGCTGCACGGCGCCGGACCCTCGACGACCTCCCAGGCGGCGCCATCCGGCGAGCGCCAGACCATCGCGGTCGGGCAGGCTTCCTCGGCCGGCGTCGTCGCCGGGCGATGGCCGATCGCCAGGAGCTCCGATCCGCTGCTCGCGATGTCGGCGATGAGGCCGCGGTCGAATTCCGGACCGGCGGCCACGTCCGTCCATGCGCGACCGTCCGGCGACGTCCACATGGCGGCGCGGACGGTGGAGCCCGGCGTCAGCGCCCGCGAGGTCGACGCGAACCCCGCGAGCACGAGCCCGGTCGGCCCGACGATCAGCCTGGTCACGCGGGCGGCGGCGAGCTCGTCGGGCGTGTCGAGGCTCCAGTCGATCCCGTCGGCCGAAGACCAGATCCCGATCGTCAACATCTCGCTGGTGATGATCGTGGCGGCGACGATGATCCGGTCCCCGAAGGAGACGCCGGACGCAGCGCTGACGCGCTGCTCGCTGCCGGGCAGGCGCACCGGCTCGCCCCAGTCGACGCCCGCGACCGGCGCCGCGGTCGGGGATGGGCTGGCGGCTGTCGATGGGGTCGCGGTCGGCGACGGCGATGGGCTCTGGCTCGGAGTCGGGCTGCAGGCCGCACCGGCGAGGGCAATGACGAGCAGGACCGCTCCCGCAGCTCCGGCATCTGACAGACCCGCGCGTCGATGCATCGCCCTTCCCTCCGCCCCCGACAGCATGCGTCATCGAGACGCCCACGAAGGCCTGTCGTTACGAGCCGGGGCGGCGCGGGCGGCGGCGCCGACGACGCTGGCGTTGGCTCGGCCGGCCCGGACGCGGGCGAGCCCGCCGAGGGATCCGGCGAGGAGACCGTCGAGGGCGAGTTCAAGGAGGTCTGACCGGGCCGGCGGGCGGCACGCGCCGGCTCGGCCCGGCTGGTTCAGTCGCCGATGAACACGTCCCGCAGGCGACGCTGCCCGGCGTCGTCGATGCCGAGGCCATCCGTGAAGTAGGCGGCGATCGATCCGTACGCTCGATGCATCTCGCCGAGCGCCGCCTGGAGATAGCTCAGGCGAACCCTGGTCAGCGGCTCGAGCGCGGCTGGATCGCCGCCCGCTGCCTCGAAGTGGTCCAGCGCCTGATCCACCGTCCCGGTGAGCGCAGCGTTGCTGGCCAGGTAGTCGGCAATGACGGCGTCCTCGGGTACATCCAGGAGGAGCTGGAGCGCCGCCGCGGCCCAGCCGGTTCGATCCTTGCCCGTCGTGCAGTGGATGAGCCCTGGGAGCCGTGCCGGCTTGCCGAGGCCGAGGAACATCCGCCGGAGCGCCGCACGGGCGCTGCCGAGCGACACGAACTCCCGGTAGCGCTCCTCGAAGAAGGTCACGCTCCGCCCGCCCCCGAACATCGCGTTGGCCTCCTGCGGGTCGGTCATCAGCCGATAGAGGTTCGCCGGGCTGCCGGCCGGCGAATCGCGCATGACATCGGCGACGACGTAGCACACGCCGTCCGGAAGCTTGCCGAGATCGGGGTGCGTCCGACGTTCGAGCGTCGTCCGCAGGTCGTAGACGGTGCGGATTCCGAGGCGTTCCAGGGCGGCCCGGGCCAGGCCGGGCTCCAACCTCGCGAGGTCGGCGGAGCGGTAGGCGAGCCCGCGCCGGACGGGGTCACCCGAGTGGGTCCGGTGGCCGCCGAGGTCGCGCAGGTTGAGGATCGCGGCAGGCGGCTGGACGGGCGCGTCGAACGCCGTCGAGGCGGTCAGTTGGATGCTCCTCGAGATGTCGCCAGCGCCACACGGATGTCCCGGGCAGACCCCGGAGCCGAATCGAGCCTACGTCGCCGGGGCGGACCGCCAGAGGGCCGTCCGGCCCGAAGTCGACCCTTCTTCGACGTCGCCGCGACGCGCTGGGTAGAGTGCACCGGTGACGCTTCGCGGCCGACACCTGGGAGATCGTCGCGTCAGGGTCGAGGTGGTCCGGCCGCGCGACTTCGTCATCGCGCCCCCGAAGCGCATCCGCCGGCCGCCATCACCGGCGGCCGTCCTCATCCTCGGGTTCCTCGCCCTCATCGTCGTCGGGACCGTCATCCTCATGCTGCCGGCGGCGTCTCGCGACGGCTCCTGGACCGACCCGCTCACGGCCATCTTCACCGCCACGTCGGCCGTCTGCGTGAACGGGCTCGTCGTCGTCGACACGGCGACGCACTGGAGCACGTTCGGCCACGTCGCGATCCTGGCGATGATCCAGATTGGTGGCTTCGGGTTCATGACCGGGTCGACCCTCCTGCTCTTCCTGCTCGTCGGCCGCCGGACCGGCCTGCGGGACCGGATCCTCGTCCAGGCCTCCACGGGCACCCCGGACCTTGGCAGCGTCACGGCCGTGGTGCGTCAGGTCGCGGTCTTCACGGCGATCGCCGAGGTGACCGGGGCGATCGTCCTGGCCGTCGCGTTCCTCGGCCGCGGGTGGGACCCGCTTTCGGCGACGACGAGCGGCATCTTTCACGCGATCTCTGCGTTCAACAACGCCGGCTTCGACACGTTGGGCGGCTTCCGGAGCTTCAGCGAGTTCGTGGGCAGCCCGGTCGTCCTCGGCGCCATCGCCGTCCTGTTCGTCGTCGGCGGCCTCGGCTTCGCGATCGTCGGCGACGTCGTCTACAAGCGGCGCTGGCAGCGCCTGGCGCTCGAGACGAAGATCGTCCTCGCGACGTCGGTCCTGCTGCTCGTCGGCGGTGCGGCGATCATCGCGCTCCTGGAGTGGTCCAACCCGGCCACGCTCGGCGGGCTGCCGGCGGCGGACCGGGTAACGAACGCGGTCTTCCACTCGGCCACGGCGCGCTCCGCGGGCTTCAGTGCGCTGAACCTCGGCAGGTTCGGTGAGGCCTCGCTGCTCGTCCTCGTTGCCCTCATGTTCATCGGCGGGGCGTCCGGGTCCACCGCGGGCGGGATCAAGGTCAACACGTTCAGCCTGCTCCTCATCGCCATCGTGTCGACCGCCCGCGGCGACCCGTCGGCATCGGCGTTCGGCCGGCGGATCCCGCACATCGTGGTCTTCCGGGCGATCGCGGTGGCCCTCCTCTTCATCGCCCTCGGGTTCGTCGTCCTGCTCGGGCTCGAGCTCACGGTAGGCGGTCGGCTCATCGACCTCGCCTTCGAGGCGATCTCGGCGCTGGCGACCGTCGGCCTGAGCACGGGCTTGACGCCCAACCTGCCCGACCCCGGCCAGATCCTGGTGGTCCTGGCGATGTTCGTCGGACGGATGGGCCCGCTGACCCTCGTCCTGGCATTGGCGGCGCGTGCCCGCCCGGTCTCGCACCGTCCCGCGGTCGAGACGATGCGGATCGGCTGAAGCCGGAAGGAGCGACATGAAGCACTCGGTCATGGTGGTCGGCCTCGGGCGGTTCGGGAGTGCCGCCGCCCTGGAGCTGATGGCCCTCGGCCACGAGGTCCTGGCGGTCGATTCCGACGAGGCGCGCGTCAACGAGCTCGCCCCGGATGTCACTCACGCGATCCAGGTCGACGCCAGCGATGAGGGGGCGCTCCGGGGGATCGGGGCCGGCGACTTCCAGCACGCGATCGTCGCGATCAGTGGCTCGACAGAGCCAAGCATCTTCGCCACGATGGCGCTCAAGAACCTCGGCGTGCGCAACGTGGTGGCCAAGGCCGCGACCGCGCTCCACGGGGCGATCCTCGAGCGAGTCGGGGCCGATCGCGTCGTCTACCCCGAGCGCGAGATGGGCACCCGTGTGGCCCACGCCTTCAGCATCCCCGACGTGATCGACTACCTCGACGTCGCGCCCGGCTTCGGCATCGTCCGGGTGCACCCGCAGGCGACCTGGGTGGGCAAGACCCTCCGCGACCTCGACCTTGGAGCTCGCCTGAACCTCTCGCCGATCGCTCTTCGACGCGGTACGAACGTCATCGTCAACCCGCATCGAGACGAACGGCTCAACGCGACCGATGAGCTCGTCCTCATCGGCCGCGACGACCGCCTCGACAAGCTCGGCGAGTGATGCGGCCCCGGCGCGGCTGCACGACCGGGTCGACATCGGCCGCGAGACCGATGAGCGCGGCCGTTCGGGCGCGGCCGTTCGGGTAGGATTCCGCGTCCATGCCGACCGACCAGACGTCGCAGCCGCTCATCCATGCCCGCGGGCTGACGAAGCGATTCGGCACGTTCACCGCCGTCGACGCCGTCGACTTCGAGGTCGCCCGGGGCGAGGCGTTCGGATTCCTGGGGCCGAACGGGGCCGGCAAGACCTCGACGATGCGGATGATCGGCTGCACCTCGCCGCTCAGCGACGGCGAGCTGCGCGTCCTGGACCTGGACCCGCGCCACCACGGCCCCCAGATCCGGGCCCGCCTGGGCGTCGTGCCCCAGCAGGACACGCTCGACAACGAGCTGACGGTTCGCGAGAACCTCCTGATCTACGGCCGCTACTTCGGGCTGACGCGCGAGGAGTGCGCCCGTCGGGCCGACGAGCTCCTCGACTTCGTCCAGCTCGCGGACCGCGCCGGCGACCTGGTTGAGCCGCTGTCGGGCGGGATGAAGCGGCGCCTGACCATCGCCCGGAGCCTCATCAACGAGCCCGATCTGATGCTCCTCGACGAGCCGACGACGGGCCTCGACCCGCAGGCCCGACACCTCGTCTGGGACCGCCTCTATCGACTCAAGCAGCGCGGCGTCACGCTCGTCCTGACGACCCACTACATGGACGAGGCCGAGCAGCTGTGCGATCGGCTCGTCGTGATGGACAAGGCCAGGATCGTCGCCGATGGCTCGCCGCGGCAGCTGATCGCCCGGTACTCCACGAAGGAGGTCGCCGAGTTCCGATTCGCACCCGGGATCCAGGAGACCCTCGACGGCCAGTTCGAGGGGCTCGCCGAGCGCGTCGAGCGGCTGCCGGATCGGGTCCTCCTCTACGCCGACGACGGCGAGGACGTGGTCCTTGCGGCACGGGACCGCGGACTGCACCCGGAGACCGTGCTCGTCCGGCGTTCGACGCTCGAGGACGTCTTCCTCCGGCTGACCGGCCGGTCCCTGATCGAGTAGTCGAGGTGCCCGGCCGATGGCAGCCCTGACCGACGCCCGCGGGCGGGCAACGGCGCCCGTGCCGGACCTCGCCTCAAGCCGGGCCACGATGACCCGGGTCATGGAGCACCGGGCGCTGCAGTACCGGCGCACGTTCCGGGCCTCGCTCTTCAGCTCGTTCGGGATCCCGGTGCTCTTCCTGACCGCGATGGGCCTCGGGCTCGGCGGCTACGTCGACCAGGACCCCGACCCGTCGCTGGCCGGCCTGACCTACATCCAGTTCCTCGCCCCGGGCCTGCTCGCGGCGACGGTGATGCAGGCCGGCTCGTTCGAGGCCGCGTTCCCGATCCTCGGCGGGTTGCAGTGGAACAAGATCTTCCACGCGATGTTCGCGACCCCGATCCGGGCCCTCGACATCGTGCTGGGCAACCTCGCCTGGATCGCGCTCCGGCTGACGATGATCTCGGTGGCCTTCTCCATCATCGTCGTCGCCTTCGGCGCCAGCCGCTCGCCGCTCATCGTCCTGGCGATCCCCGCCGCGGTCCTGACCGGGCTGGCCTTCACTGCGCCGATCATGGCCTACACGGCCACCCAGCGGACTCCCGACCGGTTCGCGGCAATGTTCCGCTTCGGGATTACGCCCCTGTTCCTGTTCAGCGGCACGTTCTACCCGATCGAGAGCCTGCCGTCATTCCTCCAGCCGGTCGCATGGATCTCGCCGCTGTGGCACGGCGTCGACCTGTGCCGAAGCCTGATGCTCGGGACCATCGACCGGGATCCGTTCGGTGCGCTCGTCCACGTGGCAGTCCTCGGCGGAATCACCGTGGCTGGTGGTATCGCCGCGGCGCGGACGTTCCAGGACCGGCTCGTCAAGGGCTGACAGGATGACGGCCCTCCGGATCACGCCCCTGTTCGCGTTCGGCAGCCGCCGGTCACTGCGGATGATCGAGCGCAACCTGCTCGTCTACAAGCACGGCTGGATGGTCCTGCTGTCGGGCTTCTTCGAGCCGCTCTTCTACCTCCTCTCGATCGGGTTCGGGCTGGGGCGGCTCGTCGGCGACGTGGCCGGCCCAGGCGGCCAGCCGATCCCCTATGCCCTGTTCGTCGCCCCGGCCCTGCTGGCCGCATCGTCGATGAACGGGGCGATCACCGAGAGCACCTTCAACTTCTTCTTCAAGCTCAACTACGACAAGACGTTCGCGTCGATCCTGACGACGCCGATGTCGCCGGCCGACATCTCCCTCGGCGAGCTTGCCTGGGCGCTCATCCGGGGGGCCCTGTACACGATCGGCTTCCTCGCGGTCATGGCGATCTTCGGGCTGGCGCGCTCGCCGCTGGTCCTGCTGGCGCTGCCCGGCGCGCTGCTCATCGGCTTCGCCTTCGCGGCCGTCGGGATGGCCGCGACGTCGTTCATGCGATCGTGGCAGGACTTCGATCTCATCCAGCTCGTGATCCTGCCGATGTTCCTGTTCAGCGGCACCTTCTTCCCGATCGACAGCCTGCCCGTGGCGGCCCAGGTCGTCGTCCAGCTGACGCCGCTCTACCACGGGGTCGACCTGCTTCGAACGTTGTCGGTCGGCGTCGTTGGACCCGGCACGATCGTCCATGTCGCCTACCTCGCGGCCATGGGCCTGGCCGGCCTGGCGATCGTCTCCCGGCGGCTCGACCGGCTGTTGCTGAAGTAGGTCGACGCGTGACTCGACGCGTGACCCCGGACCCGCCCGCCGAGCGACGGCAGGCAGTGGCCGCCCTGGAGCACGAGATCGTCGACTGTCGCCGCTGCCCGCGGCTCGTCGAGTGGGGTGAACAGGTCGCCCGTGAGAAGGTCGCTCGATACCGCGACGAGCCCTACTGGGGCCGGCCGCTGCCGGGCTTTGGCGACCCCGATGCGCGGCTGCTCATCGTGGGGCTCGCTCCCGCGGCCCACGGCGGCAACCGAACCGGACGGGTCTTCACCGGCGACGCCTCGGGCGACTTCCTGTGGGCTGCGCTCCACGAGCTGGGGCTGGGGAACCGGGCCTCCAGCCGTCGAGCCGACGACGGCCTCGCGCTGACCGGCGTCCGAATCGCCGCCGCCGTCCGCTGCGCGCCGCCGCTGAACAGGCCGACGATCGAGGAACGGGACGCCTGCGCGCCATTCCTGGCCCGTGAGCTCGAGATCCTCGACACGGTCCGGGCCGTCCTCGTCCTCGGCCAGTTCGCGTGGGACGCCTTCCTGCGAGTCCTCGCCGGCGCCGGGGAGCCGGTCCCGCGCCCGCGGCCGCGGTTCGGCCACGGGGCCGAGGTCGAGATCGGGCGGCGCACGCTTGTCGGCTCCTACCACCCGAGCCAACAGAACACCTTCACCGGGAAGCTCACGACGCCGATGTTCACGTCCGTGCTGGCCCGGGCCCGCGACCTCGCGGGCCTGTCCGGGGCCGACTCCTCGAGCGCGTAGCTCTCGTCGAGGGCGCATCTCTAGCCCGCCCGCGCCCGTTCCTGACAGGCGTTACCCGGGAGAGCGCTCGTCCGCGGACCGCTGCCAGACGCGCGTCACGGCAGGCGCTTGACATGGGATCCGAGGACGTTCACGTTCGGCGCGGTGCGGGCCCCACAGCCATCGACTGACGAGCGTGCTGCTGGGTAACAGATGGCACGAACGTGAAGCAAGCGATCAGGTAGTGCTACGGCCAGCACCGGAGCCGTCCTGTTGAGCTACGACGAGCACTTCACCTCGATCTCACGGGTCGGGTCGGTGCGGCTGAGCCGAGAGTGAGCTCGCCCGCCTCACCGTAGACTCACGGCTGTATGGCCACGACCACCGACTACTACTCGACCCTCGGCGTCCCGCGAGGTGCGTCGGATGCGGAGATCAAGAAGGCGTTCCGGAAGCTTGCCCAGCAGTGGCACCCGGACGTCAACCAGGATCCCGCCGCCCACGACCGCTTCAAGGCGATCAACGAGGCCTACCAGGTCCTGTCCGACCCGGATCGGCGCCAGCGCTACGACATGTTCGGGACCGCCGGCGTCGAGGGCGATCCGGGCCTCGGCGGGTTCGGCGGGTTCGCCGACATCTTCGATGCCTTCTTCGGCGGGGCAGCGGGCGGGGGTGCCGGGAGGCGCGGGCGTCCGTCGGCCGGATCAGACCTCCGCTACGACCTCCGGATCACGTTCCGGGAAGCCGTCCTGGGGACCGAGAAGGAGATCGAGTTCCCGGTCCTCGGGCGGTGCGAGACCTGCTCCGGGAGCGGTGCCAAGCCGGGCACGGAGGCGACCACCTGCCCCCAGTGCAACGGCCGCGGCGAGGTCCGCTCGGTCCGCCAGACGATGCTCGGCCAGATGGTCAACGTCCAGGCCTGCCCTCGCTGCCACGGCGACGGGCGGATCGTCGAGAGCCCCTGCGAGACCTGCCGCGGCGACGGCCGGACGGAGCGGCGTCGAACGCTCCGGGTCACGATCCCGGCCGGGATCGACGAGGGCCACCAGATCCGCCTCTCGAACGAGGGCGAGGTCGGGCCGCGCGGCGGGCCGGCGGGCAGCCTCTACGTGGCCGTCCACGTCGCGCCCCATCCGGAGTTGAAGCGGGAGGGCACCGAACTGATCTTCGAGGCCTCGATCGGGATTGCCCAGGCGGCGCTCGGGACGCGGATCCTCGTCCCGACGGTCGAGGGCGAGGACGCCGAGGTCGAGATCAAGCCCGGCACCCAACCGGGCACCGAGATCCGCCTCCGCGGTCGGGGGGTGCCGCACCTCCGGCGGGCGGTGCGGGGCGACCTCCACGTCATCGTCGACGTGGCCGTCCCGACGCGCCTCTCGAAGGCCGAGCGCGAGGCCCTCCACGCCTACGCCGACGCGGCAGGCGAGATCGTCGCCGAGGGCGGCGGGCTCCTCGGCAAGGTGCGTGACGCGCTCGGCTGACGGCGACCGTCCAGCGCCACGCCGGCGAGCGAGGACCGCGCCGCCCGCGAGCGCAGCCTGGCTCGAGCTCGCCGTCGAGGCCGATGTCGAGGCGGTCGAGGCGGTCAGCGAGATCCTGGGCCGCTTCGCACCGGGAGGGTCAAGCGTCGAGCCGGCCTTCCAGCTCGTCGACGAGGGGCTCGGCGCGGTCGTGGATCCGCACCGACCGGCGATCGTGCGAGCGTACGTGCCCGCCAGGGATCCGGCGGCGGCCGGCCGCGCCGCCCACCAGGCCGCGACCGCGCTGGGGCACCTCCAGGCATTCGGGCTGCGCCCCATTGGCGAGCTCCGGACGCGGATCGTCGACGAAGCCGACTGGGCCGCCGCCTGGAAGGTCCACTTCCCGGTCATGCGCGTTGGGCGGCGCCTCGTCATCCGACCGACCTGGCGCCGCCACCGGGCCTCCGGCGATGACGTCGTCATCGCCCTCGATCCGGGGATGGCTTTCGGGACGGGGCTCCATCCGACGACCCGGCTCTGCCTCGCTGCGCTGGAACGAGCCACCGCAGGAGGCGAGCTCGACGGCGCCCGCGTCCTCGATGTCGGCTGCGGCTCGGGGATCCTGTCGATCGCCGCCGCTCGTCTCGGCGCCCGCGACGTGACGGGCCTCGACATCGATCCGATCGCGATCGAGGCCACCCGGGCCAATGCCCGGCGGAACCGGCTCGCCCGCCGGATCCAGGCCCGCGCGGGCTCGCTGCCGAGCGGCGAGCCGGCGTTCGACGTCGTCGTCGCCAACCTCATCGCGTCCGTCCTCGTGACCCTGGCCGGGCCGCTCGGCGAGGAAGTCCGGCCGGGCGGGCTGCTCATCGCGTCCGGGATCTTCGAGGATCGGGTGGCCGAGGTCGCCGCCGCGATCGAGGGGGCCGGCCTGGTGGTCGTCGATCGATCCGACGAGGGCGAATGGGTGGCGCTCGCGGCCCGACGACCCGAGTGAATCCGGATGGTCCGGGTCCGGACCGACCACGGCTGATCGGCCCTGACCCGGCTGCAGGCCCCTCCCGGGAGTGGCCCGTACAATCCCGGTGGATGCCCGCCACATTCCTCCCCCTGCTCCTCGCCGTGCATGTGGTGCTCGCGATCAGCCTCCTGCTGCCGCAGCTGCTGTTGCCGTTTGCCCTGCGCGCGAAGCGTGCGACGGTCGACTCGGACAGCCGGGTCATCCGGGGCCTCCTGGCGATGCAGTCGACCGGGACGGTGGTCATCGGCGTCGGGCTGGGGATCACCGGCCTCGGCCTGGTCGCGATCCTCGGGACGAGCCTGCTCAGCCAGCCCTGGCTCGTCGTCGGGCTGACGATCTACGTCCTCAATCTGGTCCTCGCGTTCTTCGTCCAGCGGCCGCGTCTCCGGCTCCTGCTCGGAATCCGGGCGGGGGCCGACGATGCCGTGTGGGCCACGCGCGCCAGACGACAGCGCTACGTTTCGTACGTCATGGCCGGACTCGTCGGGACGATCGGGTTCCTGATGAGCGCCAAGCCGCAGCTGTGGTGAACCCATGAGCGAGCCCCCGCCCGTCGATCGCGTCGCCGATTGCCTGTTCTGCCGGATCGTGGCCGGCGAGATCCCCTCGACCAAGGTCCACGAGGACGATGTCGTGGTCGCGATCCGCGACATCGCCCCGCGAGCGCCAACGCACATCCTCCTGATGCCGAGCCGCCACGTCGCCTCGGCGGCTGACCTGACGTCGGACGACGGCGACCTGCTGGGCCGGATCTTCGGGACAGCCGCCGACATCGCCCGGCGCGAGGGCATTGCCGACCGTGGCTACCGGGTGGTCACGAACGTCGGCGCGTGGGGTGGCCAGACGGTCGATCACCTCCACTTCCATCTCATGGGCGGCCGGGCGTTCGACTGGCCACCGGGATGACCGACGAGCTGCCGCCCCGGCCGGTGGATCCGGGTCGGCGAGCCGGGGTCACCGCGGACCCCGCACCGGAGCGGACCTCGGCGAATCGCCGGGCGATCGTCCTCACGCTAGTCGTGGTGCTCGCCGTCCTCGTCCTGGGGGCCCTCGCCGGTGGCTCGAACCTGCCCGGCGGGGCGACGTTCCCGCCGGCCGGCGCGACCGCGGGCCAGGCGGGCAGCGCCGCGGCCGTGACCCGGGGCGAGGTCGCCCGGGCCCTCGCCGCGAGCGGTCTCCAGCTCGAGGACGCGACGACGACCTACCGGCCGGCCGAGGCACCGGCGTTCGCGACGGCCCCCCGGATCGTCGTCCGGGCGATCCTGCCCGACGATCCGGGCCATGGCCTGCTGCTCATCTACGAGTTCCTCGACCAGGCCACCGCCGTCGCGGCCGCCGAAGCCCAGGCCGCCTACGTCGGAGGCGGTGTCGGCCGAGTCCAGTTCCCGAACGACACCCGCTTCGTGATCCGGGTCCTGGGCTCGACCGCCGTGTTCTACGCCTGGTCGCCACCGACCTCGACCGATCGCCGGGCGCTGGCGATCGAAGCCGCGCTCGAGACCCTCGGGATCGGGGTGCCCGTCCCGGGCTGAGCGCTTCCGGGATCCGGCCGCTACCGACGGCCTAACGCCCGGCAGGTTTCGGTCCGGCTGGAACCGCGGCACCACCCGCCCGCGCCGCACCACCGGAACACCGTCAACCGATGAGCGCGGTCTCCTGGGCCACCCCAACCGAGTCGTCGGCTCGCGCGTCGGCTCGCGACGGCGGCTCCACGTCGAGCAGGTAGCCGATTCCCTGGAAGGTCCGGATCCGGCCCGGCTCGCCGGGCGCGGCCCCGAGCTTGCGGCGGACGCGGCTGACCCACACGCGCAGGTACTGGAGATCGTCGCGGTACTCGGGGCCCCAGACCTTGGTCAGCAGCTCGGTGTGGAGCACGACCTTGCCGGCATTCGCGGCGAGGTGCTGGAGGAGGAGCCACTCGGTTCGCGACAGCTGAACGAGCTCGCCGCCGCGGGTGACCATCCGCCGCTCGAGATCGATCTCGACGTCGTCGAAGCGGAGCACCCCGGCGCCCGGTTCGGCCCCACCGGCGCGGCGGATGACCGCGCGGACGCGGGCCGCCAGCTCGTCAGGGTGGAAGGGCTTGGCGATGTAGTCGTCGGCCCCCAGGTCCAGGCCCTTGGCCTTGTCGGCCGTCGAACCCTTGGCCGTCAGGAGGATGACCGGCACCGGCCGGCGCTCGCGGAGCTGGCGCATGACCTCGATCCCGTCGAGATCGGGCATGACGATGTCGAGGAGGACGATGTCCGGGCGGACCTCCTCGGCCTTGGCCAGGGCCGCTTCACCGCCGTCGGCGGTCACGACCCGAAACCCTTCCTCGGCGAGGGCGATCGCGACGAGCTTCGTGATCCGGGGCTCGTCGTCGGCCACGAGCACAAGCGGCTGTGTCGACATGACGCCTCCTCGATGCAATCTCGATTCAGGTCTCGCCCCGACACGTGCCGCGCTCGCTTCACGCGAACCCGGCTCCGGGACGCACTCGGCATTGTCTCCCCGATCGGCTGCCGGCAGGGGAAACGTCGACATTGCAGCGGCCTTGCAGACGCATGACAGCCGCTGTCCGCCTGGCGACGACGGGCGAAACGCACGGCAAAGCGGCAGAGAAGCGGGTCGTGATGCCGGCTAGAGGCCGATTCGGGGCATGATGAGGTCGACCGGACGGGCGGGGCCCTAGCCTCTGGTCGTCGCGGTCGCCGATGCTGCCATTGCTGCGGTCGTATCGTCCGATCGTGGGAGTCAGGTGTCATGTCCGAGACGTACGTTCAGCGGCCCCTCCGCATCGCCCAGGTGGCCCCGCCGCTCGAGCGGGTGCCACCGGCGGCCTATGGCGGCACCGAGCGAGTCGTCCACGAGCTGACCGAGGAGCTGGTCAGGCGTGGCCACGACGTCACGGTCTTTGCCAGCGCCGACTCGACCGTGCCCTGCCGGCTCGTGCCGACCGTCCAGCGGGCCCTCTGGCCGAGCGGCTTCACCGGCGATCCGAGCCCGGCCTTCCTCGAGACGATGGACGCCGTCTTCGCGCGCGATGGCGAGTTCGACGTGATCCACAGTCATCTCGAGTGGTGGAGCCTGGCCCTGGCCCGCAGCCTCCGAAGCCCGTTCATTGCGACCTTCCACGGCCGGCTCGACGTCCCCTGGTCGCGCCGCCTCCTGGCTCGCCGCCCGTCGGGGCTGGTGGCGATCAGCCGGAGCCAGGCGTCGGTCCATCCGGAGGTCGACTGGACCGTCATCCACAACGGCCTGTCGCTTGACCGGATGCCCGTCGCCGTGCCTCGGGGCGACGGCCTCTGCTTCGTCGGGAGAATCGACGCGGAGAAGGGGATCCTCGAGGCCATCGAGATCGCGACGCTGACCGGACGACCGCTGCGGATCGCGGCCAGGATCGGATCTCGGCCCGACGAGCGCGCCTACTACCAGGACGTCTTCAAGCCGGCCATCGAGCGCGCTGGACGGGCCGTCGAGTACCTTGGGGAGCTTGCGACGGATGACCGGAACCGGCTCTACGCGGAGAGCTACGCGGCCCTCATGCCGGGTGCGTGGCCGGAGCCGTTCGGGCTCGTCGCGATCGAGGCCCTCGCCTGTGGGACGCCGCTCCTCGCGCGCCGGGTCGGCGCCCTGCCCGAGATCGTCACCGACGGGATCGACGGCTTCTTCGGCGACGACGCCGCCCACCTCGCCTTCCTGGCCGACCGGGTCACCGACCTCGATCGGGCGGCGATCCGGCGCCGGGTGATCACGCGCTTCTCGGCGGCCCGGATGGGCGATGCCTACGAGGCGCTCTACGACCGGCTTGTCGATCCTCGGGCGACCGCGATCACGACCGCGGGCGGCGGGCGCCGCGATCGACACATGGCCCCCGAGATAGTGACACCCGCCAACCGGATCGTCACCCCGGCGTCGGCACGGGCTGGCCGGCACCTCGAGGAACGGCCGGTCACGGGGCGCCTCGTCCCGGTTGGACCCGGAACGAACTCACCCGTGCGGTCGGCGTCGTCGAGTCAGCGCCAGCGCGACTGACACACTTCCGATACCGCGGAGCGCGTCCCGCCGTAGGGCGCGCAAGCGCGGCCGCGGCACCGTCGATTGGCTGGCGGGGTTCCGGCCGCCCAGGGGGTTCGATGACGTCGTTCCCGCTGCGGCGGGGGGCCGTGCGCCGACCGCCGAGGTCGAAGGTTCGGGCCCCGTCAGCCGCCCCACGCAGGGCGCAACCGCCCGGATGATGGCGGTTGGAAGGGCGGGATCGGCGCGGCCGATCCCGGGGGAAGAGGCGACGAGGGAATCGCCGCATCCGCATCGTCGGGCCTCGGCCGCGTGGCCGGCATGTCCAGCCTGGCGTTCGGTGTTGCAGGCGCCTATCGAACGGCGACCCGGCCGCATCGTCGCGGGTCAGACAGGTGGACACCGTGCCGGGAGGGATCGCGGACCTTGTGGACACGGTGCGAGGAGGGAGGCATCGGGCCGACAACGGCATCGCGATCACCCGTAACAACTGCCTTCCGCCAGCGTCACGCCAGGGCCCCGTCAGACGCGGATCACCACGTCCAGGCTGCCGCTGCGGCGAAGCACCTCCACGCTCGTCGCTCCACGCCAGCGATGGAACAGCAGGTCGACCGTCTGCCCGCCGACGTGGAGGTGCTCGATGGTGACCCGGCCGAGCCAGGTCGGCAGGTGAGGCCGATCGAGCTCGAGCGTCCCGTCGATGGCCCGCGCCCGCATGCCGAGCATCGTCTGAAGCAACGAGAGCGGGGCCGCCGCCGCCCAGGCCTGGGGCGAGCAGGCCACCGGGTAGGGGACCGGGACCGCAGCCGAGTCACGGCTGAAGCCGCAGAAGAGCTCCGGCAGCCGGAAGCCCGGCGACTGGCGAGCGGCTTCGAAGATCCGGGTCGCGATCCGGTTCGCGTCGTCGTGCCGGCCCGACCGCTTGAGGCCAGCCGCCGCGATGGCGTTGTCGTGGGGCCAGATGCTGCCGGTGTGATAGCCGATCGGGTTGAAGCCGGGCTGGCCCGCGGCATACGTCCGAACGCCCCAGCCGGAGTCGAGCTCGTCGCTCTGGAGTCGCGCGGCGATCGATGCGACTCGATCATCCGGCACGATCCCGCTCCAGAGGCAGTGGGCCGGGTTCGAGGTGATCGAGCCGACTGGCCGCTTGTCGGCATCGAGGGCGACGGCGTAGTAGGCCTGGTCCGGCATCCAGAACGCGGCGTCGAAGCGCTGGCGAAGGTCGGCCGCCTCGGCCTCGAGGCGATCGGCGAGGTCATCCTTGGCCAGGAGCCGTGCGAGCTCCGCCACCCGGAGCTTCGCATCGTAGACGTAGCCCTGGACCTCAACGAGGGCGATCGGTGGTCGGGCGATCGCGCCATCCCGATGACGGATCGCGTCGCCGGAGTCTTTCCAGCCCTGGTTGAACAGGCCGTCCTTCGCCCCGCGGGCGTACTCCACGAACCCGTCCCCATCCCGGTCCCCGTCGCCGTCGATCCAGGCCAGCGCCGCCATCACATTGGGCCACAGCTCCCGGACGAGGGCCAGGTCGCCCGTCCAGCGGCACGTCTCACCGAGGAGGATCAGCCACAGCGGCGTGGCGTCGACGGAGCCGTAGTAGGGCCGGTGCGGGATCTCCCCGGTCCGGACCATCTCGCCCCAGCGGAGCTCGTGGAGGATCTTGCCCGGTGCCATGTCCCGGCTCGGGTCGTGCTCGGTGGCCTGCCACGCGGCCAGGATCCGGAGCGTGTCGTAGGCCAAGCCCGGCAGGAACGGCAGCGCCTCGAGCGCGGTGATGATCGTGTCGCGACCGAACAGCGTGGTGAACCAGGGGATGCCCGCCGCAACGTAGCGGATGCCGGTCTCCGGGCCCTCGTTCATGAGCAATCGCAGGTCGGCCACGGAGCGATGGATCGCGAGGTCGAGGAGCTCGCCGTCAGAGTCGACGCGCGTCGCGTCCGCGGACCAGGTCCGGTACTCGGCGGCCGCCACCTCGGGCGCCGCGACCGGGGCCGAGGTCGGCGTCATGGCGTGGGCCGGGTGATTGGCGGCGTCCTCGAGCATCGACGCCGGATCGGCCTCGGCAGCGTCGACCGGCTGGAGGTCGGTCCACAGCCGCCATTCGACGTCGATCCGGCCGCCCGCCTTCAGGGTCGCCCGCCAGCGGAGCCGAACCGAGCCCTCGCCGCCCTCGCCGAGCGCTCGACCCGCATCCGTCAGGTCGGCCCGGGCCGTGACCTCGGCCGGGCTGAACGCCAGGCACGAGCGGCGAATGTGGGCGTCTCGGCCGATGTACGAGAAGACCAGGCTTCGATCGGTCGCGGCGGTATCGAGGAATCGCCCCCGACCCGTGCGCGCCATGCCACGGACCTCGAAGATGTCGGCGGCGTCCACGTCCAGCTCGAGGTCCAGGACGAGCGCCTGCTCCTCGGGGCTGTAGTTCGTGACCGTGATCCGCTCGGCGAGGCCGTCCCCGATCCAGCGCCGCCGGACGATCGACAGCGAGCGTCGGGCGACGGCCTCGCTCTGCTTGTCGTCCCGGTTGCGGAGGAATTCGGGGTTCGTCAGCTGGATGACGCCCTCGTGATTCCCCGACATCTCCGATCGCAGGAGGGTCGGGCGGAGGCCGTTCAGCCGCAGGATGGCGCAGGACAGGACCCGGGTGTCGAGATCGTACAGACCCAGTCCGCGCCCGTCGGGATGGATGTCGCCGAAGTTGTCCGCGAGCAGGTACAGGTTGCCGTGCTTGAGCACCGTGACGCCGCCGAGATCCGTCGCCGGATGGATCGTCGGAGTCGGTGCCGGCAGCCAGCGGAGGCCGGTCCCGGGGGTGCCCGGCCGATCGGCGGTTGGGCTGGTCACGGGCCTGATTGTCGCCCGGATCGCGCTCTGCTGCCGACCGCGGTGCCGTTCCCTGCGACGGGCGGACTTCGTCCGTGTGATTCCGGCGCAAGGGATCGTTGCGGGTCCGCAATCGACCGCGATCGACCGGCTGGGCTACGATCGCCCGGGTCGAACCACCACCGGTGAGGCCATGAGCACGATCGGCGACATCGAGCAACCGAAGGCGACGAGCGCTGCTGAGCCCTTCCGGGTCGAGCGGCTGCCCGAGGTGGTCAACGCGGTCTCCGACCCGATCACGGTCCAGGGCGCCGACGGCCGAATCGTCTTTGCCAACCTCGCCGCCGCGCGAGCCCTGGGGGTCGATTCTCCGGCCGAGCTGCTCACCGACGGATCCGCGATCAGTGGCCGCTTCGAGCTGTTCGACGAGCTCGGCCACCCGCTCGGGCCCGACGAGCTGCCGGGCCGCCGGGCGCTCCGGACCGGCCTGCCCCAGTCGCTGACGATCCGGCACCGCGAGCGCGCCACGGGTCGGGAGCGCTGGTCAGCGGTCGCCGCGGTGCCGCTTCTCGACGCCGACGGCCGGGCCGAGTTTGCCGTCAACTTCGCCCACGACGTCAGCGAGTCGAAGTTCCTCGAGGAGGCCCTCCGAGTCAGCGAGGCGCGAGCCAGGCTCCTCGCCGACGCGACCCGTGACCTGGACGAGTCGCTCGACCTCGATCGGACCGTGGCGACGGCGATGGCCCTGGCGGTGCCCCATCTCGCGGACTGGGCGACGCTCGATCTCGTCCTGCCCGACGGGACCCTGAACCGGGTCGCGGTCGACGCGGCGGACCCGCGAATGGCCGAGGTCGCCGACCGCCTCTGGGCCTTCACGGTCGAACCGGGGACCGGTCGCGCGGGCGACCGCGCCATCGCCGAGCGGCGACCCGTCATCGTCGGTCCCGACATCGCCGGGCTCGAGGACGATCCGGCCCGGCCCGAGCTCATCGAGACGATCCAGCGGCTGCGAACGACGAGCGCCATGGCCGTGCCGCTCATCGCCCGCGGAAGCGTCGAGGGGGTCCTGTTTCTCGCGGCGTCGGACGAGTCGCGGCGCTACGAGGCGTCGGATTCGCTCTACGCCATGGAGCTCGCCCGGCGGATCGCCCTCGCCGTCGGCAACGCCCGGCTGTACTCGGCAGAGCAGACGGCCCGCGTGGCCGCCGAGGACGCGGCCGAGCGAGCCGAGCGCCTGCTCCTGGACCTCGAGAGTCAGGGCAATCGATTCGAGACGATCATCCGCAACCTGCCCAATGGCGTCGTCGTCGCCGAGGCGCCCTCCGGCCGGATCCTCATCGTGAACGAGGCTGTCGATCGGATCCTGGGCCCCGGTCCGACCGAGTGGACTGCCCACGGGGATCGGGCGATCGAGGGCCACCGACCCGACGGGAGCCGGCTGGCGGCCGACGACTGGCCACTGGCCCGGACGATCCGGACCGGCGAGCCGGTCGCGGAAGAGCGACTCCGGGTCGCCCGGGCCGACGGCACCGAGGTCTGGCTTGCCGCGCGCTCGGCGCCGATCACCGACGCGGACGGGCGGTTGACCGCCGGCGTGCTCGTGTTCGGGGATGTCACCGCCAGGCACCGCCAGCAGGTTCGGACGGAGTTCCTGGCGGAAGCCGGAGCCACCCTGGCCTCGTCCCTGGACTACGAGGAGACGATCGCCGCGGTCGCAAGGTCGGCCGTGCCGTCACTTGCGGACTGGAGCGCGGTCGACATCCTCGATGACCGTGGCGAGCTCCACGCGCTCGCCCTGGTCCACTCCGACCCGAACCGGGTCGCCCAGGTCGAGGCCCTCCGGGGGCGCCTCGAGTCGAGGGGCGTCCCGTCCCTGTCGGCGCGAGTGGTCCGGACCCTCCGGCCAGAGATCGTCAGCCTGTCGCCGAGCTCCATCGAGGCCGCGCTCAACGAGCTGCCGGCGGACGCTCTCGATCCGGACGATTCCGATGTCGTGCGAGCCTTCGCCGGCACGTCGATTGTGTGCGTCCCGCTCCTCGCCACGGGGCGTCCGGTCGGCACGCTCACCTTCGCGGCGTCGGGCGCGGTGAATCACCTTTCCGAGGACGACCTGCCGTTCGCCCAGGAGCTGGCCTCCCGGGCGGCCGCCGCGATCGAGACGGCCCGCCTGTTCCGCGACGCGGCGCGGTTCCGGATGATCCTCGATGCCGTTCGAGACGGCGTGACGCTGATCGACCCGAGCACGCTCCGCGTGGTGTATGCGAACGATGCCGTCCTCGACCAGCTGGGTCGGTCGCGCGGCGAGGTCGTCGGAGGGATGACCCCGGAATGGACCGAGGGATTGACTCGCGACCAGCTGGTCGACTTCGTCGCCCCACTGCTGAGCGGCGCCGAGCCCTCCCGGATCCTCGACGTCGTCCGGATCCGGCCAGATGGGACCCGGGTCCCGGTCGAGGTCAGCTGGCAGCGAGTCGAGCTGCCCGGGGTCGGGCCCCAGCTCATCGCGATCAGCCGGAACATCAGGGAGCGGATCGAGACCGAGCAGCGGCTGACCCAGCTGGCGAGGGCCGAGCATTCCCGGGCGGCCGAGCTCAACGCCATCATCGGCGCGATCGGTGAGGGTCTCATCGTCCTCGACGCGATGGGCCGCGTCAGCCTGGCGAATCCGACCGCGAGGTCGATCATCCAGCCGCTCGAGGAGTGGACCCTCGACGCCATCCTGGCGCGGTTCGAGGACCCCGACGACATCGGCCGCGCGGCCTTCACGACGCCCGGGGAGACCGTGACCCTGCGACGTACAGGCCCGGCCCGGCAATGGGTCGAGATCCGGAGCTACGCTGTCGAGAGCGATTCGCCGTCCGAGCGCGAGCACATCGTCGTGCTCCGTGACGTGACGGCCCTCCGGGAGCGCGAGGCCGTGCGCGACGCATTCGTCGGGATCCTGTCGCACGAGCTCCGGACGCCGGTCACCACGATCTACGCCGGGGCCAAGGTGCTCGCCCGCGAGGGTGGCGACCTGGACGCGGAGGCCCGCCGCGGGATCTTCGACGACATCCATCTGGAAGCCGAGCGGCTGCACCGCCTCGTCGAGGATGTCGTGGCCCTGACGAGGTTCGGGGAGGGCGCCCTCGAGATCGGCAGCGAGCCGGTGCTCCTCCAACGCATCATCCCGACTGTCGTCCGGTCCGAGGAGGGTCGATGGCCCGAGGGTCAGTTCGAGGTGGACCTCGAATCTGGCATGCCGCCGGTGTCCGGCGACCCGACGTACGTTGAGCAGGTCATCAGGAACCTCATGGCCAATGCCGTCAAGTACGGCGGAAGTCGGGCCCTGATCCGGGTCATCGGCCGGGCCGAGGACGACGAGGTCCGCGTTCGCGTCCTCGATGAGGGTCCCGGCTTCCCCGAAGCCGAGGCGGGGCGGCTGTTCGACCTCTACTACCGGTCTCCCTCGACTGCCCGGAAGGCCAGCGGCTCCGGGATCGGGTTGTTCGTGTGCGCCCGCCTGCTCCACGCCATGGGCGGCCGGATCTGGGCCGCGAACCGGCCCGAGGGCGGGGCAGAGTTCGGGTTCGCCCTGCGGGTGATGACCGAGGACCGCTGAGCCGACGCGCCGGCGACGACCCGGGCCGCGGCGTCGCGGTGGCGTTGAGAGACCCGGGGCTCGGCCCCGGGTCTCGTCGATGTGGTCCCTTGGCCAGCAGAGCCGACGCGCCTCAAGTCGAGCCTCTGGCCGGAGCCCTCGGCAGTCTCCGTCGGAGGACCCTCCGGCGATCCATCACCACGGGCCGGGCTCCTCGCAGCCGCATTGCAGCCCGACGCGTCGGGCGGTTCATCGCCCGGTCCATCGCCCAGCGCCTCGCGCCCCGCTCCGCGACCCGCCTCGGGTGGCCGCAACGGTCCTGTAAGCGGGGACGCGGCCGGGGTGGATTCCGGGCAACGTCACCAGGCGCAGGCTGTCAGGGACGCCGAAATGCCGCCCCGGACCGCGGTCCGGTCGCACCAGGCGTCGGATGGAGGAACGCGATGGTCCCGACCGGCGACCGCGGCGATCGCACCGTGCCCACCGCCCTCGCGAGCCTGGCGCGTGGCCGGCAGGCGGCGTAGGGTGGGCCTCATCCTGGGGGTCCCGCAGCCGCTGCCGGCCGGCAGGGCTCGCGAGGGCCCGGATGCAACCCTCCTCCGCGAGCTGGGCCAGCAGATCCGCGTCGACGCGTTCCGGGCAGCGGCGATGAGCGCCGGTGCGGTGACGGTGATGGCGACGGCAGTCGCAACCTTGTCGGCCGCCGACGTCGTAGCGGTCCTGCTCGCTCGTCACCTGCGTTTCGACCCGGATCGGCCGGACGATCCCGCCGCCGACCACCTGCTGCTCGCGAACGGGCGAGGCGGTCCCCTGCGGCCGGCCGCGCTCCGGGCGATCGGGGTCATCGCCGACGGCGAGCTCGAGGCGTTCAGTCGCGGCGAAGGGCGCCTGCCGGCATCGGCTGCCCGGTCCCACCCGTCGCCCATCGAGACTCCGGCCGGGACGCTCGGCGTCGGCCTCGCCGTCGCAACGGGGATCTCGCTGGCGATGCAACGTCTGGAGCCCCGGGCGTCGCGGATCTGGCTGATCGGTGGCGACGACGAGCTCATGGATGGTGGTGTCTGGGGGGCGGTGGGAGTCGCCGGCGCCGAACGCCTCGACGCGTTGACCCTGATCGTCGACGTGCCTCGCGACGGACCCACCTCCGGGCCCCGGCGGGGCTGGGAGACACCGGCCCTGCGCCGTCGATTCGAGGCCTTCGAGTGGCGGGTCCTCGAGACGGATGGACACGATGTGAGGGCCATCGACGACGCGCTCCGGACGGCCTCCGCGACGCGCTTCCGGCCGACCGTCATCCTGGCCCGGACGATCGAGGGTCGCGGCCTCCGACGGACCGCCGGACGACCCGGCCAGCGTGGCGCGGAGTCGCCCAGCGTCGACGCGGCCATCCGGGAGCTCGGCGGGCGCCGCGAGCTGACGGTGGCGCCGGCGCGGCCGGTCGGGGCCAGGGCCAGGGACCGACGCTCGGTCGGGCGGCGAGGGGCGAGCCTTCCGCAGTGGCGTCGCGGAGATCGAGTCGCGATCGACGCGGCGATCGGTGAGGCGCTGGTCGCCATCGGAACGGCTCGGCCCGATATCGTCGTCCTCGACGGCCACGGCGATGGCGCGACCCACCTCGACCGCTTCGGCGCCGTGGACGCGCGGCGCTACTTCCGGGCGCAGGTCGACGCCCCGTTGCTGGTCGGCGCGGCCGCCGGGTTCTCGATCCGGGGCTGGCTGACCCTGGCAGGCATCCCGGCTTCGGGGGTCGTCCGAGCCGTCGAGGCGATCGAGCTTGCCGCCCAGAGCGGGCTGCCCCTTCGGATCCTTGCCTCGGGGGCCGGCCTCGGGGCTGGGCTGTCGTTCGCGACCTGGCTGCAGCAGGGCAACCTCGAGGACGTCGCCGCGCTCAGGGCGGTGGATGGGGCGGCGATCCTCCAGCCGTCCGACGCCAACCAGGCCGCGCTCCTCGTCGATGCCCTGCTCGACTGGCCGGGCGTCGGCTACATCCGGCTCGCCGCCCTCGAGGCCGCCACCGATCAGGATGGCGGCCCGCAGGTCCGGACGCCGCCCGACGACGGCCTCGCGATCGGCGGCAGCCGTGAGGTGGTGGCATCGGCGGAGGACCTCGTCACCGTGATCGCGAGTGGCTCGACGGTCGACGATGCCGTCCGTGCCGCCGGCGAGCTCGAGCCTGGCGGAGTCCCAGTCCGGGTCATCGATGCCTACTCGATCAAGCCGCTCGACGAGGACTCGATCGCGGCGGCCGTCGTCGCCGCCGACGGCCGCGTCGTGGTCGTCGAGGACCACCGCCCCGAGGGCGGGCTCGGCGACGCCGTCGCGGCCGCCCTCAGCGCCCGAGGGGTGCCCGTCCGGCTGGCCCACCTGGCCGTGCGCGGGACTCCGGCCCCCGGTTCCGTCGCCGAGCGCCGGGTGGCGGCGGGGATCGATGCGGCGGCGATCGTTCGAGCGGTCCGGCGGCTCGTCGCCGACTCGGGCCAGTGACGCGTCCATCTGGCCGGCGCCACCTGGCGCGCGCCTGCAACGCCGTCAGCCGGCCCGGACGACGGGTTGTAGCCGACCTCGTCGGATGCTGGGAGGCGTGGAGCGATCCACGCGAATCGGAGGATTGCAGCGGAGGACCCGACCATGACGTATGACGAAGGGGTCACGAGACGAACACTCGACCCGGCCCCCGAACCGCCCTCGAAGGTAGTCGTCGAGCGGCGGGCGACCATCCATCCGAGCGGTGGCGAAGTGGCTCGCCGGATCATCGTCCTCGTCTTCGGGATCGTCCAGTCGCTGATCGTGCTGCGGCTGGCCCTCCTCCTCCTCGACGCCCGCGAGGGCAACGACCTGGTCGCGTTCATCCTCAACTCGAGCCAGCTGTTCGTGGCGCCGTTCGAGGGCATCCTCCGGACCGACGCGCTGGCGTCGGGCGGATCGATCCTCGACCTCGCGGCGATCGCCGCGCTCGTCGGCTGGACGATCCTCGAGGCAATCGCCATCTGGATCGTCAACGTCTTCCGCCGCGAACCCGCTTGAGCCTCACGGTCGGCGCCATCCGACGACCGATCCGAGGTGCCGGCCGCGCCGGGATACGACGAGCGACCCGTCGATCCCGGGCCGCGGTCGGCGCCACCACAGGCGAAGCAAGGGGTCGGCGACGGGGAGGACGCCGGCTTCGTGGTCGATCCGGTCCATGGCACGGCCTGTGACAGCGGCCGCCTCGATCGGTATCGTCGGCCGCCATGGACCCGGGCCTCGAGCCGATCGCGCGTCGCCGCAAGGAACGGCGCCCCGGCGGGGGCGTGCCGCAACTGCCCTGGCGGCGGCTCGTCAATCCCTTTCGGCCGGTCGAGATCCTGTCAGCCGAGCAGCTCGAAGCGATCCATCGGGCGTCGCTGCGGATCCTCACGGAGGTCGGCCTCCAGATCCTCGGCGATCGCGCGATCGACCTCCTGGCCGCCGCTGGCGCGACTGTCGATCGCGCAGAGCGGCGCGTCCGCCTCGAGCCCGGGTTCGTGGAGGAGCGGATCGGGACGGCGCCATCGACCTTCACGCTCCACGCTCGCAACCCGGCTCGCTCGATCGAGATCGGAGGGCCGAATCTCGCCTTCACCTCGGTCGGCGGACCTGCCTTCGTCACCGACCTCGACCGCGGCCGGCGGCCCGGCAACGCCGCCGACCTCCGTGACTACGTCCGCCTGATCGGCGCCCTCGACGTCATCCACCAGGAGGCCGGCGGGCCACTCGAGGCCACCGACCTGCCCGTGGAGACACGACACCTCGACCTCTACGAGCTCCTGGCGACGACCCTCGACAAGACCTGGCAATGCGTCGGCTTCGGCCGGACCCCGGTCGACGACGCGATCGAGGTTGCCTGCCTGGCCCGGGCCGTCGACCGCTCGACCCTCGTCGAACAGCCGAGCGTCATGACGATCATCAACTCGAACTCGCCGCTCCGCCTCGACGGGCCGATGTCGGACGGCCTCATCGAGATGGCCGCCAATGGCCAGGCCGTCGTCGCGACGCCCTTCACGCTGGCGGGGGCGATGAGCCCGGCAACGATCGCCGGGGCTCTCGCCGAGCAGAACGCCGAAGCCCTGTTCATGGTCGTCCTCACCCAGCTGGCCCGGCCCGGCGCGCCGGTCGTGTACGGCGGCTTCACCTCCAACGTCGACATGCGGACCGGCTCGCCGGCCTTCGGCACGCCTGAGTACGTGAAGGCGGCCTTCGCCACCGGCCAGCTCGCCCGACGCTACGGCCTGCCGTTCCGGTCGTCGAACGTGACCGGCTCGAACGCTGTCGACGCCCAGGCGGCCTACGAATCCGAGATGGCCGTGTGGGGTGCGGTCATGGGCGGGGTGAACCTGCTCTACCAGGGCGCCGGCTGGCTCGAGGGCGGGCTCACCGCTTCGTACGAGAAACTTATCCTCGACGCCGAGATCCTCCAGATGATCGGCGAGATCCTCCAACCGCTCGAGGTCAACGACGCGGAGCTGGGGGTCGAGGCGATCGCGAGCGTCGGGCCGGGCGGGCACTTCTTCGGGACCCCCCACACCCTCGAGCGCTTCGAGCATGCCTTCTACCAGCCGATGCTCAGCGACTGGCGGAACTTCGAGACGTGGCAGGACTCCGGCGCCGAGACCGCAGCGGTGCGGGCGAACCGGATCTGGAAGCAGCTCCTGGCCGAGTTCGAGCCGCCGCCCCTGGCGATCGACCGCGCCGAAGCGATTGAGGATTTCGTGGCTCGCCGGAAGCGCGAGATCGGGGCGGTGCGCTCGCCGTGATTCGCGGACCTTGTTGTCCACGCTCGGGCCAGAGCCGATCTGCTGGTTCTCTGGTGGCAACCGGTGTGGTCGCGGATCGGCCGTTGCGGCATGTCCCGACGATCCCGCCCCGTCCCTGAACGGGGACGGGTCCGATCAGCTCGGCCGACTGGCCAGCTGGGACCCCATTTCCATGTCTCGTACCACACCGGTTCGTAGGTGAGGAGAGATGCGGTCGCAGGGCCTCCCTGAAGGCAGGGTATTCACGAATTAGATCCGGGCTCGCCGAGGGCCCATCGCCGGGTGTGTCGGGGCCCCCGCCGCTCTCCAAGCCTCCCTGATCACCCCCGCCCGCGCAGCCGGCGGAACCGCTCCGGCCGGAAGGGCGAGATGTCGACGCTCGTGGGCCGGCCTTCGAGGATCTCAGCGACGAGCCGTGCCGTGATGGCGGCCAGGGTCAGGCCGACATGCCCGTGGCCGAAGGCAAGGACGACGTTCGGCGCCCTCGGGGCCCGGCCGATTACAGGCAGCGAATCCGGCATCGATGGCCGGAAGCCGATCCATTGGCTGGCGCCGCCGGCGTCGAGCTCCGGAAAGACGGTCTGCGCGGCTGCGACGAGCTTCTCCGCCCGCCGGAAGTTCGGGGCGGCGCCGATCCCCGCGAGCTCATCCGTGCCAGCCAGCCGGAGGCCTCCGTCCAGCGCCGGGGTCAGCGCGAAGTGATAGTCCCCGGACAGGATCGGTGTCCGCAGGGAGATCCCCGGACGGGGCAGCTCGACTCCATAGCCGCGCTCCGTGTCGAGCGGGACTGGTGCCCCGACCTGGCGGGCGAGGGGACCGGACCAAGCCCCCGCGGCGACCACGACGTTCGTCGCCCGAATGGCGCCCGCACTCGTCCGAACCTCACTCGTGACGCCGTCCTCCGCGACCAGGTCCCTGACATCGGCCCGGGCCACCGTCCCGCCAGCGGCGGTCAGGCGCTCTGCCAAGGCGGCCGTGAACGCGGCCGGATCAGGTGTGTACCGCGAGGCTGGGATGAGGATCCCGCGGTGGAACCTGCCGGCGAGCTGCGGGTCAAGGCTTCCGATGCCTGCGTCGTCGAGGATCTCGAGGCCGATGCCGCGCCGGCGCCGCAGCTCGAGCGCCAATGCGTCCCTGTCGAACGACGCCTCGGTCCGGTAGGCATATAGGAGCCCGCCGCCCGATGCGAGGGCCGCGGGACCGTCCGGCAGGAACCGCTCCCAGGCCTCCATCGCCGGCCCCACCAGCGTGCCCAGCGTCGACGAGATCGACTCGACCCGCGACGGCCGGCTGGCCAGGACGAACCGCAGCAGCCACGGGGCCAGCCTCGGCAGGTACGTCCACCGGATCGCCAGCGGTGAGAGCGGGTCGAGGAGCATGTGCGGGACGGAACGGATAACGCCCGGTGTCGCCGTCGGCACGACGCCGGCAACCGACATGACTCCGGCGTTGCGACCCGACGCCCCGGTCCCGGGCACCGCGCGGTCGAGCACGATGACGTCTCGGCCGGCCTCGCGAAGCGCCAGCGAGGTGCACAGGCCGACCGCTCCGGCGCCGATGACGACGACATCAGCCGTCGCGGGGAGACCCCCGGTGCTGCCGTTCGCGCTGGCCGACAATCCGACGCCTCCGCACTGCCCGCCTGGTTGCGACGGGTTATGACAGAGTACGATATCGTGATACGACACTGACGGGTGCCCGGCCACGGGCGGCGCGACCACGGAGGGACGAGCGATGGTGCTGACCGAGCTCTTGATACCCGAGGATGCCATCGGCGGCGTCACCACGGTCGGGGCCCGACGGATCGGTTTCCTGGGCGACGATCACAACGTCGAACAGGATGGCAGCGACCTCCCGGCCGAGGTCTTCGAGGCCTTCGCCGGGGTCGACCTCATCGTCCACCTCGGCCACATGGGCGTCCGCGACCAGCTGGCTCGCGGCGTCCTCGACCGCCTCGCCGGCCACGCGCCCATCCTGGCCGTTCGGGACGTCTCGACCGACCTCCAGGGTCAGCCGTACGTGACACCGGCGGAGGGTGATCGTGTCCGGGGGCTGACCCGGATCATCGAGGCCGGTGGTCTCCGGATCGGTGCCGTCCACAACCTCGAGCGGCCGCCCGGGCCACCCATTCCGGCGCCGGCCGGCGGCATCCCGGCCTTCGCAGGCCTGGACGTCCGGGCAGTGCTCGAATCGAAGTTCGGGGGACCGGTCGATGTCGTGGCCTATGCCGGCACGCACCGACCGGTGGCGGTCAACGCCGGCGGCGTCCTGTTCGTCAACCCCGGCAGCCCGACCTGGCCGAAGGGCCCTGGTCGGGTAGCCGCCGAGCGGTCCCTCGGCACGGTCGGCATTCTGGAGGTCGGGGCGGGCGTCGCCTCGTTCGAGATCGTGGACCTCGGTCACCTTGCCGCCGCGGCCGGCCGCGCGTGAGCGAGCTCGACGAGCTCCGTCTCGAGGTTCGCCGGCTGGCCGACCGGGAGTCCATTCGCGACGTCTTCACCCGGTTCGCTGCCGCCATGGACGGCCAGGATTGGGACCTCCTGGCGACCGTGTTCGCGGATGACGCCGTCTTCGATCACTCGGTCGAAGGCTGGAACGGGCACGAATCGGCAGTCTGGACCGGGCAGTCCCGGATCCGGGCGGAAGTGGAAGCAGGCGCCGGGCGCCACTTCGCCTCGCACCACGTCATCACGAATCACCGGATCGAGCTCGACGGCGATCGGGCCCGCGTCGTGGCCTACCTTCACTCGGTGCATCTGGACGACCCGCTCCGTCCCGACGTCCACGCCGATCACGGTGCCTGGTACCTGGCGGCGCTCGTTCGGCGCGCGGCCGGCTGGCGGATCTCGTGGCTGACCCACAAGAGTCTCTGGGCCGACCACGAGTACCAGCCTCCAGGTCCGGTGACGGATGCGGACCGACGGGCGATGCGGGAGCACGTCGCTCGCTCCACCTGACCATCGCGCATCCGGCGGCCCGGCCGCTGGACAGGGGCCAGGCCAGGCTCAGTGGTCGCCGACGGTCGCGCCCTCCGGCCAATCGACCCCGACCGACCGTCCGAGCTCTCGTATGGCCTCGACTTTCGCTAGCGGGATCGGGATTCCATCCAGGCGTCGTCGTTCGGCAGTCTCGGCGCTTCGCTCGCCGGGGACGAACACTCGCGCTACACCCGGCGCGGGTGGCGAGGCATGGACCTGGTCGATCAGATGCCTCACCCGGCTCTCGAAGGTCTCGATCGGCATCGAGATCCGCGGGTCGATCGCGATCAGGAAGAGGCTGACGCCCTGGGGCGTACCGCTGTCCATCGGCTGGCCGACGTTCGGTGCGAAGAGCTCGCCGCCCGCAATAACGCCGGTCAGGACCTCGAGCATCAGGGCCAGGCCGTAGCCGCGGTGACCGCCCGCCGGGACCAGGAGTCCCGTCAGCCACGCCGCGGGATCGCGCGTCGGCCGGCCGCCAGCGTCGAACAGGACGCCCTCCGGCAGGAGCTCACCGCGCTCTCGAAGGGTGTCCATCTCGCCCGTCGACATGAGGGTCGTCGCCGAGTCGAAGACGAGCGGTGCGTAGGGTCCGGCCGAGCAGGCAATGGCGTGGGCCTGGTTGCCGAGGACGCGCCGCGTGCCGCCCCACGGCGCGGTGAGCGCCGGCCCGTTGGTGACGGCGAGGCCGATCATCCGGGCCTCCGCGGCGAGCCACGCGTAGTGGCCCATGGCCGCGGCCGAGCTGACATTGCAGATCGAGACCACACCGATCCCCGACTCGCGAGCTAGACCGATCGCGTGGCGCATGCCTCGACTCGCGGCGACCTGGCCCCAGCCCGTGTCGCCATCGAAGGCGGCGACGGCCGCGCGACTCCCGAGCGGGACCAGTCGGGCCCTTGGATCGGTTCCGCCAGCGCGAATCCGGGCAACACACTGGGGAAGCTTCGTACCGACGCCATGTGCCTCCAGGCCGCGGAGATCGGCCCATGCCATGGCGTCCGCAGCGAGCGACGCATCCTCCGCCGTCATGCCGACGGCCTCGAGGATGGCTGCGGCAAAGGCCCGCAGCGGCACGGCCTGGACCAGGATGGTCGACGGCGCGGCGGAGGCCATCATCCGGGGCCCGTCGCCTCGCCGTCGACCTGCGGCGAGGAGCTGGCGGCCGAGGCCTTCCAGGATCGCCACAGGGCGAGACGCTCGTCTGCTCGGAGGAGGCCGCAGGTGCGGCAGTACGCCTGGCGCCCAGGTACGACGTAGTTGATGCAGCAGATCCGGCGGACCTGGAGCGGACGCGGAAAGTCCGGGTCGTCGACGGTCTCCCAGGTGAGCAGGTCGAGCATCGGGTTGGGGCCGGGATGACCGGGCAGCCGTGGGCCAAAGAGGATGGCATCTCGATCCTCCGCCTGGGCGGCCTGTCGCGCCTGGTCGGGATCGTCGACCCCGTTCTCGTACAGCATGTCGATCTGCTCGGCGGCGGTCGACCAGAGGAGCTTCATCGAGACATGGGCCGTGGCGAGGATGCGCTCGAATGCCGGCGCGAGGTTGTCCCTGACCAGGCTCGTGAGGGCCTGGTCGCGCAGGACCCAGGCCGAGCCCGTGTCCTGCCCACCGAGGGGCCACCGAGTCGGCCGGTCGCCGGAGACGGCGACGGCGTCCGAATCCATCGACAGGACGACGCCCATCGGCATCTCGGTCCGGATCACGAAGGCGAGGCGGTCGAGCTGAACGTCCACCGCGACCCCGTGGGCGAGGGGAATGAGCGCCGCCGCGGCCACGGACCCGCAGTAGCGCCGGGCAAATCGTGACGCCGCTGCCCGGACGTCCTCGTCCTGCGGCCGGGCCGTCCACTCCAGAATGGCGCGGTTGAAGAAGTCGGGCAGACGGGCAGCCGACAGGAGCTCCTGGGCCGGCACGACTTCGCGGCCGGCCGGCGGTGCAAGGAAGATCGGGTAGGCGGCGCCGAACGGGCCGAACCGCCCGACTGCCTCGTCGATTGCGAGCTGGAGGTCCGCGGTCATCGGTCGGGAAAGGACACGCCGAGTTCGGCGCCAAGCTTGGCCATGGCCGTCGCCTGGGGTGCCGGAATGGGGATGCCACCACGCTCGAACTCGACCGCGATCGAGTCTTTCCGCTCGCCGGGGACGCGAACCCTGGTCACGCCGGGTGCCGGCGGCGAGGCATGAACCTCGTCGATGAGCCGGTCGACCCTGGCCCGGAACTCGTCCGGTGGGAGGAAGCTGGCGGGGTCGAGCGCGAGCAGGAAGAGGCTGAGGCCCATCGCCTGGTCGAGGTGGTCCATGCCCACGATCTGGGTCGTCGTGCGGCCGCCGGACAGGACGCCGGTCAAGACTTCCCACAGGATGGCCAGGCCACCGCCCCGATGCCCGCCCATCGGCAGCAGCAGCAGGGTGTCCAGCGCTTCGGCAGCGTCGGTTGTCTCTCGTCCGTCGCGACCCAGGGCGACGCCCGGTGGGATCGGCTCGCCCCGCTCGCGGGCGGCCCGCATCAGGCCCATCGAGTAGGCGCTCGTCGACGAATCGAAGATGAGTGGCGGATGGTGGCCGGCGGGGGCACCGATGGCGAAGGCCTGGTTGCCGAGGAGCCGCTGCGAGCTGCCCCAGGGCGGCATGAGCGGAACCGAGTTCGTGATCGCCAGGCCGACGAGGCCCTCGCGGACCGCGAGCGCCGGGTAGTAGCCCATCGCGGCAGTCACATCACTGTCGCGAACGACGACGACACCGATCCCGACGGCCCGGGCCTTGTCGATCGCGAGTCGCATTCCACGACCACCGGCGACCGGCCCCCACCCGCCGGCGGCATCGAGAGAAGCCGTGGCCGCGGTTTCTCTGACCGGGGTCCAGTCGGCGTGGAGGGCGAGGCCGCCCCCGCGGGACCGTGCGGCGATCTGGAGCAGGCGGTTGGAGCCCGTCCCAAATGCCCCCCGAAGGTCGGAGTAGACCATCGCGTCGGCAGCGATCGCGGCGTCGTCGGCGGGCATTCCGAGGGCCTCGAGGACTGCCTCCGCGAAGGCCCGCAGGTCCGCAGCCAGGATGCGCCCCGGCGATGGGCGCGTCGTGGCCGGGCTCACCAGGCCACCCCCAGCTCGGCCCCGAGCGACCGAAGCCGGGCGCTGAGCTCGGGCACAACCGGGACGCCTGTCCGCTCGCGCTCCGCTGCTAACGCGGCGGCCCGTTCGCCGGGGACGAGAACGGCCTGTACGCCGGCCATCGGAGGCGAGGCGTGAATCTGATCCACGAGGGTGTCGACGCGGGCCAGGAACCGCTCCCGCGGCAGCCAGGCCGATGGATCGAGCGCGAGCATGAAGTGGCTGACCGATTGGGATCGCGCGAGGTCGGCGATCGGAGTGATTTCGGATCCGAACCGGGCACCCCCAGACAAGACGCCGGTCAGGACAGCCCACATCAACGACAACCCGAAGCCGCGATGACCGCCGATCGGCAGCAGGATTCCCGCGAGCGCCGCCGCGGGATCGATCGTTGGCGTGCCGGAGGCGTCAAGGGCGAGGCCCGCTGTCAGCGGCTCGCCACGGGCGATCAGGGCCTCGATGCCCGTCCAGGAGATGGCCGTCGTGGCTGAGTCGAAGATCACCGTCGGGCACCGGGCCGCCGGCGCCGCGATCGCGAAGGCCTGGTTGCCGAGGACGCGGGTTGTTCCGCCGTGAGGTGCCTGGAGGGGCGTCGTGTCGTTGATCGCCAGGCCGACGAGGCCTTCGTCGGCGGCGAGGCTCGCGTACCAGCCCATGGCCGAGCCTGACGTGGTGTCCCGGACGACGACGATCCCCGCCCCCGTCGCGCGGGCCTTGACGATCGCAAGCCGCATCGCCCGCGTGCCTGCCACTTGGCCCCAGGCGCCCGCGGCGTTCAGGACGGCCGCAGCCGGCGTTTCGGCGACGACCCGGATTGCCGGAGCGGCCGGCGTTCCGCCGGCCCGGATCCGACCGACGAGGAGTGGCAGCTTGGCGATACCCTGGGCCGTGATCCCGCGGAGGTCGGCCCAGGCAAAGGCCGCGCCGACAGTCACCGCGTCGTCCTCCGGCATTCCGAGACGCTCGAGGACGGCGGCCACGAACGCCCGCAGACGGGCGGCGTCGATCAGCTCGTTCGGCTCGCTCACCCGGCGTTTGTCGGTACCCGTCCCAGACCGGTGTGCCGGCAGATCCTCGATCATGCCCGGCGCCCCCGACCCGAGCCCCGCCCGCTCACAGCGTCAGCCCGAGGTCGGCGCCGATAGCCGTGAGACGCTCGTGAAGGGCGGCCCGGATCGGGATCCCGTCGCGCGCACGCTCGCGGGCGAGCGCGAAGCCTCGCTCGCCGGGCACCGTCACGCGCTCGACGCCAGGAGCCGGCGGCGAGGCGTGGATCTCGTCGATAAGCCGGTCGACTCGAGCTAGGAACTCTCCGAGGGGCTGGGCGAACTCAGGGTCGATGGCCATCAGGAACATGCTCACGGCCTGTGGCCGGTCGAGCTCGTCCGGCCCGGAGACCGCCGGGCCGTACCGCTCGCCACCCGCGAGGACGCCGGTGAGGACCTCCCACATGACCGCCAGTCCCGAGCCCCGGTGCCCGCCCATGGACCGAAGGATGCCGCTGAGCGCAACGTCAGGGTCGATGGTCGGCTGCCCGTCGGCGTCGAGCGCAACGTCCGGGGGGAGGGGTTCGCCACGGTCGCGGTACTCGTGGATTCGGGCGAGCGTGATCGCGGTCGTCGCCATGTCGAGCAGCAGTGGGTCATGGCGGCGGGCGGGGCAGGCGATGGCGAAGGCCTGGTTGCCGATGACCTTGGTCGTCCCTCCCCAAGGTGCCTGGAGCGGGGGCGAGTTGTTGATCGCCAGGCCGACCATCTTCTGGTCGGCGGCGAGGAGGGCGAAGTAGCCGAGCGGCCCTGCCGAGGTCGTGTTCCGGACTGCTGCGACTCCGACGCCCGCCGAACGAGCCTGCCCGATGGCGTGACGCATCGCCCGGGCTCCGGCAATCTGGCCCCAGGTGTCGGCGGCGTCCAGCACCGCGGTGGCATCCCGTTCGAGGACCTTCGTTCGCGCGCTTGTCGGGCTCGTCACGCCGGCCCGCAGGCGGCCCAGGTACTGCGGGATCTTCGCAACGCCAAGGGCACTGATCCCGCGGAGGTCGGACCACACGAGGACGTCGGTCAGCGCGGCCGCGTCGGCCCGGCTCATATCGGCCCGCTGGAAGACGGCCTCGGTAAAGGCTCGAAGGCGTTCGACCGGGACGCGCATGGCCGGCGCGGCCGGGGCGCTCGTGCCTTCTTGTGTTCCGGCGCGACCAGCTCGCTCCGCGCCGGGCGAGCCCGGATCGCTGGTCGGCGTCGTTCCGCCGGGCGGGGCCGCGCCGCGCGCTCGAGTCACGCGGGTGTCCCGAAGGCCGTCCCCACGACCGCCTCGTGGGTCGCGATGACGAGCGTCGTGAGATCGAACACCGGCCGGCCCAGCGCCCGGCGAATGGCTGGCGCGTAGGGCGGAAAGTTCGTGCACTCGAGGACGAAGGCCCCGACGTCGGGGCTGCGGTCGACCACCCGAGCAGCGAGCGATACGAGCTCCGCCTCCAGGACCTCCCCGTCGGCCTCGGCACGACCCTCGAGGTACGTCTGGGCGAAGGTCGACTCCGGGGCCATGCCGCCGACCACGATGCGGAGGTCGCTCGACCTGAACCCGACGCCCTCGAATTGGGCTTCGGTCAGGTGAGGCTCGCTCATGGTGAGGATCCCGACGCTCCGATCGGGCCCGATCATCCGCGCCACGAGCGGGACCTGAAGGAGGGATGAGGACAGTACCGGTACGCTCACGGCGGCGGCCAGCTGTGGCTGAAACTGCGCGAGGAAGCCACAGCTCGTTGTGATCATCGGCACGCCCTCCTGCTCGAGCTCCCGGGCCGCGTCAACGAACTGGTCCCGGAGGGCGGAATCCGGGCGCTTTACGACGTATCCCGACGTCGCCCCGGGGACCACCCGGAAGCGAACCGGGAAGGGCCACGTGGCGGCATTGCCGACGTCGCCGACGGGCCGCGGGAAGATCGTGTCGAGCATCAGGACCCCGAGCTCGTAGCCGTAGACGGTCCGACCGCCGGCGAGCGTCTGCATTCCGATCAGGCGCCGCGGTGGACGGTGACGAGCCCGGTCTGGCCGTCGACCGTCACCTCGTCCCCGGTGTGGATCTCGGTCACGATGTCTGCGTCGGGCTGACAAACGATCGGAACGCCGCCGAGGATCGCGCCCTGGACCAGCGAGGAATCGGGAAGGGCGACCTGGACGATCGCCACCGGGTTCGTCCCATGGACCACGAGCTGGTACAGGAATCGCCACGCGCCAGCCGATCCGACCGTGTGGGGCAGCACGAGCACCCGCCCACCGACACTCTCGCCCGCCAGGGGATGCGTCCGATTGACGATCTCGCCGGTCTTGATGTCGATGTCGCCGAGGAACGAGATTCCCTCGCTCGAGACGAGCGCCGGGCCCCGCGCCGTACCACGGACGATGCCGCGCCCGCGGATCGGCCGGCTCGCGATCACCGTCCCGCTCGGGCCGGCACGAAACGGGCGGTGACCGCCGATTCGACGGCGCCTGCGGCGCTCGACAGGAGAGCTGCACAGCCGATCATGTCGCGGACATACTTCGCCTGTTTCGGCGAATCCACGACCATCGCCCGAATCGGCGGCGGCACGAGCTCCACCGATGGATCCGGGGAGGTGGTGCGAGCGAAGTGGCACGACATCGGGCAGGTATCGGTGATGATCCGGGCGCCCGAATCGGTGATGACTCGGGCCGTTCCGTCCTGCTCGGCGACGCTCCGGACGGCACGGCTCGTGGTGACCCACATTTCGACCCCGGGATGGACTCTGCGGCCCTCCAGGAGGCCGGCGTAGAGGCGCATCTCCTCACCTGATGCGTGGGGACAGCCGAGGTGGACGAAATCGACGGCCTCGCCCTCGGCCGGACCGCCAAAGGCCGCGTAGACGGCATCGATCTCGGGATCGCCGACGAGCAGCTCCTCGGTCGCCCGGCGTCCACGGAACGCGGCCGCCTCGTCAGCATAGGGAGGCGTCACGCCGGGGACGATGAACATCGAGACCCCGCCGGTCGTCGCCAGGCCGGCGCCGAGCGCGTCGAGCTCGTCGAGGCTCGGGCGACGACCCTCCAGGCCCAGGAATACCGGAACACCGGTTCCGACGATCTTTCCGACGTGATAGCCAAGGCAGCCGTAGTCGGTGATCGTCTCGAGACGCGCCTCGACTCGGACCCGGTGCGTCCCGACTCGGTTCTCGTCGAGGTGATAGCCGAAGCGCGGATAGCGGCCGGCGATCGCGGCATAGACCGAGAAGAAGCCATCCCGGTTGGAGCGGGCACCGAGGACCGAGTTGCAGAAGACGGTGACCCCGGATTCGATCGAGGTCATGTGGGTGTTCCAGGTGGGCCAGTAGCCCGCCCAGTAGGGCGTGCAGGTCATGGCACTGACGCAACCCAGATCGCCATGGGCCTTGACCCCCCGGAGGTGAATCCGGGCGAGGGCCTCCGGCGCCCCCGTATCCCGCCAGTGATCGGTGTCGACGTTGGTGACGTTCGCCGTGGTCGGGACGGACACCTTCGCCCCCAGGGACACGAGATCCTCGAGGAGCTCAACGTCCTGGGCATACATCGCCATCCCGGGGTGGACATGCGCGTAACCGATCGCGACCATGTCCTCGGCCCCGAACGCGTCCCCGAGCTGGACGAGACCGGACATCGCCCGCTGCAGGGCTTCGCCCCGGTCCCCGTCCAGCATCGCCCGTTCGTCGTCGGTCAGCCGCATCGAGACGCCTCCGGACCTCCAGGCATCGCGCCGGCCGGCCGTCGGTCCGGCGGACGCCGCGAAGAGTCACGTCGCGATATCGTACACCGTTATCAAAGCCCCTCTGGCCGGCACCGCCTCGGGTCGAGCCAGGAGCTGGAGGACCAGATGAGCCGACCGCTGCTCGGGGGCCGTACCACCTACGGGCAGGACCTCGGTATCCTCATGCTCGACACCCGATTCGAACGGCTCCGGGGCGATGTCGGGAACGCGTCCACGTGGCCGTTCCCGGTCCGTTACAAGGTCGTGACCGGCGCGACCTCGTCCCGGATCATGGGCCGCGAGCCCGACCCCGATCTCATCGCACCGTTCGTGGCCGCGGCCCGCGAGCTCGACGCGGACGGCGTCACGGCGATCACGACGAGCTGTGGCTTTCTGGCCGCCTTCCAGCCCGAGCTGGCCGCCGCGGTGACAGTACCGGTCGTGACGTCGGCCCTCCTCCAGGTGCCGCTCGCGGCCCGGATGATCGGACCGGACCGGCGGGTGGGCATCCTCACTGAGCGCCCGAACCTCACGGAGGCCCATTTCCGGGCCCTCGGCTGGTCCTCGACGGAGGTTCCGGTCGTCATCCGAGCGTTGCCCGACGAGGCCGTCTTCCCCACCATCTTCATCGACGGATCCGGCCGTCGCGTCGAGCCGAACCTCCTCGAGGCCGAGCTCGTCAGCGCCGCAGCGGCCCTGATCGCCGACGCCCCTGACGTTGGGGCGATCGTCCTCGAATGCACGAACTTCGTGCCCTTCTCTGCGGCCATGCGACGAGCGACCGGACGGGCCGTTTTCGATCTGTACACCCTCGTCGCCGGGGTCAGTGCCGCCAGCCGGGAGACGGCTGTACGAGGCGGCTGACGGCGGTCCTGCCCAGGATCGAGCCCGCTCTGCTCAATCCGACCCCGGCGTCAGCAACAGGGTCAATCGCCCGAGGTCGTCGAGATCTTCGAGGGACTCGACCAGAGCGACAGCGTCTGCCAGCCGCTCAGGGTCGACGAAGTGGGAACCGTCGCGCGCCAGCCAGGTCTGGGGCTCCTCGGGCGGGAAGACGTGGTCTGAGCCCTCGGCCGCGATCGTCCGCCCATCGATCAGGTCGATCTCGAGGCGGGCATACCGGATGGGATGACCAGGCTCGAGCTCGATCCTTGTCCGGCGGAGGATCTCGCCGGAGCCGCCGTCCAAGCCCCAGATGAAGCGGTCATCCCGAAGGCCACCATCGTGGAGGATCGCCGACACCTGGAATGCGGCCGAGGATGCCATTTCGGACGGCGTCGCGAACGGCCCCAGACTGTGCCCGGCCCGGAAGTTCGCCCGCTCCTCGGGGAGACAGATCCTGATCTCGCGAACATCGGGCGGTCGCACGCCGTGCCGGGCGACGAGATCGAGAGTCAGCTCGATCGGGACGATGTTCAGGGCGGTCCCGTCGTAGCGCTTGGTTGTCGCATTGCGAATCTCGGGCTCGCGGCCGAGCTCCGCGACGGCTCCGTCGATCGCCGCCGGCAGCACCCCGAAGAAGGACTCGTAGAACCCATTGCGGCCCTCGAGCACGTCGTCCGCCGCCCGCCCGCCTTCCTCGGCCAGGATCGCCCCGAGCATCCCGTTGCGGGCAACGAGGCTGTAGTAATGGGTGACCAGGTCGCCGATCGCGAGCCCCATCGCCGAATGCGCCGCGTACCCGATCGCGTGCGCGGCACGGGCGGAATCGAGGCCGAGCAGCCGGGCGCTGACGGCTGCCGCGCCGAATGGCCCGAACGGGATCGTGGGCCGTCGAGGAACGGTCCCGTCCCAGGCCCAGATCGACCGCCCGAGCACGCCGATGACTTCGTAGCCGGCGACGATCGCGGCCAGGACGTCGCGGCCGTTTCGATGGCACGCCTCGCCGAAGGCCAGGGCCGGCGGGATCGTCACGAGGCCGGCGTGGACGCCGACGGGGAAGAGGACGTCGTCTCGGCCGTTGGCCCGCATCAGGGTGCAGTTCGCGAATGCTGCATCGAGCGGCTGGTGGCCGCCATCTCGACCGATGACCCTGCAGGGGCCAGCAGAGCCGAGGCGCTCGGCGACCCGGATCGCGGCCTCGCCGGCCGGCTGGCGCGCCCCGGTGAACGCGAGCCCGAGGTGATAGATGATGAGGTCCTTGGCCGTCCGGACCACGGAGGGCGAGAGATCCTCGTATCGAACCGTCGACACGTAGGCGCCGACCCGCTCACTCAACGTCGATGATGCTGGCATGAACGGCACCTCGGTAGGGGTCGCGCCGGCGCCCGGGGGCTGATGACGGATCCTGATATCGCATCCCGATGTTATCATCGCCCGATCGTGGCTCAGTGGCGGCAGAATGCGTTCGCACCCACCCCGGACAGGAGGCCGATCGAATGAACGACCCCCGCGCAGAGCGGCTCCGAAGGCTGCCGCCGTATCTCTACATGGAGATCCGACGAAAGACCCGCGAGGCCCAGGCGCGAGGAATCGACGTGATCAGCCTGGGCGTCGGCGACCCGGATCGGCCGACGCCCGATCACATCATCAGCGCCCTCGTCGAGGCGGCCGGGAAACCAGAGAACCACCGCTACCCTACCGATGAGGAGAAGGGTATGCGGGCCTTCCGGGAGTCGGTCGCCGGGTGGTACGGGCGCCGGTTCGGCGTCGACCTCGATCCCGACGGCGAGGTCGTCGCCCTCATCGGCAGCAAGGAAGGCAACCACCACCTGGCGCTCGCCGTGCTCGACCCGGGTGATGTCGCGATCATCCCCGACCCGGGCTACCCGGCCTACCTCGCAAGCGCGATCTTCGCCGGCGCCGAGGTGGTCCGGGTCCCCCTGCGGCCCGAGAACGACTTCGTCCTGGACATCAACGACCTTGGCGACGAGCTCGGCCGCCGGGCCCGGTTGTTGTGGCTCAGCTACCCGAACAACCCAACGACCGCGGTCGTCGACGTGCCGTTCTTCGAGCGCGTTGTTGCCTGGGCCCGCCGCAACGATGTCGTCGTCGTCAACGACAACCCGTACTCCGAGATCGCCTTCGACGGTGTCCGGATCCCGAGCATCCTCGAGGCGGACGGGGCCCGGGACGTGGCCATCGAATTCAACAGCCTGTCGAAGCCGTACAACATGACCGGCTGGCGGATCGGGATGGCGGTGGGCAATCGCGAGCTGGTCGGGGCCATCGCCCAGGTCAAGGAGAATACCGACAGCGGCGTCTTCAACGCCGTCCAGTACGCCGGCATCGCCGCCCTCGATGGTCCCCAGGACGCGATCGCGGCGAATCTCGAGGTGTACCGCCGTCGGCGCGACCTCGTCGTGGACACGCTCCGATCCGTTGGCCTGGCGCTCGATCGGCCGAAAGCCACGTTCTACGTCTGGGCCCCGATCCCGCCGGGCCTTGGCAGCATCGAGTATGCCGGCCGGCTGCTCGATCTCACGGGTGTCGTGGTGACGCCGGGGATCGGCTATGGGCAAATGGGCGAGGGGTATGTGCGTCTCTCACTGTCCGTCCCGGACGCCCGCCTCGCCGAGGCGATGGACCGGCTGAGCTCCGCTCGTCACGAGCTGGCCGCGCTCCCGGCGACGGCAGCCGGGTAGCCGCAGCGTGGCCCACTTCATCAAGTCCCACGGGCTCGGCAACGACTACCTCGTCATCGATCCCCGGGACCTTCCAGTCGAGCTGACGCCGGAGGCGACGCGCCGGATCTGCGATCGCAATCGGGGCGTCGGCTCCGATGGCATCCTCCTCGTCGCCCCCTCCACTGCCGCTGACTTCGGGGTCCGGATCCTCAATCCCGATGGCAGCGAGGCCGAGAAGAGCGGCAACGGCGTCCGGATCTTCGCCAAGTTCCTGCGCGACCATGGCTACTCCGATCGCGATCGGTTCGTGATCGAGACTCCCGGCGGCCTCGTGGCGGTCGAGCTCCACCGCCGCGACGGGCGCGTCGCCGAAGTCCTGGCCGAGATGGGCCGCGCTCGGTTCGACGACCTTGACGCCATCGATGTCGACGGTGGGCGGCTTGACGTCACCTCGGTGTCGGTCGGCAACCCCCATTGCGTCGTCGTCGTGCCCGACCTCGGCGCCGTCGATGTCCGGGGGCTCGGACCCAAGATCGAATCCCACCCCGCCTTTCCAAACCGGACCAACGTCCAGTTCGTCCAGGTCGTCACAAGGAGCGAGGTCCGCGCCGAGATCTGGGAGCGGGGAGCCGGCTACACCCTCGCCTCCGGCTCCAGCGCCTGCGCCGTCGCGGCGGCGTGCCATCGCCTCGGGCTCGTCGACCGGGAGGTCGCCGTGACGATGCCCGGGGGGCAGCTCCAGATCGCGATCGGCGAGGACGGGATGCTGCGGATGCTGGGACCCGTGGAGGAGGTCTGTAGCGGTGACCTCAGCGAGGAGCTCCTGGCGTCGTTGCGGGGCTGACCGCAGCGGCCAGGGTCGGGCCGTCGTCGGGTCGGACGGGGCGCACCCGGCACAGCGAGGATCGGTGGGGAATGCCCCCGCTGATCGGGTCCCGAGCGTCGTTGTGGACGAGTAGGTTCACGTTCGATCCGCGCCGGTCGTAGGGGTCGATTGCCGGCAGGCCGATCTCCTCGGCGGCCTCCCACCAGCCGTGGCTGGTGCAGACCACGCCCGGCGCGATGGCGACGGTGACATCGGCTTGGGCTCGCGACTGACCGCGGGGCGTCTCGATGATGACCCAGGCACCGTCCTCGATGCCATGCACTGCGGCCGTCTCGGGATGGATCTCGAGGGTCGGGTTCGGGTGGCTACGCCGAAGCGATGCGATCCCGCGGCCCTGGCTGTGGAGATACTGGGGTCGCTTGGCATTGGTCAGGACTAGCGGGTAGTCGCGCGCGAGCTCCGGGGTCCGAAGCGGGCTCTCGAGCGGCTCGTGGTACTCGGGCAGCGCCGGCTGACCGTGCTCCGCGAAAGCATCGACGAACAGCTCGACCTTTCGGGTCGGGGTGGCAAACCCCACCGGCCCGCCGGACTCCGCCGGCTCGGCGTACTTCCGGTGGCGGATCGGGGGGGCAACCGGGATGCCGTGAGGCCGATCCAGGAGACCGGCCCACGTCAAGCCGGCGGGGGCAAGGACCTCGTCATAGGCAGCGCCGACATCCCCGCCGGCGAAGCGGTCACCGAGCCCGAGCCTGACCGCGAGGTCGAAGATGATCTCGACGTCGGGTCGCCGCTCGTAGCGGGGCGCGACGCTCCGTCGCCGGCGCTGGGCCATCCCGGCCCCGGTAACGATGAACATCTCGCTCTCGAGGAAGCTTGCCGCCGGGAGGACGACGTCGGCGAAGGCGTTCGTGGGGGTGTGGTACAGCTCGGCTTGGGCGAAGAATTCGAGCCGCTCCAGCGCGGCCCGGCCGCGCTGCGGATCACCAGTGTTCATGATCGTGTTGCCGCCGAACGAGAGGAGCCCACGGACCTGGTAGGGCCGGCCTTCGAGGATGGCCGTGTAGAGGTCGTACGCGGCGATGTTTCCGGGGGGCGCGACCGGTGGACCCAATGGCCGATCGTCGCGGCCCAGGCGCCGGCTGGCCTGCTCCGGGCTGAGCGCGCCGGGCGCCCCAATGTCGGAGGTTCGGGGCCGCGACGGCATGACGTTTCCACCCGGCCGGTCCCAGTCACCGAGGAGGGCGTAGAGAACCTCGATCGCCCGACCCGCCTGGGTCGCGTTCGTGTGCTGGACGATCCCGTTCCAGGTGTGGTGGGACACCGGGCGGTTCCCGGTCATCAGGTCGAGGGCGGCCCGGATATCGGACGCGGCCACGCCCGTGATCCGGGCGGCGGTCTCCGGCTCGCACAGGGCTGCGGTCTCAGCCAGGCGCTCCACGACGGTCCGGCAAGGTACGGACCCACCCCGCGCAAGGCGAGCGTCGACGCGACCGCGGATTGCAAGCCGCTCCGTCGGGCGGTCATAGGTGCCCGTCCGCGGATCGAGGACGGCGAGTTCGCCGGAGCTGGCGTCGAGGGCCACGAACCCGTCCGGCAGCGGAGATGGTCGGCGGGGCCCGGCGTCAGCGGTCGGATCGGCCGCGACCGCGACGTCGCCCGCCCGGAGCAGGCGCCCGGTGTCGTCCCGGACGAGCAGCGGGCCGTTGGTCCAGTCGCGGACGAACTCGAGGTCGTAGCGGCGGCCTTCAATGAGGAGATGGATGAACGCCAGGGCCAGCGCCGCATCCGTCCCGGGCCGGACCTGGAGGACGACGTCGGCCTTGTTGGCCAGCCCGATCCGACGCGGATCCACGACGACGAGCCGAGCACCCCGGCGGCGGGCCGCCACGACGCCGGTCGCGAGGTTCAGGAGCGTGGCCGACGGGTTCGAGCCCCACAGGACGATGCAGCCGCTCCGGTCGACGTCGGGCATCGGTAGCGGATAGACGCCGAACGTGTAGTGGGCGGCTCCGTCCCGGGCCCAGTTGCAGAGGTGGGTGTTGGTCATGTAGTTCGGGGATCCGAAGGCACCGGCCAGGCGCTTGACCCACGGCTCGGTCGGAGACAGGCCGGTCCCGCTGCCGGTGCCACGACCGAAGGCCACAGCCTCGGGTCCCGACACCGCCCGTATCTCGAGGAGGCGAGCGGCAATCAGCCCCAGCGCCTCGTCCCAGGTCGCCTCGCGCCAGCCCGGCTCGGGGTCGCTCTTGGGCCGGGTCCGGATCAGGGGCCGATTCAGCCGATGGGGATGATCGTGGATCTCGGGCGCGGCCCGGCCTTTGGCGCAGATGGCGCCACCCTGGGGATGCTCGAGATCCGGCTCGAGGGCCGCGACCCGGTCGCCGTCGATGGCGACCGCCGACGGGCAACCAACGCCGCACAGGCTGCAATACGTCCTGACGACATCCCCGACGAGCCGCGACTCGCCTCGACGACCCGCCCGGCGGATGGGGGCGGTGTCGTGGTCGGCCGAGGATGTCGTCATCTGGGCACCTCGCTCGGACGCGGCTGCGGTCGGGCGCTTGGCGGCATGATGTCGGATATCGATATCGTATACCCTTCTCGAGCGTCCTCCCCGAGGCGCGGTGCTACGGTGCTGGCCGCGCTGCCTACGACGCGCTGACGAGGAGTCCGACCGTGGCAACGACAGAGCCGGAGGCCGGCGGCCGGATCGCGGGCGATACCGGCCCGATGATCACCGCCCGTTCGGCGATGACGTTCGTGGTCCTTCTCGGCTCGGTCAGCCTCTTCTCGGACGCGACCTATGAAGGCGGACGCAGCCTCGTCGGCCAGTTCCTCCAGCTCCTCGGCTCGAGCGCTGCGGCAGTGGGCATCGCGGTTGGCGCCGGCGAGTTCCTTGGTTATGCCCTGCGGCTCGTATCCGGGTACGCGGCTGACCGGACCGGCGCGTACTGGCGGATCACCCTGCTCGGCTACGGCATCAATCTCCTGGCGATGCCGCTCCTCGCCTTTGTCGGCCGCTGGGAGATTGCCATCGCCCTGCTCTTCATCGAGCGCATCGGAAAGGCCATCCGAAACCCGGCTCGGGACGCGATGCTGTCCTACGCGACGAAGGAGATGGGCCGCGGCTGGGGCTACGGCCTCCACGAGGCGATGGACCAGATCGGCGCGTTCGTTGGACCGCTCAGCGTGTCGCTGGCGCTGTTCCTGCGCGGCGCCGGCAACGCTGGCCTGGCTGACTACCAGGCCGCCTTCGTTATCCTCTTCGTCCCGGCCGTGATCGCAGTCTCCCTGCTCCTCCTGGCACGACGGCTGTTCCCGCACCCTCGTGACCTCGAGAGCAAGACCCCCCGAATCAGTGCCGAGGGTCTCGGGCGGACCTACTGGCTGTTCGTCATCGCGGCAGGGTTCATCGCCGCCGGGTATGCCGATTTCGCCCTCATGGCATTCCATTTCCACGCGATCGAACTGGTATCCGACGAGGTCATCCCGTTGCTGTTCGCTGTCGGCATGGCCGTCGATGCTGGCGCAGCCCTGGTGATGGGGCGGCTCTACGATCGGTCCGGCTTCGCCGTCCTCATCGTCGCGGTGGCCCTCGGGGCGATCTTCGCGCCGTTCATCTATTTCGGATCGCTGCCGATCGTGGTCGTCGGGATCGCCCTCTGGGGAATCGGTCTGTCCGCCCAGGAGAGCATCCTGAAGGCGGCCCTCGCCGGAATCATTCCCCATGAGCGGCGGGCCTACGGGTTCGGACTGTTCGCCACTGTCTTCGGGATCTTCTGGTTCGTCGGCAGCGCCACGATGGGCCTGTTGTACGACATCGAGGTCGGTTTCCTCGTCGCGTTCTCCGTCGTGAGCCAACTCCTGGCCCTGCCGATCTTCCTGGTCACCAGGCGGCGCCTTGCAGCCGGCGAGGCCTGAGCGCCGGGATCTTCGGTCAGGTCCTCAGGACGCCCCGACCGAAGTGGCGGGCTCGGCTTCCATGATCTCATCGACGAGTTCTCGGATCTTCGACCGCGACTCCTCGAGCGCCTCCTGCCCGAGGTCGGTGATCCGGTAGTACTTGCGGACCTTGCCGTCCACGACCTGCTCCTCTCGAGTGAGATAGCCGGTCGCCTCGAGGTTATGGAGAAGCGGGTACAGCGTGCCCGGCGACAGGTGGTAGTCGTGGCGAGCCAGCTCGGCCAGGAACGAGACACCGTAGATCGGACCTCGGCTCGCATGGTGCAGCACGTGGACCTTCACGAAGCCAAGGAAGAAGTCGCGGAACATCCGATTTGGCCTCGGATGGGCGCTGGGATCAGGTGGCATTGGGCAAAGTGTACCGGGCCAGTCCACTGGACGATGCCATGCTCGCCGACGCCCACCGCCGCGCCAGTGGCCCGCCACTAGTTGCCGAAGCGAGCGACCTCAGCCAGGAGCTCGTAGGTCTTCTGCTGCTCATCGGGCTCGCCAGCGGTCGACGCGAGGAAATCGGTCACGCCAAGGGCCGCATATGCCGTCAGCGCCTCACGTACGGCGTCGGCCGACCCGACCATTGCCACGTCGGCGGTCCTCGGGGAACGGTCGAGGTCGAGGATCCGTCGATACGATGGTCGCAGCTCGTAACCGGCGAGGCTCGGCGCGATCGCGTCCCGGACGATGGCTGGATCACGCTTCGTGGCGCAGACGGGGACGCCGGCGACGATCCGCGGCGCCGGTCGACCGGCGCTTGCCGCGGCCTCGACGATCGTCGGCACGGCGACCTCGCGAAGGTACCGCGGTCCGGCCAGGAAGATGATCGTCCCGTCCGCGGCCTGACCGGCAAGCCGCAGCATCTGCGGTCCGAGCGCCGCGATGAGGACCGGTGGCGCCTCGACAGCGCCGCCGAGCGGCGAGCGGTAGCCCGTCAGGCTGAACTCGTCGCCGCCGAACGTCACGGCCTCGCCGGCCAGCAGGGGCACCAGACAGCCAAGGTATTCACGCATGTGGCGGATCGGACGCCACGGGAATCCCTGCATGCCCTCGACCGAGAACCGATGGCCCACCCCGAGGCCGAGGACGTGTCGACCGGCGCACGCCGCCTGCACCGTCAGCGCCTGCTGGGCAAGCGCCGTCGGATGACGCTGGTAGGTTACGACCACCGCCGTCCCGAGCTCGATCTGCTCCGTTCGGGAGGCCGCCAGGGCCAGCTGGGTCAGCGCGTCGAACCGACCGGCCGTCCAGACGGTGGAGAAGCCGTCGGCCTCCGCCTGCTCGATGCGCGGCACGACGTCGTGCGGATCGGATGAAGCCGCGACCTGCAATCCGATTCGCAACGAGGGCGACCTCCGCGTCCCGTGATGGACCCAGAGGACGATGCTACCATCGCACTGATATCGGGATGTGATATCGCTGGGACGTACCACCGGTTCGTCCGACGTTTCCAACTCTGGGAGGGCTCCCGGCATGCCAACCGAGATCCGGGTCACGACGGACGACAACGAGCTGTCGCTTGAACAGCTGTCTTGGGCCATGCCGGACACGAGCGTGGTGATGGTCCGAATCGGCGAGAACTGGTGGCGCTTGATTTTCAGCGCCCGGGGTGGCAACTGGCCGCTGGCCGAGTACTACTTGCGGCGCGTCCGGAAGCTCGAGAACGTCCTCGCGACCCTGCGTCCGAAGCATGCCGAGCGGCTCGCCCGATTCCAGGAGGAGGCGCTCCCGGCCGTCGAGGCGGCGATCGCGGCCCGTGACGCCGGCGGCCTCGAATCGGCCTTCGCTGCGGCCACGGATATGGCCAACCGGATGCATGTCGAATCTGGCTATCCGTACATCAAATGGGTCCTCCCCGCAACGGCCCCGCCCGGGCTCGATCTGGGGCCCGTCGTCGCGGCGCCGGCGGACGTCGCCCACGACCACGATGACGGTGCCCACTGACGGTGTCGGCCGGCCCGGCGCCTTCAGCCGCGGTGCCCAGGTCCTCGTCATGCCCTGATAGCGTCGGAGCGAACCACGAGGCGAGCCTCGGGGACGGCGACCTACGAGAGTGGCCCATTGGCCGCCGAAGGCGTCGCAGCCGTGCCACTGCTCGCGTCGCGCGTTGCGGTCTTCATCGCGCCCAGCCCGGTGGATGACGCGGTGCCGACGACGTCGATGCCCGGGAGGTCGAGCTCGCGAGCCCGGTGGCAGCGGACCATCCGACCCGGCGTGACCTCCTCCCAGACCGGGCGCTCGACCTTGCAGCGCTCGATCGCGAACTCGCAACGGGGGTGGAAGTAGCAGCCGCTCGGCGGCGCGGCAGGGTTGGCGACCTCGCCAGGGAGCGGCTTGCGCGCCGCTCGCGCCCGTGGATCCGGCTTGGGTACGGAGCCCAGCAAGGCCGACGTGTACGGGTGGAGCGGCTTCCGGAAGATCACGTCCCGCTCGCCCAGCTCGACCATCTGGCCCACGTACATGACCGCGATCCGGTCGCTGATGTGCTTCACGACACTCAGGTCGTGAGCAACGAAGAGGTACGTCAGGCGGAGCTGGTCCTGGAGGCGAAGGAGGAGGTTGAGGATCTGGGCCTGGACGGAGACGTCGAGGGCCGACACCGGCTCGTCGGCGACGATGAGCCTGGGGTTGAGCGCGAGGGCGCGGGCGATCCCGATCCGCTGGCGCTGCCCGCCGCTGAAGGCGTGCGGGAAGCGGCGCATGTACTCGCCCGGCAGGCCAACCAACTTCATCAGCTCGGCGACCCGGTCGATCCGGTCCTGGCGCTGCGTCGTGCCGTTCACGAGCAGCGGCTCGCCGATGATGTCGAGGATGGTCATGCGCGGATTGAGCGACGAGTACGGATCCTGGAAGATCATCTGCATCTCGCGCCTGAGGGGGCGCATCGCGCTGCGCGGGATGGCTCCGATGTCGACGACCTCTCCGGTTTGGCGCCGGAAGAGGATCCGGCCGGCTGTCGGATCGACAGCGCGGAGGATGCAGCGCGATGTCGTCGTCTTGCCGCAGCCGCTCTCGCCGACGAGGGCCAGCGTCTCGCCCTCGCGGACGTCGAAGGCGACGTCGTCGACGGCCCTGACCTCGCCGACAGCGCGGCGGAGCAGACCGGTCTGGATCGGGAAGAACTTCTGGAGCCCCCGGACCTCGAGGATATTCTCCGGCTTCTCCATCGTCAGCCCGGCGACCCCCGGACTCGCCGCGGACGGCGTCATCGGGACGCCTCGGGCCTGTCCGTCGCATCCGCCCCGATGTCGTAGAGGTGGCAGCTGGCCGCGTGCCGATCTCCGAAGCTCGTCATCCCGGGGATCACCTCGGAGCAGATGCCGGCGATGGCGCTGGCACAACGCGGGTGGAAGGGGCAGCCGGTCGGCCTGTTGAACGGATGGGGGATCGATCCGCTGATCGTCGGGAGCGCCATCCGGGCAGTGGCCGTTACGCTCGGGATCGACTGGAGGAGAGCCTGGGTGTAGGGGTGCCGGGGCTCATGGAAGATCTGGTCGACGGTTCCCTGCTCGGCGACCCGGCCCAGGTACATGACGACGACATCGTCGGCCATCTCGGCGATGACCCCGAGATCGTGGGTGATCAGCATGATGGCCATGCCGTTCTGTTGCTGGAGTCGCCGAAGGAGGTCGAGGATCTGGGCCTGGGTCGTCACGTCCAGGGCCGTCGTCGGTTCATCGGCAATGAGCAGCCGGGGCTCGCCGGCGAGGGCCATGGCGATCATCGCTCGCTGGCGCAGGCCGCCCGAGAGCTGCCAGGCGTAGTCCTCGAGCCGCCCCTCGGGCCGAGGGACGCCGACCATCTTCAGGAGCTCGATCGACCGCGCCCGGACGGCCGCCTTCGACAGCCGGGCATGGAGTCGAACCGCCTCATTGATCTGGTCGCCAATCGTGTGAACGGGCGAGAACGACGTCATCGGTTCCTGGAACACGAGGCCGATGTCGCCGCCCCGAATCGACCGGATAGTCCGGCCGTTGCTCGGCAGGTTCACGAGGTTCAGCCAGTCGTCCCCTCGACGGAACATGATCTCGCCGCCGACGATCTGGCCGGGTCGCTCGATGATCCGGAGGATCGACTTGGCCGTCACGCTCTTGCCACAGCCCGTCTCGCCGACGATCCCCAGGGTTCGGCCCTCGAACAGGTCGAAGCTCGCGCCGTCGACCGCTCTGGTGATGCCCTCGTCGGCGATGAAGTAGGTTCGAAGATCGCGAACCGACAGGAGCGGCGAGCCGGTTGGGCCGGCGCCGGTGGAGGGGGAGGCGTGCGTCGCCGCGGGCACCGCGTCGATCATCGTTCGTCCATCCTAGCCCCGACATCCAGCGGGAGGCCCATTCGTACGTCGCCGTTGGACGCCCTCAACCCTGACCTCCGGTGGTGCGCGTCGCGACTCGTCGCCCGTGCCGGAGCTTGGGCTCGGTGGACGATATCATAGTCCGACAACAGGTTGGAAACGGAATCGCGGGAGGGCGGCGTGTCGGACGAGGTGGTGGATCGCGACAATTCGGGGCATTCCGGGCTGACAGAAGACGTCGCCTCGCAGATGCCCCACGGACCGGCCGCGCTCCTCGAGATCCTGCTCGTTGCCCTTCGCCTGGGGCTGACCTCGTTCGGGGGCCCGATCGCGCACCTCGGCTACTTCAAGACCGAATACGTCGATCGGCGCCGGTGGCTCGATGCGGCAGTCTTCGCCGACCTCGTGGCGATTGCACAGTCGCTGCCCGGCGCTGCGAGCAGCAAGCTCGGGATCTCGATCGGGATCCTGCGCGGCGGCCTCGTCGGTGGCATCGCCGCCTGGATCGGCTTCACCCTTCCGTCCGCGCTCGCCCTGATCGCCTTCGCGATCGGGTCCCAGGCGCTCGGGTCCGAGGCCGACGGATGGATCCACGGACTCCAGGTCGTGGCCGTCGCGGTCGTCGCACTGGCCGTCTGGAGCATGGCTCGAAGTCTCACGCCCGATCGTCAGCGGGCGACGATCGCGATCATCGCCGCTGTCATCTCGCTGGCCGTGCCGACAACCGTCACGACGGTCACCTTGATCGTCGTCGGTGGAGTCGTGGGTTGGCGGCTGCTGGGGAGCGATGGTGAGGGCGCCGGTGTCGCCGTCCACGTACGGATCAGCCGGCGGACCGGCCTCATCGCCGGATCCCTGTTCGTCGGCCTGCTCGTCGGCCTGCCGCTGGCTCGCTCCGCGGTCGACAGCCAGCCGATTGCCCTCTTCGACAGCTTCTATCGTGTCGGCGCGCTGGTCTTTGGTGGCGGCAATCTCGTGCTGCCCCTGCTCCAGCCGGAAGTCGTGCCACCGGGCTGGGTGACGAATGACCAGTTCCTCGCCGGATACGGCGCGGCCCAGGCTGTTCCGGGCCCCCTCTTCACGTTCGCCGCATTCATCGGCGCCGCGGCGGTCCCGGAGCCGAACGGCCTTGCCGGGGGCACGCTCGCGATCCTCGCGATCTTCCTGCCGTCGTTCCTGCTGACCGTCGCCGCATTGCCGTGGTGGAGCGAGCTCCGGGCTCGCCAGGACGTCCGCGCAATCCTTCGGGGGGTGAACGCCACCGTCGTCGGCGTCCTCCTCGCTGCCCTCTATCACCCGGTGGCCACGAACGCCCTCAGTGAGCCTCGAGACGCCGCGCTCGCGCTCGCCTCATTCGGGCTGCTCGCCATCTGGAAGATGCCACCGTGGATCGTCGTGGTCGCGACGGCTGCCGGCGGGGCGTTACTCGAGGCGATCGCCTGATCGGTGACCTCGAACCCCGGGTCGCGGGCAGCGGCCCGGGTGGCGCCCGGGCGCTCGGCGCAAGATCAGGCGCCGCCGGCCACGACCTGTCCGCCCTTGACGACGCACTGCGGTCGGGTGAGGGCCTCGAGGTCTGACAGCGGATCGTCGGTCGTCGCGACGAGATCGGCCAGGTGCCCAGGCTCGAGGACACCCAGGTCGTCCGCTGCCCCGAGCGCTTCGGCCGCAACGATCGTGCCCGCCTGGATCGCCTGCCACGGCGACATGCCGGCTTCACCCATCTTCGCGAACTGGCCCGCGTTCTCGCCGTGCGGGAAGACTCCGGCATCTGTTCCAAAGGCCATCCGGACGCCGAGGCGCAATGCAAGGCCGACGGTCGCAACCTTGGCCCGAGTCACCTGGACGTTCCGCTCGATGACCTCGTCCGACCAGCCGAAGGACCGTGATCTGGCATCGATCCAGGGTCCGCTGTAGAGGTCGGTGACGAGGTACGTGCCGGCAGCCGCGAGAGCCTCGAGGGCCGGCTCAGACGCATACGTCCCGTGCTCGATCGTCCGAACGCCTGCCCTCGCGGCGACCAGCATGCCCTGGCTGCCATGCGCCGCCGCCGCCACCGGTAGCCCGCGGCGCGACGCCGCCTCGACGACCGCCGCCACGAGCTCCGGTGAGAGCTCGAGACGATCCGGGTCGGTCGGCCGGGCGACGACACCGCCACCGGTGACGATGATCTTGACGAGGTCCGCGCCTTCCCTCGCCAGGTCGTTGACGACCCGCCGCGCGTCCGCGACGCTGCCGATGATGCCCCGCCGTAGTGGGTCGCGAGCGCCGGCAGCGCCCGCCGGTCCCCGACGCGCGGTGCCGGACATCGCGCCCGGACGCGGCCCCGCTGCCGCTTCCGGGTCGGCCCCGCCGCCCGCCGCCGTGACGTAGACCCCGGCGCACAACATGCGTGGACCGGGAACCAGGCCGACCTCGATCCCATCGCGTAGCCGGATGTCCGCAAAGGCGCGGACCGTCCCGACGTCGCGGACGGTGGTGAACCCGGCGGCGAGCGTCGCTCGGGCATTGGCGACACCGTGGAGCAGGTCGAGCTCGGGCGGGTCGTCGGGTGGGGTGACGCCACCGGAGGCCACCCCTCCGATGAGATGGACGTGGCAGTCGATGAGCCCGGGCAGGACCGTGAGGGCGCTGAGGTCGAGAGTTCGGTCGTGGTCGGGCTCCGGGTCGCCGCTCGGGATGACCGCTGCGATCCGGTCGCCGTGGACGAGGATCGCCGCCCGGTCCAGGACGCTGGCAGCCCGGACGTCGAGGAGGCGGCCGGTCCGGATGAGGACTCGCAATTCGGGCACCTTCGCCCGGCCGGGATTGGGGTCGGTGGTTGACACGCGGCCTTTGCTCCCTCCGTTCCCTGGTCGGCGATGTCAGACGACGATATCGTAGACTGATCGTCAGATCGCGGCGAACGCGGATCTCCGACGGAGGGCCCCGATGGAGGCGTCGATCTTCGACTCGGTCGAGGCCCAGCGGTTGGCAATCGCCGAACGACGGCTGGAGCCTGGCAGGCTCATGAGCGCCACCCTCGAACAGATCGAGCGGCTCGATCCGACGTTGCGGTCCTTTGTCGCAATCACCGCGACGAGTGCGCGGCGCGAGGCAGACGCGGCCGATCGTCGCGCTCGCGCCAGTGAGTCGGTCGAGCCGCTGCTCGGGATCCCGTTCGGGGTCAAGGACAACATCGACGCCGCCGGCTGGCCGACAACGGCAGCCTCCAGCTTCCTGCGCTCGAACGTCGCGGCCGAGGACGCGACGGTCGTCGCCCGGTTGCGGGCCGCTGGGGCCATTCTCGTCGGCAAGCTCAACATGCACGAGTTCGCTTCGGGCGTGACGAGCGAGAGCGAGGACTTCGGGACCGTCCAGAACCCCTTCGACCGGGACCGGATCCCGGGCGGCTCGAGCAGCGGCAGCGCGGTCGCGGTGGCGACCGGCCAGGTCGCCTTCTCGCTCGGAACGGACACGGGTGGCTCGGTCCGGATCCCCGCCGCGCTGTGCGGTGTCGTCGGCCTCAAGCCGACGACCGGCCGTGTCCCGACCCGTGGCGTCGTGCCCTGGAGCTGGGTCCTCGATCACGTCGGGCCGCTGACCCGAACGGTGCGGGATGCGGCGCTCGTGCTCAGCTCGATCGCCGGGTTCGATGTCGGCGACCCGGCGACTCTCGACCACCCGGTCGACGAGTACCTCGCGGGCATTGACGGTGGCGTCGAAGGCCTCGAGCTCGCGATCCCTCGGTCGTTCCTGGGCGACGTCGAGCCCGCGGTCGGGGCGATCGTGGACGACGCGATCCGGGGCCTCGTCGACGCCGGTGCCCGGCTGCATGAGGTGGACTGGCCCGAGATCGGGGCGTCCGTGGACGTCCACCGGGTCATCGTCGATGCCGATCTCGCCGCCTTCCAGCGAGACCGCTTTGGCGAGGCGCCCGAGCGTTTCAGCGCCGACCTCCGGGCCAGACTCGTGCGGGGCACGGCCCGCTCCGGCTCCGAGGTAGCCGTGGCCCGGCGGACACAGCTGGCGATGACCCGCCAGGTCGACCTGCGCCTCGCGGAGATCGACGCCCTCGTCCTTCCAACCGTTCCGATCGTCGCCCCGCGGCGAGCGGGGCTCGACGGCGCAAGAGCCTCCGAGATGCTCGCGTCGCTGGTCCGGCCGTTCAGCCTCTTCGGGACTCCCGCGATCAGCCTGCCAGTCGGCGACGTGGCCGGCCTGCCCGTCGGCCTCCAGATTGTCACCGCCCGGTGGACCGAAGCGAGGCTGCTCCGGATCGCGCGGGCAGTCGAGCGGCAGGTGTCCTGGCAGCCCCGAACGTTCGGGACCTGAGATCCAGCGACGGCGAGCCGGATCGCCCGCGCCAGTAGCAGGAGGAGGTAACAGACTTGACCCCCACGCTGATCGTGATCCAGTGGCTCCACGTCTTCTGCGCGATCTGGTGGTTCGGGTCGCTGCTGTACTCGCGGTTCGTCGTCTATCCCCGCCTTCGAGCGGTCGGCGGCGACCTCGAGGCCTCGGTCCGGTCGGCCTTGACGACGGGTCGAGCGCGGATGATCACGATCACCGTCGCTACACTGACTGTCGGGCTGGGGGCGATCCGTGGGGCGGTCGGCGGTGCCCTCGACGACCCCGCGTCGGCCTACGGCCTCACGTACCTGGCTTCGTTCGCGATCGGGGTGGCCATGATCGTCTATCTCGTCGGTGGGTGGGACCAGCCGTTCCTGAACCGCCTGTACGTCCTGGCGTTCCCGGTCATCTTCAGCCTCATGATCCTGATGCGGTTCGGCCTCTAGTCGATGATCGAGTCGCGGGCGGCACCAGAACCCGGGCAGGCGGGCGCCCGGGATCGGCTGGATCTGCCGAAGGCTGGTATCGGCTCGTGATACCATCCGCCGATATCGACGGGGGAGGCTCCTTCCCGGAGGCATCGTCGAGGTCAGGGGAGCGATGATTCGGTATCTCCTTCGCAGGTTCGGCCTGGCGCTCCTGACGATCTGGGCGATCTCGATGGTCGCCTTCCTGATCATCCAGCTGCCCCCCGGCGACTACATCACGACGTACATCTCAAGGCTCGGTGAGGCCGGAACCAGCACCTCGGAGCAGCAACTCGCCATCCTGCGCGAGCAGTACGGGCTGGACCAGCCCCTCTGGGTCCAGTACGGGAAATGGATGAGCCTCGTCCTCCAGGGCCAGTTCGGTCTGTCGCTCCTGTACGTCCGGCCGGTGGCCGATGTCGTCGGCGAGCGTCTGGCCCTGACGATGGTGGTCTCGATCGCCGCCCTGGCGTTCACCTGGATCCTGGCGATCCCGATCGGGATTTATTCGGCGGTGCGGCAGTACTCGATCGGGGACTATGTCTTCACGATCGTCGGCTTCATCGGCCTCGCCGTACCGAGCTTCCTGCTGGCCCTGGTCCTCCTGTACCTCTCGTTCGTCTACTTCGGGGCGAACATCGGCGGCCTGTTTTCGCCCGAGTTCGAGGATGCGCCGTGGTCGGTCGCGAAGCTCATGGACCTTCTCGGCCACCTGCCGATCCCGGCCCTCGTCCTGGGCAGCGCGGGGACGGCACAGCTCGTCCGCGTCCTTCGGGCGAACCTCCTCGACGAGCTGCGAAAGCCCTACGTCACGACGGCCCGGGCCAAGGGACTCTCCGAGCAGGTCCTCATTTCGAAGTACCCGGTCCGGGTCGCCCTGAACCCGTTCGCGAGCACGATCGGCTTCGTCTTTCCGACCATCGTGTCGGGCTCGATCATCATCTCGACGGTCCTCAGCCTGCCGACGGTCGGGCCGGTCCTCCTGGCGGCGCTGCAGGCACAGGACATGTTCCTGGCCGGCGCGATCGTCCTGCTCCTCGGCGTCATGACGGTCATCGGAACCTTCGTCTCCGATCTCATCCTGGCCTGGCTCGACCCTCGGGTCCGGCGAGCCAGAGCCGCGTGAGGAACGGCCGATGACCCAACTGCTGGCGAGCCTGCCGGGCGATGACCACGACGTGGGAGTGACGGCCACGGGTGCAGCCTTGGTCGAGACATCTGGAGCCGAGGAGCAGATCTCGGTCGCCTCCCAGTGGCGCCTGATGTGGTGGCGGTTCAGGAAGCACAAGCTGGCGCTGCTTGGGGCGATCGTCGTGGCGTTGTTCTACGTGGCGGCGCTCGGGGCGGATTTCTTCGCTTACTCGAACCCCTACGACTCGGGCTCGGTCCGGGCCAACGTGCCGCCTCAGCCGATCTACTTCTTCGACAACGGCGAGTTCGGCCCGTTCGTCTACGGGTTGAAGCGGGAACGGGACACGGCCACGCTCAAGCTCATCTATACAGCCGACCCGAGCGTAAAGATTCCGCTCCAGTTCTTCGCCAAGGGGTTCGAGTACGACTTCCTCGGCATCTTCCCCGCGGACGTCCACATCATCGGTCCCGTGGATGGCGCGGCCGAGGAGACGATCTACCTGCTCGGAACCGACATCCAGGGTCGAGACCTGTGGTCGCGGATCATGTTCGGGACCCGAACATCGCTCACCATCGGCCTCGCCGGGGTGTTGCTGAGCCTCGTCCTCGGCGTCGTGCTAGGGGGTATCTCCGGGTTCTTCGGAGGTTGGGTGGACACGCTCATCCAGCGTCTCATCGAGATCATCCGGTCGGTCCCGGTGATCCCCCTCTGGCTCGGTCTGACGGCCGCGATGCCGAAGGACTGGGACATCCTCCTCGTCTACTTCTTCATCACGATCATCATCTCGTTCATCGGCTGGACCGAGCTGGGGCGCGTCGTCCGAGGTCGGTTCCTCGCCCTCCGCCACGAGGACTTCGTGGCGGCTGCCGAGCTCGCCGGCAGCAGCACCCGGCGGATCATCTTCGTCCACATGCTGCCGCTGTTGACGAGCCACATCATCGCGGCCACCACCCTGGCCCTGCCGGTCATGATCATCAGCGAGACGTCGCTGAGCTTCCTTGGCCTCGGGCTCCGTATCCCGGCGATCTCGTGGGGGACCCTCCTTCATGACGCCCAGAACGTCCAGGCCCTCGCGATCACCCCGTGGCTGCTGATCGTTGCCATTCCGGTGATCGTCGCGATCCTGGCCTTCAACCTCTTCGGTGACGGGCTCCGCGACGCTGCGGACCCGTACGCCTGAGCCACACAGGGCGACCTTCGGACGTGCACGGGGACGACGAGACGGACCGGCCCGGCCGAACGCCGCTGCGGATCCCGGGGACGGATCCCGCCCCGTCGTACTCGCCCGCGATCGCAGCCGACGGCTTCGTGTTCATTTCAGGCCAGCTGGGGCTCGACCCGGAGACCGAGGTCATGGCCGACGGCGTCGAGGCCCAGGCGGCCCAGGCCCTCGAGAACGTCGCCTCGCTCCTGGCGGTCGCGGGACTGTCGCTCTCCGACCTCGTCAGGACGACCGTCCTCCTGACCCGAATGGAGGATGGCGCGGCCGTCGCGGCCGTTTGCAGCCGCCATCTGTCCGAGCCACGGCCCGCCCGGTCGATGTATGCCGTGGCCGCCCTACCGAGGGGCGCTCTCGTGGAGATCGATGGGATCGCGATCCGGCCGTCCGCAAGCAATCGGCGCGATCGGTCGACGAGCCGCTAGACGAGGTCCTCCGGCCGGATCAGCTCGACGTCGTCGGTCGGCGGCTCAAGCCGGTAGGCCGACAGGAACTTGGCGCCGGTACGGGTGCAGTCCCCGTTGCAGGGGCACTCGGGGGCGTTTACGGCATAGCTCGGCACGAAGTACTTGTGGGCAAGTTGGAGGGCCTCCTCCTCCGAGATCCCCCATGACGACCACTGGGGTCGCGACGCCTCCGCGACCTTCACGGGGTCACCGAGGCGCCAGAGCATCGAGAACCGATCCGGGACCGAGATCCCGAGGGCCATCGCCACGATCGAGATGTAGTGACGGATCGCGAGCCGCTCGCTCGCGAACTTGCCGAGCTCCCGGGTACAGCCGTGATAGAGCGTGACGATCGCGTCGGCGCCAGCGTCTGCGACGTAGGCCTCGAGTGCGGACTGGGCGTCGAGGTACTCCTGGGTTCCGATCGTTGCCAGTCGCGGTCCCGCGTTGTCGCACAGTCCGAGGGTGGGCGTCTCGGCAAGCCCGATGACCTCGACGCCCGGGACGCGCCGGAGCAGGTCCATCGCGACCGGCGGATGGGCATCGCGGACGCGGTGCTCGCCAAGGTGGCCGTGGACGAGGACCTTTGTCGGGACCGACGTCTGCCATGGCGTCGCCGACCCGAGCGCGTCGAGGCGACGAATGAGGAAGGACGCCAAGCCCGTGCTCTTGAAGTCGATCCCGACCTCCGGCTCAACGACGTCCGAGAATTGCATCTCGCACGCCGAGCACCACTGGATCGCCGTGCGCGGGGCGTAGGAGGCCATGCGCTTGACCGACGAGCGGACGACCTGGCGCGCCGCGTCGTGGAGGCCGTTGTTGCTGTAGGGCTTGCCGCAGCAGAATTGCTGCCCAGCGACGGCTGCGAAGTCGACGCCGAGGGCTTCGAAGACGGCCACAGCCTCCCGCATCAGGTGCGGCGTCTGGCGAACATTGCAGCCGAAGTTGAGCAGGACGTCGACCGGCCGCTCAGGGGCGGTGTGGCGTTCTGTCCAAGCTGATTCATCGCGCGAGACCTGGAGGTGCTCGCGCTCGATCATCGTTCGGTAGAAGGCAGGGTACGCGAAATCCGTCTTGGTCGGCCCGTCCTCTGGCATGGTCGGTTCGTCGGGGTTCAGCGAGGTCACCGAGCGCACAGGAGGCCCGGGGATGGTGGCGTCGGTTGTCATGAGATCGATGATATCACGATGTGATATCACTGTCCGATATCCAGAGTCTTGGCGCGGACGGGACGATCGTCACCTGGCCGGCGACACTGACGGAGGAAAGAAGTGCGAGA
>DASWGY010000138.1:0-23063 GCA_036393495.1 Candidatus Limnocylindrales bacterium
TCGGACGCCTCGCCACGGTGGGAGAGGCAGTCGAAGACGAATGGACCTACGTCCACGACCTGGAGACCGTCTGGGCCGCCAGGTTGCGGGCCGTCGCAGCCTCGCCCGCCGCGGGCTCCCTGGGAGCGGCCATGGCCCCGCCCGAGCTCGAGACGGCGCTCGATCGCCTGATCGCCGAGGCCGACCTCATCTCCGATCCCCATCGCGCCATCGACTGGCTGTCGACGCTGCCGCAGGCAGCCCTCGTCGCCCTCGGGGAGTCGGCCTGGTGAGGTTCCAGGACGCGGCCAGGGACGCGCGCGCGGTCGTCTACGCCGGCGTCCAGGCAGACCCGCTCGTCGCGCGCGCGGCGGCCCTCCTCGCCGACGCGACCCCGGGCCAGCGGGTCCTCGCCCGGGCTGTGATGAACGGCGAGACGACGGCGCCGGAGCCCTGGCGGTCGATGTTCCCGAGCCTCTTCGGAGCCGGTGACGCCCCTGGCACCGATCCGGTCGCCGCAGCGGAGCGCGACCGCTCGGAGGCGATCCTCGGCGCCTCGCTCGCGGTCGCCGGCCGCGGCGAGCAGGTGCGGAGCCAGTTCCGGGGGGCGATCGTCGAGGCGGTGACGGAGCTCCTCCTGACCCGCCGCGTCGGTGCCGCCACCACCCGGCGCGAGCGGCGGATCCTGTTCGACGGCGTCCAGGCCGAGATCCATCCCTATGACGTGACGGTCGAGGCGCCGGGAGCGGCCGAGGCCTACGACTGCAAGTGGGGTGCGCGCGGCATCTCGGCAGACGTGCTCCACCAGCTCGACGACGCGCGGGCCCACGCGGCCGACGAGGGGCAGCGACTCCTGCCGGTGCTCGTCGTCTTCGACGCCCGTCGATCGTGCGAGGTTCGGCTGGCGCGCCAGACCGCCCCGCGGGCGGGCACTCGCCTCGTGACCATCGAGACCCTGGACCGGCTCGCCGGCCGCCGGGCCGAGGCCACGGCATGAGCCAAGCGGGCCGTACCGTCGGCGCCGGCATGGCCGCAGCGGCGGAGCCGGAGCGGGATGACGGCCGGGAGCAGCTGGACCCGGGCCTCGCCGGTCGACAGGCCCGGCCAGTCGAGGGCATCGAGAACGGGTTCGAGGCCGGCTATCGGGTCCGCTTCGACGAGGCCGGCGCGGACGGCCGGCTCCGCACCTCGTCCCTCCTCCGGTACGCCCAGGACATTGCCTGGCGGCACTCCGAGGACCTCGGCTTCGACCGGAGCTGGTACACGGAGCGAGGCCGCTGGTGGGTCGTCCGGTCGGTCGAGCTCGAGGTGGTCGCCCCGGTGGCCATGGGTCGGACCCTCCGTGTCGCGACCGCGGTCGTCGGTCATCGCCGGATCTGGGCGCGGCGCCGCGGCGACTTCCGCCTCGCCGATGGGACGCTCGCCGCGGTCATCGTCACCGACTGGGTCATCGTCGATGAGCGCGGCCGAATTCTCCGGATCCCGCCCGACTTCGGCGACGCCTTCCCGAACGTGGAGCTCCGGGACGAGATCATCCGCGTCGCACCGCCCCCGACGCCCCCCGACGCCGCCCGCCTGGCGATCCGCGTCCGACCCCAGGATCTCGACCCGATGGGCCACGTCAACAACGCCGTGTACGTCGACTGGCTCGAGGAGGCCCTGGCCGCTGCCGGCGACACCGCACCCACGACAGCCCTCCCGCGCCGTGTGGCCCTCGAGTACGCGGCCTCCGCCGAGCCGGGCGACGACCTCGAGGCCGCGTGCTGGCCCAGCGGCGGCGGCTGGTGGGCCCTCCTCACCCGTGCCGCAGACGGCGCGACCGTGCTGCGCGCCCACCTGTCCGCCAGCCCGGCCCGTCCTCTGGAGCCCTGAGGCCTAGGCCATTCGCTCCTCGGAGCGTCGGTACGCCCGGAGGTACAGGTAGCCGGCGACGACCAGGAGGATCGCGACGCACACGGCCAGGGCCGAGGCCAGGCCGATCTGCGCCTGACCGAAGGCCAGCGTCCGGATCTGGATGGGCAGCGTGGTCGATGCGCTGAGCGGACCGCCGAAGGCGAGCAGGTACGGGATGTCGAAGTCGTAGGCAGCCCAGATCGTGCGGAGCAGGCTGGCAACGAGCAGCACCGGCATGATCCACGGCAGGGTGATGTGCCGGAACGACAGGGTCCGCCCGGCCCCGTCAACGGCGGCCGCGTCGTAGAGCTCGGCCGGAACGGTCTGGAGCCGCGCCAGGATGACGATGACCATGAACGGCACGTACTTCCAGGAGTTCACGACGATGAGCGTCCAGAGGACCGTCGCAGGCGAGCTGAGGAACGAGATCGGCTTCTCGATCAGGCCCGACTGCAGCAGGAGGACGTTCACCAGGCCGGTCAGGTCGTTGAAGAGGAACCGGAAGACGAGCGCGACGACAACCGCGGGGACCATGTACGGGAAGAGCACGAGGCCACGGATCAGGGTCTGGCCCCGTAGCTTCGCGTTGAGCAGCAGTGCGATCGCCACTCCGATGGTCAGCTGGATCGAGACGTTCGCGGCCGTCCAGATGACGCTCCTGACGAAGGCCTGCTGGATCGCCGGCGTCGTGACGACGTGGACGTAGTTGTCGATGCCGAGGAACGACCGATCGCGGGTCAGGAGGTTGATCTTGAAGAGGCTGTCAAAGGCGGCGACCACGAACGGATAGACGGCGAAGACCAGGAGGAGGATCGCCGCGGGCAGCACCAGCATGAAGGCGAGCTGACGATCCGAGAGTCCGCGGGCGAAGGGCGAGGACCTGGGTTTCCGGATCGCCGTCATCCCTTGACCGCTCCGGCTCCGAGTCCCCCGACGAGCTGCTTCTGGGCGATGATGAAGAGGGCGACCACCGGGACCACGACGATGACTGACCCGGCCATCAGCACGCCCCACGAGTACACGCCGGTCTGGTCGAGCAGCAACGCCAGCCCCGGGCTGAGGGTCAGGGACGTGGGCGTGGTCATGAGGGTGGAGGCGAACAGGTACTCGCTCCAGGCCGCGTTGAAGGTGAAGACCGCGGTCGAGATGAGGCCCGGCACGGCCTGTGGTACGACGACTCGGATGAAGGCGCCGAAGCGGGTGCAGCCGTCGACCATCGCGGCCTGCTCGAGCTCCACCGTGATTCCGTGGAAGTACGAGCGGAGGACCCACAACGCAAACGGCAGGAGCGTCGCGGTGTACAGCACGATCAGCGCCACGAGGTTGTTGGACAGCTTGAGGCCCACGAGGATCTGGGCGATGGGGACCAGGACCAGGATCGGCGGGACCATGTAGGCGAAGAGCGATAGCTCTCCGACGCCGCGTAGGAACCGGAACCGAAATCGCGTCAGCGAGTACGCGGCGAACATCCCGAGGACGACCGTCAGCGCCGTGGTGGTGACGGCCACGATGAGGCTGTTCGTCAGGTAGGCGCCAAACGGCGAGATCAGGAAGAGGTTCTGGAAATTCTCGAGGGTGAACTGCTCGGGGATGATCGTGGGCGGAAACGCGACGATCTCCTGATCCGCCTTGAAGGCGGTCAGCACGATCCAGAGCAGCGGCAGGTCCGCCACCGCCAGGACGAGGGCCAGCAGCACGTACTGTCCGGCCCGGAAAGGTCCGAACCGTCGCACCCGGCGCGGACGAGCGAGGCGGGACCCGCCGGGTCCCGCCTCGTCGCCTGGGCGCTCGAAGTTCATGACGCTCTGGCGGCCGCCGTCAGGAGGTCGGCGTCCAGCCAGGGTTGGCTGCCTTCCAGTTCGCGGCGATGTCGCGCATCGCCGCGTTCGCGTCCATCCACGCGGCCTCTGGGTCCTTCTTGTTGATGAGGATCTCCTGGAGCATCGTGCCGTCGACGGGCGGATTCGTCCAGACTTCGGCGCCCCACGGGCAGACGTTCGAGAGCTTCCTCGTGAACGACCCGTTGTCCACCGAGCCCATGCTCAGCGTTGGGCTCATCGCGCCCGGCACGAGGTCCAGGAACGTGTTCATCCAGTCGCCGTGCTTGGCGATGAACGGGTCCTCGGCCGCGCGGAGCGCGGACCTGACCGATTCGAGCGGCGGGAGCAGGTGGCCCGGTACCGTCAGCGCGAAGGCGAGGGCGTTGTCTCCCGTCGTCAGCGCCTCGAGGAAGGCCTGCGCCTCGGCCGGATGGGCCGTCCCCGACGACACGCTGTAGTGCTGCGTGCCACCGAAGTGGAGCTGGCCGGTCATGAAGGGCCCGGCCGGGATGCCGATGACGCCCGTTACCTCGGCGATCGCCGGCGCCTGCCGCTCGAGGTTGACGCCGAGCCGGCCGGGGAACGTTGCGAACGCGGCCTGGCCACCGATGTACGCCGTCAGGATGTCGCCGAAGCCGGCGTTGTAGAAGTTCTCGGTGGTGTTCTGCATGATCGCGGCGTAGCGCTTGACCGCGTCCAGCACCTCCGCCTGGTCGAAGCGAAGCTCGCCATCCTTGTTGTAGTAATCCCAGCCGGCCTGGTGGATGTACGGCGTGAAGAACTGCAGTGGCAGCTGGGGCGACGGTCCGACGGACGAGGCAATCCCGACGATTCCCTCCCGCCCGTGGAGCCCGGTCACCGCGCCGAGGTACTCGTCGTACGTCGTCGGGACGGCGATCCCCTCGGCCTCGAGGAGATCCTTTCGGTAGTAGACGGCCGATGCGTTGGCCTGGAACGGGATGGCGTAGTCCTCGCCGTCGACGACGACGCGCGTGCCGTCGAGGAAGTCGGATTCGCCGATCTTCGCCACGAGGTCGGTGAGCGGGAGCAGGAAGCCCTGACGCGCCCAGTCGGCGATGAAGCTCGGCGGCGGCCCGAACACCCCGATGTCGGTCCCCGTCTGCAGCGCAGTCGTCAGGTACTGGAGCTGATTCTCATCCTGGTAGAGCGTGATCGGAACGTCCACGTCCGGGTACTCCCCCTGGAACGTGGCGATGACGCTGGCGTAGAAGGCCAGGGTCGCCGGGTCGCTCTCGGTCGTGTAGAGCGGGACGGTCTTGCGGCCGCCGCCGCCGCCGGGCGTCGGGGTCGGCCCGCCGGTGCCCGCCGGCGTGCTGGGCGAGGCCGTGCCCTGCGATGTCGGGGTGCAGGCGGCCACGATGGCGGTTCCCGAGAGAACCGCCGCGAGGGTGATGAACTCTCGACGGCTGATCTCTCCGCGCCGGAGCGCCGCCATGAGCTTGGTTACGGTGGTGACGTCTTCCCGTAGCTGTCCCACGTCCGTCTCCTCCATCTGCTGTCGGGCGTTCTCAGGGGACGCTCAGTGCCCGTGCCCTTGTCCATGCCCGTGCCCGTGGTCGTCGTGCCCGTGGTCATGGTGGTCGTGCTCGGCGCGGTCAACGCCGTTCCCGGCGCCACGGGCGGTGACGAGGATGTACGACCCCTTCTCGACGCATCGGACGCTGTGCTCGACGCCCGCCGGGATCGAATAGCCATCACCCGGGCCGAGCACCAGCTTCTCGTCCGCCAGCCTGACCTCGAACTTGCCGCTGACCTGGTAGGCAGCCTGGGACAGTCCGTGGCCGTGGCTGTCGGTGGCGACACCCTGGTCGAAGAAGATCTCGTCGACGCTGAGCGCCGGGGCGTCCACGATCACCCGCTTCCAGATCCCGGTCCGCACCGGTCGGAGCGGCTCGTGGGCCGCAACCGTGACGTACTCGTTGATGGCGATCACCTCCGATTCCATTTGCTACGCGACGCTGTTGACCAGCGCGGGCGTGGCGAGCAGCCGGGCTGCCGTCGAAGCGGCGCCGGCGCGCAGGTCCAGGCCGACGATCTGCGATCCGATCGTGCACAGCGCTCCGATCGTCGCCATCTCGAACCCGAGCTCCAGCCCGAGCGCCTCGATGATGGCCAGGCCGGACCCAATGTCGTCCACCACGTAGCGGTGGTGCATCGAGGTCGGCGCCTGGCTCTTGTCGAACGGGGCGAATGTCCGGAGCATCTCGCCGATGTCGGACCCGGCGATGCCCATGTGGCCGTAGAAGCGGTCGAACCAGGTCATCACCGGCACGTGCTCGAGGCCGAGCGCGTCGGTCACCTCCAGACGCTCGGTGTCGACGGCCTCGATCAGCCGGACACCCGCCGTCGTGAGGCCCTCCCGGTAGAACCGGAACGGAACGCCGCCCTCGATTCGCGCCGCGTTCGCAATCGCAAGGCCGGGATGGACGATGCTGTTCGTGTTGGCAAGGCTGGTTGCGAGGATGCTCGAAGCCGCCGTGGCCCCCGGCAGGACGTGACCGAAGGCATGGACGAGGGTCGCTGCGGCGTCGGTTCGGGCTGCGCCGATGGGCAGGCCGTGCTTCCGGCTCGTGACCACCGCGACGCCGTCCTGCAGGCTCCCGAGCACAGGCAGGCCCGTCGTCTCGCCAAGGATCGGCGGCGTCAGTCCCCGCTCCACGAACCGTTGCTGTGCCAGCACGGTGCCACCGGCACCACCCGGCGCCAGGAGCACGAGCCGGTCGGCCAGCCCGTCCAGGTAGGTTGAGACGAGATCGCGCGACCGCCCGAGCTCGTCTGACACGACGATCACGGCGTCGGCAAGCGGTGAGACCGGCGGCAGGTCCGGCCGCGTCTGGACCCTGGCCGCGCGGCGGCCGGCGAGCGTCTCCACCACGAGCGCACGCGTCCCGGGCGACAGGTCCGGAGCGACGAGCTGGACGACGTCCTCGGAGTCGGCGCTCGCCTGGGCAGCCATCATCCACGCCGGAAGGCTGTCGCCGAGGACAACGATCGCCATGGTCGGGACTCCACTCCACGGATCGTGAAAGTTTGGTGATATTCCACGACGATGCCACCAGATGTCAAGGGCTGAGCAGGGACTAAGCACGCCCCCGCGCCCCTAAGGCATTGTCACCAGTTGACTTCACCATGTTGCACAGCTCTGATATGCTGGTGAAGTATCACCGGACCCGAAGCATGCCGGAGGACCGAGGTTGGCGTCGACATGACCGCGAAACACGTCTCACTGGCCCAGCAGGCGTATGCCACGCTGAAGCGCGACATCATCAGCTGCGCGCTGCGGCCGGGCGATCTTGTCGTCGAGAGCGAGCTCGCTGCCCGCTACGGCATGAGCAAGACGCCGATCCGCGAGGCCCTGAACCTGCTCCGCAACGAGGGGTTCGTCCAGATCCTGCCTCGACGCGGGACCCTCATTCGCCCAATCGACGTCCAGGACGTCCAACACACGTTCTTCCTCCGAATGCTGATCGAGCCCGAGGCCGCAGCCCTGGCGGCCACCCGGGCGACCGGAGCGCAGCTCAAGCACCTCACGGAGCTCGTCGAAAACGGCGGCCCCGATCGGGACCAGGCACGATCCCAGGCGGCCCGGCTCAGTCGCAATCGCCTGTTCCACGCCGCCCTCGCCGAGGCGTCCGGGATCCCGCGGCTGGTCGCGATCGTGTCGAGCCTGCACGAGGAGGTCGAGCGCTTCTACAACTCCGAGCGGCTCCGGGCCAGCGGCGATCCCACCGGCGCCCACCATCACGCGCTGCTCGAGGCGATCGTGACCGGGGACTCGGAGCGGGCCCGACAGCTCATGACCGAGAGCATCAAGGCATCGCGCCAGCACCTGATCGAGCTGCTGCTGGAGGATCCCCGCCCCACGCTGGTCACGGGGAGGCGATCCGCATGACCTCCCCGACGACGGCCCCCACACCGGCGCCGGAGGACCTGCGAGGGCAGTGGGTCGGCTTGGACGCCCTGGTCCCGATCGCCTCCGGCGAGCGCGTCCCGTACGCGAACCTCGACAACACGGCCAGCACGCCGGCCCTCCGGATCGTCCGCGACAGGGTCGACGAGTTCCTTGTCTGGTACTCGAGCGTCCACCGCGGCACCGGCTTCAAGTCACGGGTCTCGACGGAGGCGTACGAGGACGCTCGGGAGGTCGTCCGCGCGTTCGTGGGAGCCGACGAGCGCCTCGACCGGGTCGTCTTCACGAAGCACACGACCGAGAGCGTCAACATCCTCGCGGCGGCGATCGACCTGGCGCCGGACGATCGCGTTGCGGTCTCCGTCATGGAGCATCACTCGAACATGCTGCCCTGGCGACGGCGTGGGCCCGTCGACTACATCGAGGTCGATGGTGCCGGTCGCGTCCGTCTTGACTCGCTCGAGGAGATCCTCCGGCGCGGTGATGGGCGGGTCAAGCTCGTCGCCTTGACTGGCGCCTCGAACGTCACCGGCTTCGTCAACCCGATCGACGCCGCGGCGCGGCTGGCCCACCGGCATGGGGCCCGGATCCTCGTCGATGCCGCCCAGCTCGTGGCGCACCGGCCGATCGACATGCGGCCCCACGATGACGAGGCCCACATCGACTTCCTCGTCTTCTCCGGGCACAAGATCTACGCCCCGTATGGCGCCGGCGTGCTCGTCGCCCCGCGCGAGGTGCTCGAGGGCGGGCCTCCGTTCGTCGTCGGTGGCGGCGCCGTCAAGCTCGTGTCGCGTGACGACGTCCTGTGGGACGGTGCACCGGAGCGTGACGAGGCCGGCAGTCCCAACGTCGTCGGAGCCGTGGCCCTCGCCATCGCCGTTCGGGCGGTGACCGCGCTCGGTTTCGAGACGGTCGAGCGCATCGAGCGGGCGCTCACCAGCCGGATGCTGCAGGGCCTGACGACCATCGACGGGCTGCGAATCCTCGGCTCGGCGGACCCCGAGCGCCTGGACGACCGCCTCGGCGTGGTGACCTTCACCGTCGACGGCGTCCATTACTCAAAGGTCGCGGCGGTCCTCAGCCACGAATGGGGGATCGGCATCCGCGACGGCTGCTTCTGCGCCCATCCGTACCTGATCGACCTGCTCGGCGTCGATCGGAAGGGCGTCGCCGAGGCGTTCCAGCAGCTGGAGGCGGGCGATCGCCGCCGAATCCCGGGCGGCGCCCGGGCGAGCGTCGCGCCATACAACACGCCGGACGAGATCGACCGGTTCCTGGCCGGCGTTCGCGCCATCACAGGAGACCGGGTTCAGCTCGAGTACGTCCAGAACGCCACGACGGGCGACTTCGATCCGGTCGGGTGGACGCCCGGCTGGCGCGAGGCCTTCTCCATCACTGCCTGAACACGGGAGACGCGTGCCATGGACCAGATGACCCATCGCGAACGAGTGGCTGCGGCGCTCTCGGGCGCCCCTGTGGACCGGCCGGCGATCAGCCTGTGGCGGCATTTCGGCGGGATCGACATGACCGCCCGGGGCCTCACGGAAGCCATGGTCGGCTTCCAGGCGACCTACGACTTCGACTTCGTGAAGTTCATGCCGACCGGGACCTACACGATCATCGACTGGGGTGCCGACACCGCCTGGGAGCCGAATGACCACGGCATCCGGACCGTCCGCAGCGTGCCGATCCGTGACCGGTCGGACTGGAGCCGGCTCGAGCCGCTCGACACCGGGTCGGGTGTCCTCGGGATGGTCAACGAGGCCCTCGCCCGGACCGTCGCGGCCGTCGGCCGGGAGACGCCGGTGCTGCAGACGATCTTCAGCCCGCTCGCCACGGCCCGAAAGCTCGGGGGGGCCGCGACCCTTGCTCACCTGCGCCAGGATCCTGACGCCTTGCAGGCGGGCCTCGACGTCATCGAGGCCGTCACGCGACAGCTGATCCGGGATGCTGTCGATCGCGGCGGTGACATCTTCTACGTGCTCCAGAGCGGGACCGCGGACGTGCTCACCCGGGACGAGTTCGAGCGCTGGGAGACCGAGCCGGCGAAGCGCCTCCTCGCCGGCGTCCCCGCCGAGGCGATCGTCGTCCTCCACAGCCACGGCGACTTCCTGTGGTTCGACGAGCTCGCGGACTGGCCGATCAACGGGATCAACTGGCATGACCGGGTCGGCGGACCGACGCTGCGCGACGCGCGCTCGAGGACGAGCAAGGGCCTGGTCGGCGGCATCGAGGCCTGGAAGGACCTCCGGGGCGGCACCGAGGCCGACGTCACCCGGCAGGTCCACGACGCCCTCGCGGCGGCGGCCGGCGTCGTCATTGCCCCCGGCTGCGTCATCCCGACCGACGCCGCACCCCATCTCATTCTGGCGGCCCGGCAGGCCGTCACCACGACCACGGCCCTCGCGACGCCAACAGGGAGCATCAGGTGAACGGGACACATCAGCTGGCCGGCGACCACGACCACGTCGCCGGCGGGCACGACCACGACCACGACCACGACGCGAGCGGTCACGGCCACGACCATGGGCCGGGCGGCCACGGCGACCACGCCCATCGAGGCGGGTTGATCGGGGTCATCGAGTCGATCTTCAGGCCCCACAGCCATGATTCGGCGGACGCTGTCGACACCGCCCTCGAATCGAGCGCGAAGGGGATTCGGGCCGTCAAGCTGTCACTCGTCGGCCTCATGGCGACTAGCCTCCTCCAGGTCGTCCTCGTCGTGGCCACCAACTCTGTGGCCCTGCTGGCCGACACGATCCACAACTTCTCCGATGCCCTGACGGCGGTCCCGCTCTGGATCGCGTTCGTGCTGGGTCGGCGGGCCGCGACTCGCCGGTACACGTACGGCTACCGTCGCGCGGAGGACCTTGCCGGCATCTTCATCGTCGCGATGATCATGCTGTCAGCCGGGCTCGCCGCCTGGGAGTCGATCGATCGGCTCCTGAACCCCCGCCCCCTGACGAACCTCGGGCTGCTCGTGGCCGCAGGCCTCATCGGCTTCGCGGGCAACGAGCTCGTGGCCCTGTACCGGACCCGGGTGGGCAAGGAGATCGGCTCGGCCGCGCTCGTCGCGGACGGCGATCATGCCCAGACCGACGGGCTCACCTCGCTCGCGGTCGTCGGCGGGGCGGTCGGAGTCTGGCTGGGATTCCCGCAGGCCGACGCACTGATCGGCCTCCTGATCACGGTCGCCATCCTGTGGGTCCTCAAGGGCGCGGCGAGCCAGGTCTTCGCCCGGCTCATGGATGCGGTGGACCCGGCCCTCACCGAGGCCGTCGAACGGGCGGCGCAGCAACCCGGCGTCGAGGCGGTGTCGAGCGTCCGGATCCGCTGGATCGGGCATCAGCTCGAGGCCGAGGCACACATCGTCGTCGACTGCGACCTCCCGACGATCACAAGCCACGGAATCGCCGAGAGCGTCCGGCACGGGATCTTCCATGCCGTGCCCAAGATCACGGACGTGATCGTGCACGTCGACCCGTGTGGCCATGCCGTCGGGGACCCCCACCGGACGACGACGCACCACCTTCCCGCCACGCCGACGACCTTCGCCACGCCTCCCGCCGCGCAGGGCCTGCATCCCCACAGCTGATGGCCCTGGCGATCGGGTTCAAGACGGCGCCGATCCGGGTCACCTGGACGGAGCTTGCCGCCACGTGGAAGGCGGCCGGTGACCAGAGCTGCTTCGACTCGGCGTGGCTCTTCGACCACTTCTACCCGAATGACGGCGAGGGGAGCTGCCTCGAGGGATTCGTGACCCTGACGGCGCTCGCGCCGCTCGTCCCGGACGCCCGGATCGGGCACCTCGTGCTGGCCAACCCGTACCGGCATCCGGGCCTCGTCGCCAAGATGGCGGCCGCCCTCGACCAGATCAGCGGCGGCAGGTACGTCCTCGGCCTCGGCGCCGGCTGGCACCAGGTCGAGTCCGACGCTTTCGGGATCCAGCTCGGGCCGGTCGGCCAGCGCCTGCGCGACCTCCGGGCCGCAATCCGGGTGATCCGGGCCCTCAACAGCCCCGAGGCGGGGAGCTGGGCCAACGGGGCCGCCGGCGGCGCGACCCTGACCGAGCCGCCGTACGCTCTCCGCGGGGCCCGCAACGACCCTCCGCCGCTCCAGGGACCCGGCCTCCCGATCTGGATCGGCGCCCAGGGTGAGCAGGTCGGCCTCCGCATCGCTGCCGAGGAGTCCCACGGCTGGAACTTCTCAGGCATCGGGGGCCTGGAGGACTTCACTCGCAAGCGGGCCATCCTCCACGGCTTCGCGGAACGGGCCGGGAGGGATCCGGCCGAGATCGTGGTCTCGGCCCAGCTCAAGGCCGACCCGGCCGACCCGAGCTCGGCGGTGCGGCTGTGCTCGGCGTTCATTCGGGCGGGCTGCGAGCACGTCGTCCTCTACGTCGACCCTCGCCACGGTCCTCGAGGGATCGACGTGCTGGCCCGCGACGTCGTCAGGCCCCTCCGAGACGAATTCGGGGACGCCTGACCGGACCCGCCAAGGGGCCCTTTGTCCCGTCCGAACGGGCATGACAGCAGTCGCCCGGGTCGTTGCCGCCGGCCGATGCTCCCGCCTGCGTCCCGGGCGGTACCCGCCAGGCGATGACACGCCCAGCGGGCGGAGGAGGACCCGAGGATGAGTGCGATTGTGCCGGCGGCGACGCTGGCCTGCACGGGACTGACGAAGCGATTCGGTGACCGGCTCGCGGTCGACGGTGTCGGCTTCGAGATCGCCGCCGGCGAGACGTACGGCCTGCTCGGCCCGAACGGGGCCGGCAAGACGACCTCGATCTCGATGATCTGCGGCCTCCTCGCCCGGGATGGCGGCGAGGTCGTCGTCCACGGCCGGCCGATCGATCCGGGAGCCACCGCCGCCAAGGCGGCGATCGGCTATGTGCCCCAGGACCTGGCCATCTACCCGGACCTCACGGCCCGCGAGAACCTCATCTTCTTCGGGCAGCTGTACGGCCTCGGCGGGCAGGCCCTGACCGCCCGCGTGGCCGAGCTGCTCGAGGTCATCGGCCTGACGGATCGGGCCAGGGACCGGACCGAGCAGTTCTCGGGCGGTATGAAGCGCCGCCTCAACATCGCCATCGGCCTCCTCCATCGGCCCAGGCTCCTCGTCCTCGACGAGCCGACCGTCGGGGTCGATCCCCAGAGCCGGAACGCCATCCTGTCGAGTGTCCAGGAGCTCGGGCGAGAGGGGATGGCGATCCTCTACACGACCCACTACATGGAGGAAGCCGAGCGGCTCTGCGATCGCGTCGGGATCATCGACGAGGGCCGCATCCGGGCCGAGGGGACCCGCCGCGAGCTGGTCGACCTCGTGGGCCAGCGCGACCGCATCCGGCTCATCGCCAGCGGTGACCTGGCGACGGCCGCTACGACGGCCCGGGCCCAGCCGGGTGTGCACGAGGCAACGGCCGGCGATGACAGCCTGGACCTGCTCGCCACCAACGGGCGGGTCCTCCTCCCGGGTCTCCTGGCGGCCCTGTCCGGGAACGGCCTCGCCATCCGCTCGGTCGAGGTGATCGAGCCGGACCTCGAGGCGGTCTTCCTGCACTTGACCGGCAAGGCCCTTCGGGACTGACGGGCCGCACCGTGCGCACCGCTTTCGTGATTGCCCGCCGGATCCTCCGGCAACGGATCCGCGACCGCTCCGCGATCATCTTCGCGGTCCTCACCCCCCTGGGACTGGCGCTCGCCTTCTCGATCCTCATCCCCAGCGAGTTCTCCTCGTTCCACACGCGATTCGTGGTGGTCGACCGGGATGGCGGCCACGTCGCCGCGATCCTCGTCGACGACGTCCTCGGATCGCTCGCCGAGGCCGGTGTCGCCGACGTCGATCCGATCGCCACCGAGACCGAGGCGGTCGAGGAGGTACGGACCGGGCGAGCCGCGGCTGCCATCGTCATTCCGGGCGACTTCACGGCCGCGGTCGAGGGCGGCATGCCGGCGGAGGTCCGGATCCTCGGCGGTGAGGCTCGGCTGTCGCTGGAGATCGCCACGTCCGCGGTCCAGCGGTTCGCCGAGGCCGTCGGCACGATCCAGCTCATGGTCGCGACCTCGGTCGCCTCGGGCAGCAAGCCCGACGCCGCGCTCGTCGGCGCGGCCCAGGCAGCGGCCGGCGAGCCGGGCCCGATCTCCGTCGCCACGTCGGCCCTCGAGCGGCGACAGGCTGACCTCGCGACGTTCTACGGGGCGGCGATGGCGATCATGTTCGTGTTCTTCGCCACCCAGTACGGGGCCCTCGCCCTCGTCGCCGATCGGCAGGTCGGGACGATGAGCCGGTACCTGGCGGCGCCGATCCGGGCCTGGTCGATCCTGGCCGGGGCCTCGATCGCCGGCTTCGTCCTGGGCCTCGTGGCGATGTCGGTCCTCGCCGTCGCAACAACGGTCCTGCAGGGCGCCGACTGGGGACCGCCGGCCCTGCTGGCCCCGTTGATCCTGGCCGCCGTCGTGGCGGCCATGGGGATCTCGACGCTCGTCTCGTCAGTCGCCCGGACCCCCCAGCAGGCCGGCGGCCTGAATGCGATCGTGGCCCTCTCGCTGTCGGCGTTGGGTGGCGTCTTCATCCCCGTCAGCCAGGCGCCCGACGGCCTCGCCGTCGCGGCCCAGGTGACACCGCACTACTGGTTCCTGCGCGGCATCGACACCCTGGCCTCGGATTCGGCGACCCTCCTCGACCTCGGGCCGTCGATCGGGATCCTCCTCGCGATCGGGGCCCTGACGGGCGCCGTCGGCCTGGTTCGGGCGCGATCCGCGCTCATCGCCCGATGAACCGCGTCCTCGCCATCGCCGCGGCGAACTTCCGGCGGACGCTCCGCGACCGGCTCGGCCTGTTCTTCATCATCGTCCTGCCGATGATCCTCATCGTCGTCCTGGGGATCACCTATGGCGGTCAGGGCGTCCTTCGGATTGGCATCGTCGACCTCGATCGCTCGGTCCTCTCGCGGGAGCTCCTCGATGCCATCGCACCGGACGCCGACACTCGCCTCGAGTTGCGCACGTTCGGCAGCCCCGCCGAGCTCGAGGATGCCGTGGCTCGGGGCCGGACCTCCTTCGGCCTGACGATCGAGGCGGCGTTCGACGCCACCCTCCGGGCGGGCGGCCGGGCGGGTGTCGTCTACGTCGAAGCGCCGACCACCGGGTCGGTCGCCGGGCGGGCGCCGGTCGAACGGGCCGTGGCCTCGATCGAGGCGCTCGTCCGGGCGGCGCGCTTCAGCGCCGAGCGGAACGGGACGAGCTTCGAGGCAGCGCTCCAGGTGGCGCGGACGGCCGGCGCCGCCACGCCCGGCGTCGCTGTCGCCGTGGAGGCGGCGGCCGGCGTCGACCAGACCCCGCTGCCGGGCGGCTTCACGATCGGCGCCCAGAGCCAGCTCATCCTGTTCATGTTCCTGACCTCGCTGACGGGCGCCACCGAGCTCATCGTCACCCGTCAGCTCGGCATCTCCCGGCGGATGTTCGCGACGCCGACCGGGGCCGGCACGATCATCGCCGGCGAGAGCGTCGGGCGCCTCGCCCTGGCCCTCTTCCAGGGCGCGTTCATCGTCATCGCCTCGACCGCGCTGTTCGGCGTGGAGTGGGGCGACCCGGCCGGCGCGGCCGCGATCGTCGTGGTCTTCTCCTTCGTCGCTGCCGGGGCGGCCATGCTCGTCGGGGCGCTGGCCCGCAACGAGAGCCAGGCCGGGGCGATCGGACCGGCTCTGGGGATGGGCTTCGGGCTGCTGGGCGGCACAATGGTTCCGCCCGAGGTGTTCCCGGAGACGATGCGGACGATCGGCCACTTGACGCCCCATGCCTGGGCGATGGATGCCTTCCGGGCGCTCACCTTCGACGGTGCGGATCTCGCCGCGATTCTGCCCGAGCTCGCCGTGCTCCTCGGCTTTGCCGTGGCGCTGCTCGGGCTGGCGACGGTTCGGTTCCGCCGGACGATCGTCGGTTGAGGGTCGCTGCCTCTCCTCGGCCGTGGGGACTCAGTCCGGCGTTGCCACCGGCTCCGGTTCCGCAGCCTCGGGCCGACCCTGTTGAAGCTGCGGCTCGACGCCCTCGATGATCGGATCGGACGGCGCCCGCTCCCGGCGGGCCAGGAGGACGAACGGCACGGCGAGCGCCTGGATCGCCGCGGAAACGAGGTAGGACGCGGCGTAGCCGCTGACATCCGCGACTCGTCCGAGGACCGGCTGCGCGACAACCCCGCCGGCCGAGCCCATGAGGTTGTCGAACGACAGCACCGTTGCCCGCTGGGCCGACGGGATTAGGCCGTTGACGAAGGCCTGGCGCATCGGGAACTGGACCGCGAAGGTGAGGCACCAGATCGCGAGCAGCACGAGCGCGATCGCGAAGCTCGTCGTCAGGCCGATCAGCGCCAGGAGGCCGACGTTGAGGACGGTGCCCAGGATCAGCGCGTCCGTCCGGCGCCGGAAGAGGCGCCGAGCCCGCGGGGCGAGCAGCCCACCGACGATCTGGGCGCCGGCCACCATGGCCGCCGCGATGCCGGCGATGCCGTAGGCGGTCTCATCGCCGTACAGCTCCAGGAGGTACGGCTGCATGGCATAGAAGACGTAGAAGCCGACGCCGGCGCCGAACGGGCCGGCGAGCATCAGCCACCGCACGGGCGGGTTCCGGAAGCCCGCGTCGATCGAGCCCTGGAGGACCGTCCTGACGGCCTTCACCGGGCTCGCGTCCCGTTGCGGCGTAAAGCCCAGGTCGCGCATGAACCACCAGGCGACGACGAGGGTCAACCCGAGCATCGCCGCCCGAACGATGTAGGGCACGCCCAGGTTCGAGGCCTGGGCGATGAGGCCTCCCGCCACCGACCCGCCCAGCATCGCGATCCCACCGACCGTCTGAGCCCGACCGAAGACGGCCTCGAGGCTGCCCTCGTAGCCCGTCGCGTGGAGCGCGTCGACCAGCCAGGCCTCGGTGGCCCCCGAGAAGAAGGTGAACCCCAGGCCGAGCAGCGCCGACGACAGGGCCCAGCCCCAGAACGGGGCCTGGACCTGCCACATCCCGAGGTACAGGAGCGTCGACACGAGCAGGGTCGCCGCTCCGAGGAGGAACGAGAATCGCCGGCCGCGGGTGTCGGCCACGACCCCGGTCGGCACCTCGAAGATCACCTGGCCGAGGGCGAACGCCGCGTTGGCCGCGAAGGCCTCCGTGTTGCTCAATCCGGCGTCGAGCAGGAAGAGGGTGTTGATGCCCCAGATGAACGACGCCGCTAGCGTCGTCAGGAGGGTCAGCAGGAGATAGGTGCGCTGGACGCGGCGCGACGGGGACGGCATGAAGGAACGGAGTCTAGCGCGGGCGGGCCGCGAGCTCTCGGGTTCCTCGCTGCCGCGACCGAGCGTCAACAGAGCGAACGCCCATTCGTGTGGGCTGCCGGCGGCTGAAGCCGCCGGCGGCTTGCCTCGGCTCGTAGACTGACCTCCCCAGAGCGGTCCGGAGATCGTCCCAGTCGATGGCCGTCCAGACGTCGATCGCGCGTGCCCGTCGCGTCCCCCACGTGGACGTGGAGCAGTTCGTGCTGTCCGCGATCGTCGTCATCCTGCTCGGCGGGACGCTGGCGTTCGTGGCGCATCGAGTCGGAACGGCGGCCGACGGCACGGATGTCGGCGGCCCTGGGAACCCGTACGCGACCGGCGGGGTGAGCGTCGTTCCGAACGCCGGCCACACGGGCGCCATTGCGATCGTGGCAGGCGACCGCGTCGTGGCGATGCAGGGGCGCCCGATCGCCGAATGGGCAGACGCCCTGCTCGATCCGAGCGCGACAAGGCCGGCCGTCCGGGTCGGACATCCGGTCGCGTACACAATCGAGCGTGCCGGTAACGAGATCGATCTCACCGTCACTGCCGTCCCATTCGATGTGGGCGCCTCGCTCGCCGACGACTGGGGAGTGGTGATCCTCGCCCTGTCAATCCAGGTCGTCGGGATCTATCTCTTCGGCCGCCGGCCCAACGAGCCTGCGGCCCGAGCGCTGCTCGTGACCGGGACGGGCATGTTCGCCAGCACGGTGCCCTGGGCCCTCGGCATGCAGGTCACGGATGTCGTTGGTGCGACGGGCTTCTGGCTGTACGCCGCGGCCGCCGGGCTTGCCTACGCGCTGTTCTGGAGCGGCGTCCTGCACTTCGCGCTCGTCTTCCCTCGCCGACATCCGTTCGTCAGCGGTCGGTGGCGGCTCATCGCGATCGCCTACGGTCTCCCGATCGCCGCGCAGCTGGCGGTGATCGTCGGGACCGGCGTTGCGAGCGGCCATGTGCTGCCCGCGCTGCGCGCCTGGCTCGATGCGCAGGCCGTCCTCCAAGTCAGCGTCATCGCCGTCGCGGTCGCCCTGATGGCCCACAGCTACTGGCGCGTCGTCGACCCCGTCAGCCGGCTCCAGCTCCGCTGGGTGGCGGGTGCAGTCGGGCTCGCGGCGGCGAGCGGACTCGTCCTGTGGTTCGGTCCCGAGCTGATCGTCGGCGAGCCACTCGTGCCGCGCAGCGCCGTGGCTCTGCTCGGCCTGCCGTTCCCGATCGCCCTGGCCTTCGCAGTGGACCGGTACCACCTGTTCTCGCTGGACCGGCTCGTCAATCGCTCGCTCGTCTACGGCGGCCTCAGCGCGGGTGTCGTGGCGACCTACGCCGCCACCGTCGCGTTGATCGGCGGGCTCATCCCGGGCAACGCGCCGTTCGCCGTCGCACTGCTGGGCACGGGAGCTGTGGCCGTCGTCGCCCTGCCGCTCCGGGCTCGTCTCCAGCGGTCGGTGAATCGGGTCATGTACGGCGATCGGGACGAACCCGACCATGCCCTCCGTCGGCTGGCCCGCCGCCTCGAGGCATCGATCGATCCGCAGACCGTCCTGCCCACGCTCGTCGAAGCGGTGGCCGACGCGCTCCGCTCGCCCTACGTTGCGATCGAATTCGGGCGCGATGGCGAGTCGCGGGCGGAGGCCGCATATGGCGTGGTGCCCGTCGACGTGCAGGGACCTCGGGACGTGGTTCGCGTGCCGATCGTCTACCGTGGCCGACCCGTTGGCCAGCTCGTCCTCGCGCTCCGCGCCGCGAACGAGCCGTACAGCGCCGCCGACGAACGGCTGCTCGCGGATCTCGCCGGTCAGGCGGCCCCGGCCGTGGAGGCCGTGCGCCTCACGGCGGACCTGCGGCGGTCCCGAGAGGAGCTCGTTGCCGCCCGAGAGGAGGAGCGACGTCGACTCCGGCGCGACCTCCACGATGAGCTGGGACCGGCGCTGGCGGGCTCGATGATGAAGCTCGGGGCGGCGCGAACCCTCGTCCCCTCGGATCCGGCCCGGGCCGGGGAGCTCCTTGACGGCCTCGAGGCCGACGTGCGCGGGATGATCGAGGAGATTCGGCGGATCGCCCACAACCTGCGACCGCCGGCGCTCGATGAGCTCGGGCTCGTGGGCCTGCTGCGCCAGCACGTCGCCTCCTTCGACGGCGGCGCCCCGGGGCGCGGCCTCCACGTCTCGCTCGATGCCCCGGACGAGGTGCCGCCGCTGCCTGCCGCCGTCGAGGTCGCCGGGCTTCGGATCGCCCTCGAAGGCCTCACCAACATCGCGCGCCACAGCGGGGCGACGCGGGCCCGGGTCAACCTCGCCATCGACGGCGATTGGCTCGTCGTGGCCGTCGCCGACAACGGCATGGGAATTCCCGAGGACGCGCCGCCAGGGGTCGGACTGATCTCGATGCGCGAGCGGGCCACGGAGCTGGGCGGGCGCCTGGTCCTTCGGCCGGCCGACGGCGGCGGCACGGTTGTGGAAGCGCGCCTGCCGCTCGGGTCGGCGAGGCCGTCATGACGACGCCGCTGCGGGTGGTCGTCGCCGACGACCACCCGCTCGTCCGGGACGGGCTCCGGGCCCTCATCGAGGCGACGCCCGGCGTCGAGCTGCTCGGCGAGGCGACGACCGGTGACGAGGCGGTCGAGCTCGCCGAGCGCCACCGGCCCGACGTCGTGCTCATGGACCTCGCGATGCCGGGTCGGAACGGGATCGAGGCGACCCGGGAGATCGCGGGCAACGGCTGGGCGTCGGCGGTCCTGATCCTGACGATGTTCGGCGATGACGAGTCGATCTTCGCCGCGATGCGGGCCGGTGCGAAGGGCTACCTGCTGAAGGACGCCGGTCATGCCGAGATGCGGCGAGCGATCGAGGGAGTCGGCAGCGGCGAGGCGATCTTCGGCGCCGGGGTTGCCCAGCGGATGGTCGGCTTCTTCGCCCGGGCGCGCGAGCTCGGGGTGCAGCCGTTCCCGGACCTGACCGATCGCGAACGGGAGGTCCTCGAGGAGATCGCCCAGGGCGCCGCCAACGCCACGATCGCCTCGCGGCTAGGGATCAGCCTCAAGACAGTCCGGAACCACGTCAGCACCATCCTGAGCAAGCTCACGGTCGTCGACCGGGCCCAGGCGATCGTGCGGGCGCGCGAGGCCGGGTTCGGCGTCCGCGACGAACGAGCCCGGCGCACCGCCCGGGACGGGGCTGCGCAGTGAATCCCGGGCCGGGCGGGACCGCCGGCCCATGACCACGGGACGGGCGACAACCCAGGATCGACCGATGGCACGAGCCGTCCGAGAGGTCGGACTCGCCCGCCTCGGTTTCGTGGCGGGCGCGTGGCTGTTCGTCGCCTGCATCGTGGTCCAGGTCTTCCTGGTCGGGCTCGATGTCTTCGCGAAGCAGGGTGGGTCGGTCCACCGCGATTTCGCGTACCTGTACGGCTGGCTGGCACCGATCCTCGTCCTGATCGCCGCGGCCGCCGGTGCCTCGCCCCGGACGAGGGCGTTGACGCTCGTGCTCCTGGTCCTGTTCGCCGCCCAGACCGTCCTGCCGTCGCTGCGTGACGAGTTCCCTCCGCTCGCCGCCCTCCACTCGGTGAATGCCCTGGCGATCTTCGGCCTCGCGATCGTCGTCGCTCGCCGGGCCACCGAGGCGATCCGGCCGGATCCCACGGCGACCGGGCCGTGAGGATCTGGCGGATGAGCCTCGCCGCCGCGGCGTGGCTCTTTTTCGTCGGCGTCATCGTCCAGGTGTTCCTTGCCGGGGCGGGCCTGTTCGAGCTCGCCGACTGGACTGCGCACAGGGACCTCGGCTGGGGACTCGGCTCTGCGCCGATCCTGATCCTGGCCATGGCGGTCCCGGCCCGCCTCGAGCGCCGGACGATCTGGCTGATCGTCGGCCTGACCGTCGTCGCCATCGTCCAGCCGGAGCTGGCGGCGGCGCGCGAGGTCGCCCCGGTCGTGGCGGCGCTCCATCCCGTCAACGCCCTCGCCCTGTTCTGGCTGGCCTGGATGGTGGCTCGCCACACGACCGCCGAGGCCCGGCGGATCGCGCCCGCCAGATCGCCGACCCCGGCCGCGCCGGCCCAGGTGATCCCGCCCGCCGAGCCCTCGGCCTGACGGCCGTTTCCCGGGCCGGTCGGGACGCCGGCCCCTCTGCAGCGGGACCGGCGCGCGGTACCACTCGATCGGAACGTCCAGCGCTCGGGCGCGGTCGCGTTCCAGACGAGTGGAGGTGGGAGATGGGTCTCGTTCGGGGTGCGCACCTGGTCATCGCCTGGGCCTTCGTGGGCGGAGTGGTCGTCCAGGTCTTCCTGGCAGGGCTCGGGGTCTTCGAGAATCCGGCCAGGTTCAGCGTCCATGCCACCTGGGGCTACACCCTCGAGATCCTGCCCCTCGTGCTGCTGGGCCTGGCGGCCGCGGGACGGCTGGGTCGGCGCCAGGTCATCTACGCGGCCGCGCTGTTCGGCATGTTCATGCTCCAGTCGATCCTCGTCGCGCTGCGAGGCGAGCTGCCGATGATCGCCGCCCTCCACCCGGTGAACGGCTTCGCCATCCTGCTCGTCGGGATCGCCATGGCTCGAGAGGCGTGGCTCGCCCGCGAGGCCAAGGCGGCGGCGGCGGTCGGGATCCCGGAGTCGATCCCCGGCGCAGCCCGGCGATAGCGGAGCGGCCGCCATGGACCTCGGCCCCCTGCGCCCATGGCTCGTCCTCGTCCACGTGCTCGCCGTCCTGGCGTTCGTCCTCCTCCACGGCGCGTCGGCGAGCGTCGCGTTCCGGCTCCGGAGCGAGCGGGAGCCGGCGCGCATTCGGGCCCTGCTCGAGCTGTCGAACGCCTACCTCAACTGGACCTACGGTGCCCTCGCGCTGCTGCTCCTCAGCGGCATCCTGGCCGGCATCGCCGGCGGGTGGTGGACGAGCGGACGCCTGTGGCTGTGGGTCTCGGTCGGCCTGCTCGTCGCGATCTTCGTCGGGATGTACGGCCTCGCCGCGCCGTACTTCGAGTCGCTGCGCCACGCGGTGGGGCTCCAGACCTACAGCGATGTCCGCGAGAAACGGGACCCCCCGCCGCCGGCGACCGCGACCGAGCTTGCGGCGCTGCTGGATTCGCCGCGACCTGCGCTCATCGCCCTCATCGGCCTTGGCGGTATCGGCCTCATCACCGGATTGATGATCCTCAAGCCCTTTTAGACGGTCGGGTTCCCGGCCCCAACGGGACGCCCACCCCATGACGCCGGGCGCCCCTCGGGGTCACGCTCCGACCACGAGCTGCGCGCCACCGAGGGAGGGACGATGACGACGAGATACGAAGCGACCGTGACGGCGATCTCCTGGATCCCATCCGAGGCGATCGAGGGCCTGTCCAAGATCCCGTTCGAGCTCGGGGTCACCCACTACGACGAGCCACCCCCGGATCGACTCGTGGACATCGAGGAGCTGCGTCGGACGGACCGCTTCCGCGAGGCGAACGAGCTGCGGGCGTACATCGACGTCGATGCCGGCCGGATCGTCGGCCATGGCTACCTGGGCCGAGGCCGGATCGGCGCCACGACGGTCCGCCTCGGGCCGGCGGCCATCCGATTCCCGGCGGTGCAATTGCCGGACATCCAGCGTCAGCCCGAGATCGGGCCGACGTTCGTCCGGTTCGTCCAGACCGTTGGCGGACGAATGGGGCTGCCGACGCCACGGCCGGTCTCACGCAGGCCATATGCGCAGTTCTGGCCGTCGATCGCCTGGACGACGCTCGAGCTGACGATCAACAGTGACGGCACGTCGAGCTACAGCCTCGCCGGCGCCAGCCCGTTCCCACGCCACTGGATCTATGACGGCGATGGTCGACTGGTGCAGAAATCCGGGCTGGTCGACTTCACGACCTGGTTCAACAACTCGTTCGGCGATCACACGCCGTGGGGCTCCTTCGATTCACCGGCACTCGTCAGCGCGGTCGAGTCCGCGATCGAGCGGCAGTTGTCGTCCGCGATCATGCACGGCGGCGACAAGCCATCGGTCCGGACGCTCAAGGCCGGCGACACCCTGACGACGCAGGGAGAGGCGGCAACGGAGATCTATCTCATCCTGGACGGGATGTTCGTGGTCGAGGTCGACGGCCATGGGGTCGCCGAGATCGGGCCCGGAGCCGTCGTCGGCGAGCGGGCCGCACGCGAGGGCGGCCTCCGG
>DASWGY010000139.1:0-10123 GCA_036393495.1 Candidatus Limnocylindrales bacterium
TCGCCGGCCCGACGGCGGGCGGTCCGGCCATCGACGCCGAGCCGCTCCACGATCGGCTCGGCGATCTGGTCGCGGACCCGGGCGACCGGATTGAGGGCGTTCATCGCACCCTGGAAGACGATCGAGATCTCGCGCCAGCGGTAGCGCCGGATCGCGGTCTCGGACCTGGTCGCCAGGTCGATGCCGTGGAGGCGGATGCTGCCGCTAACGATCTTCGCGTTAGCCGGCAGGAGCCCGACCAGGGACAGGGCGGTCGTCGTCTTGCCGCAGCCCGATTCGCCGGCGATGCCCAGCGCCTCACCGGCGTCGAGACGAAAGCTGACCCCGTCAACGGCCCGGACGACGTCCCCGGCGAGGGTGAAATGGGTCCGCAGGTCGTCGACCTCGAGAAGCGGCGCCCCCGGGACCGCCAGCCTGGGCAGGGCCCGCGGCGGACGTTCGACGCCGGCGGTCATGCCCGGCCCCGCCGCTTCGGGTTGAGGAGGTCGTCGAGGGCGCCGCCGACGAGGGTGAAGGCGAAGACCACGAGGACGATGGAGACCCCCGGTGGGACGAAGTACCACCACGCCCCGAGGCCCGGCGCCCCGACCGAGCGGGCGGCCTCGAGGAGCTGGCCCCAGGACGGCTGGAACGGGTCGCCCAGGCCGACGAACGACAGCGTCGTCTCGGTCAGGACGGCGCCGGCGAAGACGAGCACGGCGTTGGCCACGATGAGGTTGATGACGTTCGGCAGGATGTGGCGTCGCATGATGTGACCGCCGCCGGCACCGATGACCCGCGCCCGATCCACGAACGCGCGCTCCTTCAGCGACAGCGTCTGGGAGCGGATGATCCTCGCCGTCGACGACCAGCTGGTGATCCCGATGACGATGATGATGACGATGAGCGTCATCCGGATCCCGAGGATCTCTCGCGAGGCGGAGCCCACGAGGTCCCGGATGATCGGGGTCAGGATCAGGGCCAGGACGAAGGTCGGGATCACGAGGAAGAAGTCCGTGATCCGCATCAGGACGGCGTCGACGCGCCCGCCGAGGAAGCCGCTGATGATGCCCACGACCGCCCCGATGAGGACGGTCACGACCGTTGCCAGGAGCCCGATCGCCATCGACACCCGGGCCCCGTGGACGACGAGGTTGAGCATGTCCCGGCGGAGCTCGTCGGTCCCGAGTGGGAACGCCGCCGACGGCGGCGATAGCCGGGTCCCCGGGGCCGTGACGGCCGTCTGGAGTGGCCCGACGAAGAGCTCGGGGGCGATCGCCAGCACGCCGAAGACGGCCAGGATCGCGACACCAAACGCACCTTCGGGACGGCGGACGAGGCGGATGAGGAGCCCGAGCCGTCCGCTCCCGCGGCCGGCCTGGATCGGCGGCGACCAGCTGGCGCCCGCCGCGGTCACGTCCGGACCCTCGGATCGAGGACGCCGTAGATGAGATCGGCGACGAGGTTGGCCAGGACGACGGACACGCTGAGGAGCAGGAACACGCCCTGGAGGACGGGGTAGTCGCGGGCGGTCAGTGCCTCGACGGCGAGCGTCCCCAGCCCCGGCCAGTTGAAGACGACCTCCACGGTGATCGCTCCGGCGACGACGTAGCCGAGGTTGATCGCGATGAGCGACACCGTCGGCAGGAGGGCATTGGGCAGGGCGTGGTGTCGCAGGATTCGACCCTCCGAGAGGCCCATCCCACGGGCGGTCGTGACGTAGTCCTCTGACAGCGTCTCGACGATCGAGGACCGCATGACGATCGCGTATTGGCCGACGAGGCCGAGGCCCACGGTCGCCAGCGGCAGGGCGATATGAGACGCGAAGTCACCGAGCCGGGCCCAGATGTCCGGGTAGACGGCACCCGCCGTGAGCATCCCGAAGGTCGGCAGCCAGCGCAGCCCGGTGGCGAAGATGAGCAGCAGGGCCATGCCCAACAGGAAGTACGGCGTCGAGTAGAGGATCAGGGAGATGCTGTTGCCGACGACGTCGACCGGGCCGCCTCGTCGCCAGCCCGAATAGGCCCCCAAGGCGAGGCCTAGGACGATCGCCACGAGCTCGCCCAGCCCGAACAGGATGATCGTCGGCCAGATGCGCTGGCCGAGGACCTGGCCGACGGTCTGGCCGCGGGCCACGAACGAGTAGCCGAGGTCACCGCTGACGGTCGCCCCGACGAAGGCGAGGAACTGGTCCGGGAACACCGGGTCGTTGAGGCCCCAGCGTTCCCGGGCCGCCTCCAGCTGGGCCGGCGTGACGTTCGGCGTCCCGCGCAGGATCACCCGCTCGGGCGAGCCGGGCAGGGCCCGGAAGAGGACGAAGTTGACGAGGATGATGAAGACGATCGTGAACAGCGCCGACCCGAACCGGCGGGCCAGGTACGACCCGCTCACGGGCGGCGTCGGCGCTGCTCAGGCGATCGAACGACTATTCCTCCTCGGCTCGCGGTCCGCGGCGCCGCATGACCAGGAGCCCGACCGCGATGATCGCGACGAGGGCCCCGAGGCCGAGGATCAACGGGGTGTTGTCGGATGCAGGGGCGCCCGAGCCGTCGCCGGTCGGGCTTGGCGTGGCCCCGGCGCTCGGGGCCGCCGCCGACGGCTCGGCGGTCGGCACGGCCGTCAGGTCGGTCAGCTTCGTGTAGCCGAACGAGCCGTAGCCGAAGAGCGGCGTGCCACCCTCGCTGGGCTGGAGCGTCCAGCCGCCGAACCGGTCGGTGCGGTAGGCGTGGAGCTCGGCATCGTAGTAGAGGATGTGGTACGGAGCCTCGTCGTAGACGAGGTTCTGCATATCGGCCAGGATCGCCTTCCGAGTGGCTTCATCGGACTCGGCCCGCTGGAGCAGGAAGAGCTCGTCGTACTCGGCGCTCGAGTAGAAGCTGTCACTCGAATAGCCGATCTCCTCGGACCGGAAGAAATTGAGGAGTGACGTCGGGTCCGGGTCGCCGACCCAGCCCCACATGTAGATGTCGTAGTCGCCCGGGCCAAACGGCGGTCCGGTCACGGCATCGATGAGCGCGCCTTCCTCGGTGACGGCGGCGTCGACCTCGATGCCCAGGTCGTCGAACCACTCGACGATGAACTGGGCGTCGGTCGCATGCTCGCTCTCCGAATCCGGCCAGGTCAGGCGGAGGTTGATCTGGGCTCCCGACTTGTCCAGCCGGCGGCCATCGCCGTCGAGGACGTAGCCGGCCGCGGTGAGGCGGCGATCCGCTTCCGCCAGGTCAAAGGTGCGTGGATTGTCCGGCTCCACGTGCCAGCGGGTGTGGAACGGCGGGATGATCGTGGTCCCCGGCTCGCCATAGCCGCCGAGGGTCGCCTCGACCAGGGCCGCGGTGTCGATGGCATAGCCGAGGGCGTCCCGGAAGGCGACGTCGGACAGCGCGGCGGTCGAGCCGCCGTAGCCCGCCGAGTTGCCCCCGGTGTTGAAGGACAGCTCCGAGTAGCCGTTCGAGATTCCCTCGACGACGGCGATGTCGGGCTCGTCCGACAGATCGGTGAACTGGTCGGCGAGGACGCCGCGGACGTAGTCGATCTCGCCCGTCTTCAGCGCCTGGACGGCCGTGTCGGTGCTGCCGAAGTGCTGGATCACGATCTCGTCGGCGGCACCCTGCTCGGCGCGCCAGTCGTTCGGGTTGCGCGCGAACCGGATGAAGTTGCCGGGCTCGAACTCGACCGCCTGGTAGGGGCCGGTGCCCACGACGGGCGGCTCGTTGAGGAATGGCTCGACGCCTTCGTGGTTGCCGATCTCCTCCAGCGTGTGGGCCGACCAGATGTGCTCAGGCAGGATCGGCACGTAGGACTGGAGCAGGAGGGTGTTCTCGAACTCAGTCTCGATGACGACCGTCGTGTCGTCGGTGGCGGTGACCGACGTCACGCCGGCGTTCAACTCGTAGCCGTCGAGGTAGCACTGGCCGAGGCAGCCGTAGTCGGTGTCGACGGCGTCGAGGATGAGCTGGTAGGTGTAGACGACGTCGGCCGCGGTGGCCGGCTCGCCGTCGGACCAGAGCATCCCCGGCCGGATGTGGAACGTCCAGGTGGTGCCGTCCTGGTCCCACGACTCGGCGAACCCGGGCACCGGCTCGAGGTCCTGGCCAAAGTTGACCAGCAGGTCGTAGTTGAGGGTGAAGACCTCGAAGTCGGCGACGACGACAGAGTTCCACGGGTTCAGGACCTGGAGATCCTGGTCCGTGCCGGCCCGCAGGACCAGGTGGCTGGTCGCGGCCACCGGGACCAGCGACGCCGACGCACCGGCGAGAACCAGCCCGACCGTCGCCGCAGCAGCAGCGAGTCGGGCACGAAGTGACGATCGCATGTTTCCTCCTCCTGCGGCCCCCGGGCCGTGGGCGCAGGGTCCCACACCGCGGTACGGCGTCGCAAGCCGGATTCCGCGTTGGCTCGCGATACGCATCGATGGCCGCCGTCCAGTGGCCGGGCAAGGGTAGTGAGTGGCGCCCAGCCGGGCCGAATCAGATCCGGAAGGTCGTCGGCGGATCGGGGTCGAGGAGGATCGGCCGGTCGGCCCGGAAGGCCTCGATCTCGGCGGCAGAGGGGGTTTCGCCGTCGAGGGCCAGTTCGACGAGGACGCGGCCGATGACCGAGGCGAACTTGAAGCCGTGCCCCGCACCGATCGCGAGACTGACGCCGGGATGGTCGGGCAGGCGATCGACGATGAAGTCGCGGTCCGGGGTCAGGGTGTAGATGCAGGTCTTGGTGACGATGTCCGGCCCGACCGCCCCCGGCAGGTGGCGCTCGAGGAACCGGACCACCCGGGCGTGGGCCTCGACGTCGACGTCGAACGTGCGGTCCTCGATCCGGATGACCTTGCCGCCCACGTCCTGGGCTGCCTTGGGCCCGGCCTCGCCGTAGGTCGGGAAGCCGTAGAACGCCGGCTCGTCCATCCAGATCCAGATCGGGAAGCGGTCCGGCGCGAAGGCCGCCGGGTCGGGGCAGGCGAAATAGGTCACCTGCTCACGGGTGACCGTCAGCGGCAACCGCCGGCCGAGAGAGGCGAGGACCGTGTTCGTCCAGGCGTCGGCAGCGACGACGACGTGGCCGGCGCGGTGGACGCTGCCATCGGCGGTCGATACCTCGTACTCGCCGCCGGCGGCACGGATCGCCGTGACCGGGGTCCTCTCGAGGAGGGTCGCGCCGTTGGCCGACGCGAGGGCCCGATGGGCCGGGTTGCCGCGCATCGGGTCGGCGATCCCGGACTCGGCCTGGAACAGGACCGACGTGTCGTCGGGGAGGTGCCACTGGGGCCAGCGCCGCATCGCCTCGGCGGCGTCGAGCCGTTCGAAGGGCACACCCTCGGCGGCCAGGCTGCCGGTGTAGTCGGCCTCGTCCGTGACCCCTCCGGCCGGGAAGAGGTCGAGGCCGCCGGTCCGGGTCACGATCCGCTGCCCGCTCATGGCCTCGATCTCCGCCCAGCAGGCGTAGGCGCGCCGGGCCAGGCGGACGTAGTCGGGCCGGTGGTACGAGAGGCGGATGATCCGGGAGTGGTCCCGGGAGGCGCCGTTCTGATGGTCCATCTCGAATTGCTCGAGCCCCAGGACCCGGGTGCCCGTCCGGGCCGCCGCCCAGTGCGCGGCTGCCGACCCGATTGCCCCGAGCCCGACGACGACGACGTCCCACTCGCGCTGCATGATCCGACGCTAGCAGGTCGCGCGGCCCTCGCGACGCGCCGGAGCGGGTCGCGGGACGGGACCGGGCAGGCGGCGGACGGACAGGACCGTAGACTCGATTGTCATGCCCGACCTGCGCCCGGCGAGCACGCCCGACATCGAGGTCCGCTCCGAGCGTGACGTCGCGATCACGGCCCGCGATGGGACGCGGTTGTCGGCGAACCTGTGGCTGCCGGCGGATGCCGGGCCGGCCGCACCGGCCCCGGCGATTCTCGAGATGATCCCCTACCGGAAGGACGACTGGCGGGCCAACGGTGACGAGGCTCGCGGGAGGTACCTCGCCGCTCGCGGCTACGTCCTGTGCCGGCTCGACGTCCGGGGGACGGGCGGCTCGGACGGGGTCGCGCTCGACGAGTACACCGCCGACGAGACCCGCGACGGCTACGATGCCGTCGAGTGGCTGGCGGCCCAGCCGTGGTCCAACGGCAACGTCGGGATGTGGGGCATCTCGTACGGCGGCTTCACCTCGATCCAGGTCGCGGCCCTCCGGCCGCCCCATCTCCGGGCCATCGTCCCGATGTACGCGACCGACGATCGCTACACGGACGACGTCCACTACGTCGGTGGCTGCGTCACCGCCTCGGAGCTGACCCAGTACGCGGTGAGCCAGGTCGCCTCGAATGCCCTGCCGGCGCTGCCTGCCCGGGCCGGCGAGGACTGGCCCGGGGCGTGGCGGGAGCGGCTGACGGCGACGCCGGTCTGGCTCGTGCCGTGGCTGCGCCATCAGCACGACGGGCCCTACTGGCGCCAGGGCTCGCTGGCCCCGGATTACGGGCGCATCGAGGCGGCGATGCTCCTCTTCGGCGGCTGGATGGATTCGTACGTCGACCCGGTCCTCCGGATGCTGGAGCGGTGTCCCGCGCCACGACGGGCGATCATCGGCAATTGGAGCCACGAGTTCCCCGACGACGGCTATCCGGGCCCCAACCTCGACTGGCTCCATGAGCTCGTCCGGTTCTTCGATCACTGGCTCAAGGGCGAGTCGAACGGGGTGATGGACGAGCCCGGCCTGACCTGGTTCGAGCACGAGTTCGCGCCGCCTGAGGCGTTCCCAAAGGCGTGGCCCGGGCGCTGGCGAGCGATGTCCGCATACCCGCCGCAGGCGCCGCGCCCGCGGCCGCAGTCCGCTCCGCTGACCCTGTGGCTCGCCGGCCGCGACGAGCCGTTGCGCGGTGGACTGGACGCTCGCCCGCCACGTGACGCGGGTTCGGCACGCTTCCCCCACCGGGCCACGACGGGCACGACGGGTGGGCTGTCGTGGGGCGCCGGCAGCCCGCCGAATGGGCTCGCTCGCGATCTCCGAGCGGACGAGGCGGGCGTCCCCACGTACACCTCCTCGCCGCTCGAGGCGGTGGTGTCGATCCTGGGGATGCCCTCGCTCGTCGTCCGGGTCGAGGCCGAGATGCCCGTCGCGACGCTCGTCGTCCGGCTCTCGGACGTGGCCCCCGACGGGACGTCGAGCCAGGTGACGATGGGCATCCTCAACCTCACGCATCGGCGCTCGCACTTGGCCCCGGAGCCGCTCGTCGCAGGGATCGCCGAGACCGTCCGGGTCCCGCTTCGCGCAACCGGCTACCGCTTCGGCGCCGGGCACCGGATCCGGGTCTCGGTGGCTTCGGCCTGCTGGCCGGTCGTCTGGCCGTCGCCGTACCCGGGATCGATCACCGTCCACCACGGCGGGGCCGAGGACGAGACGTCCCGCCTGGAGCTGCCGCTCGCGCCGGCCCGCGACGATGCGGGCGTGCCTGCCTTCCGGACGTCCGCCCCGGCGCTCGACGCCGTCGGTGGCGGGACCTCCGACCCGCCCGCCTGGCGGATCACGGACGACGTCCTGGCCGGCACCGTGACCGTTTCGACCCACGACGGCGGTGACACGGTCCTGCCCGACGCGACGCGCCTCTACAGCGCCGAATCGCACGACCTGACCGCCGCCGACGCGGATCCGGCGCGAGCCCGGATGGCGAGCCGGATCCGGTACGTCCTGGAGCGGGACGGGCGCACGGTCGAAGTCGACGTCGACGGCGAGACGACCTCGACCGCCGCTGCCTTCGAGCTCGACATTCGCCTGGCCGTCCGCCTCGACGGCGAGCCGTTCCACGAGGCCCGGACCAGCGAGACGATCCCGCGCGACCTCGTCTGACACTGGGCACTGCTCTGACCCTGGGCACAGCGTCAGCCGTCACGGAGTGAACCCGTCCAGCCCGTACGCGTAGCGGTCATTCACGAAGACGTCGTTGCCAGGGAACTCCAGCGACCGGCGCTCCCTGCTCACCTACCAGCCGCTGTGGTACGAAACATGGCAATGGGGTCCCAGCTGGCCACTCGACCAGGCTGATCGGGCCCGTCCCCGTTCAGGGCTGGGGCAGGATCGTCGGGCCAGGCCCCGAATGCTGATCTGCGACCACACCGGCTGCTATCTGACAACCAGCAGGTCGGTAGTTGGCGAGCGTGGGCAACGTGTCCTGGAACGCGGCTAGAACAGCTCGAGGGCCAGGAGGATCGCGAAGCCGCAGATCACGGCGTTGCCAAGGACGCTGACGGCGACCTGGAAGCCGGGCGGCAGCCGGCGGTGGGCGAAGGCGCTGACCGAGGCCAGGGCCAGCTGCCAGGAGAGCGAGGCGAGGAACGCGCCCACGACGAAGGCCGCCCGCTCGGCGGGACCGCGCCCGAGGTCGGGCAGGGCTAGGATCAGGGCCGCGAAGTAGACGACCGTCTGCGGGTTCAGGAGGGTCAGGCCGAGGAATCGAAGGTATGTTCCGATGACCCGAACCGGCATGACCGCGCCGTCCGACACGTGTTGTGGCCTGCGCGCCACGAGGAGCAGGCCCCGGATGCCGATCGCGAGGAGGGCGCCGACGGCGACGACCCGAAGCGGTCCCACGAGCGGCGCCAGCGTGACGGCCAGGGCGGACCCACCGACCGCGGCGATCGTCGCGTACAGCCCATCCGCAGAGGCGGCCCCGGCTCCCGCCGCGGCGGCCACCCGGAAGCCGCGCCGGATCCCGATCTCGACGATGAGCACGCCGACCGCGCCGACCGGGATCGCGATGGCCCAGCCGGCCACCGCCCCCGCGATGAACGAGGTGGTCACCCCTCAGGCGGCGGAGGCGCCCGGGGCGATCAGATCCAGGATGGTGCCGAGACTTCGCCGGTAGTGGCTGCCCTCGTAGTCGTTCAGGGGGTGCGGCTCCAGGGCGTGCTCGTCGACCTTGCCCGCCCGGCGGATGTAGACGACCGGGTAGATCGCCCCTTGCCCGTCGGCCTCGACCGTCATCGCCGCGGCGTCGGGCCCGTCGGCATCGAGGACGTGGGCGAGCGGCAGGATCCCGCGATCGCGGATCCCGTCGTCGGGCGAGACCGTGACGACCCGGGCGAGGTACGCCTTCTGGTGCCACAGCTCGGGCCCGTGGGTCGCCTCGGCCAGGAGGAAGTCGCGGAGATCACCGAGGTCGATGGCAGGTGCCTCGCGGACGATCCCGAACGCCGTCTCGGCGAGGCGCTCGACAAGGATCCGGGCGTTGTAGCGATGGCCCTGGACGGCGCCGGAGTAGCTCGGGATGCCGTGCTTCTTGAGGCCCGACGCACCGGACGTGATCGTCCCGGCGAAGTGGATGCCCGGCACGGTCGCCGATTCCCAGAACGCGGTCTGGGCCGGCAGGCGGCTCTGGCCGAAGGTCGCGACGCCGAGGGCCGGCAGGTCGCGGAGGGGGCAGGTGAAGCCGGTCGCGGCGATGACCTCGTCGGCCTCGACGCTGACCGGCAGCCCGTTGTCGCTCCGCTTGAGGTCCACCCGCAGGCCGCCCGGTACCTTGACGATGCCCTCGATCGCGGCCGCCAGGATGTCGACCCCACCGCCGAGCGCGGAGTCCTCGAACGGCTGGACGTAACGGGCCCTGACCCCGACCAGCGACCGGGTTTCGATCGAGGTCTTCGCCGGCGACGGCGAGGCAAGGGCGATCCGGCTGGCCCACTGGAGGAGCCCCGAGGCCAGCTCGAAGCCGGAGTTCTGCTTGCCGATGATGAAGAGCCGCTTGCCGGCGTACGTCTCGGCGGCCCGGGTGTCGGCGTAATGGACTGCCAGCTCGATGCCCGGCGGCGACGGTCGGTACGGGTCGGCGACGCCGACGGCCAGGATGAGGTGCCGGCAGCGGTATTCGCCGTCGGTCGTCGCGACGATGAAGGTCGGGCCGTCCTCGCCCTCTTCCAGCCGGGTCGATTCCCAGGTGCAGTCGTAGCGGACGGCGATCCCGGCCCGCTCGGTGAAGGCCGTCAGGCTGGCTTCCATCTCCGGCCGCGACGGGAAGTCGGACGACCCGTCCATGAACTCGGCCTGGAGGCCGCGGAGCTCCGGCTCGACGGCGATGAGCGAGTTCCAGTCCCAGCGTTCGAACTCGTGGCTCCGACGATCGGCCGGGGCATAGGGCTTCGTCCACGACAGGAGCCGCTGGAAGAACGGCCAGCGC
>DASWGY010000140.1:0-10799 GCA_036393495.1 Candidatus Limnocylindrales bacterium
CGGGGTTCAAAGGTAGAGGCGGTATTGGTTGCGGGGAAGGGATTCGAACCCTTGACCTTCGGGTTATGAGCCCGACGAGCTGCCGCTGCTCCACCCCGCGATGACGCATTCTAGCCGGAAGCGGTCGACCTGTCACGGGGCGCCCCGTGAGCTGGGTCCCTTGACGGGCCGCCCGTCAGCTCACGACGGCCGGCTCAACGACCGGATCGCGTGTCGGGGACGCCGTCATCAAGGCCCGGCCGGCCACCATCACGGTGATCACGAGCAGGACCGTCGCGACGGCTGCCCCCAGGAAGAACGGCGCGGACAGGTCCGTGGCGGCCAGGACGCCGGCCACGAGCGAAGCCACGATCGTGCCGATCGTCCCGGCAGCGCCGGCCACGCCCTGGGCCGTGGACGAGCGGCCCTCGGGCGTGCCTCGGGCGATGACGAGGTACGTGGCCGGGCCGAGGAAGGCAAAGCCGACGGCTTCGACGGCGACCATGACTACGTACAGGATCGGCTCATAGACGAACGGATAGCTGGCCATCATCGCGACCATGACGACGATCCCGAAGACGATGAACGGGAAGGGCCCGCGCCGATCGACGACCCGACCGCCGTACGGCGCCAGCACGATCGTCACCAGGCCGAAGACCGCGAAGGTCACGCCGACGAGCTCGACGCTGCCCCCGCGGTCGACGACGAACAGGGCCCAGATCGTCTCGTACAGCCCGCCCCCGAAGTAGCCGGCGAGATTGACGAGGATGGCCGCCGCGAGGAAGCGGTTCCGAAGCGTGCTTGGTCGAGCGCTGCCGTAGGCTCGCTCGGTGCGATCGGCGACCAGCTCCGGTGGGAACTCGGCGAGGGTCGATCCAACGGCCGCCTGGTCCCGTCGCGAGGCGGCCGCGTTCGAGGTGTCGCGGGCGGGACCGGGCAGCTCGCGGACCCGCAGCGCCACAGCTCCCGCGGCGAGGAACGTCGTCAGCGCCGTGAGCACCAGGACGAAGCTGAACGAGCCGACGATCGCAGTGCCGATCCCGCCGATCGCGGGGCCGAGCAGGATCCCGCCCATCTGGGCCGAGCTGTACAGGCCGAAGACCTCACCGCGGCGCCCCTCCGGGGCAGCGTCGTTGAGGAAGCCGCGCGCGGCGGGGTCGTAGATCGCCGTTCCGAGGCCCGAGGCCGCCCGAAGCGCGACGAACGCGATCGGCGAGGCCCACACGACCATCGCCCCCACCGAGGCCGCGGCCACGACGAGTCCGACGACCATGAGCGGCACCCGCGCCGTCCGGTCGGCGATGTAGCCGAAGATCGGCTCGGTGAAGAGCCTGGCCGCGGGCCATGCGGCAATGACGACGCCGAGGTAGGCGATGTCGACGCCGTGCTCGGTGAAGTACAGCGGCATGATCGGCAGGAGCGCCCCGAAGCCGGTCCACAGGATGAACTCGGCCACCAGCAGCGGCATGACACCGCCCCAGCGGGCGATCCAGGCCGTGGTCCGGCCGAGGGCGCGGGACATCACGGAACCGGCGGGCATGGGTCCGCATCGTAGCCGGTCACCGCGTACCATCGGGCCCGATGTCCCCCACCACGGTCCTGCTCCTCGGGCTCGTCGCGCTGCTCGTGCTGATTCCCACCCGGCGGCTCATGCTGGCCGGCTGGTCGCGGGAGGCGCTGACTGCGTACTACATCGGGGTCTGGGTCCTCGGGGCTGCGGTAGCCGTGGTTCGAGCCCCGGCGACGTTCCTCGTCCCGATCTTCATCGTCGCCTACATCGCGCCGTTCGTGACCCTCCGCGACGGCATCAACCGCCTGCTCGGGCGGCCTCGACGCCCGGACGGCGACGCGGTCGACGGCCCGGACCAGGGGGAGCGCGGCCCGATGAAGGACGTCACGCCGCCCGAACAGCGAGACCGGTGATCGGGCGGCTCGCCTAACCCGTCACCTGAAGGCCGGCGGCGACGCCGCTGACGGTGAGGCGGACCAGGTGTTCGAGGTCGCCGCGGGCCGGGTCGTCGGCGGGCAAGGCTCGCAGCCGTGCGAGGCGGCCGACCTGGAGCTCAGAGAGCGTGTCGACGTCGGGGTTGCGGAGGGCGATCTGGCGGGCGATCGCGGGCGATGCGTCGAGGAGGCGCGAGCGGCCGGTGATCGCGAGGACGGCCCGGATCGAGCTCTCGAGCTCGGCCTCGATGGCGTCCCAGCGGGCTGCGTCGCCGGGTTCCGTAGCCAGCCCGGCGTAGCGCCGGGCGACGCCCAGGTCGACCCGGGCGAGGGCCAGCTCGGCATGGTCGACGACGGCGGTCAGGAACGGCCACATCGCGTAGAGCCGGGCGAGGCGGGCTCGATCGGCCCGGTCGAGCGCCTCGAACGCCGAGCCGAGTCCGTACCAGCCGGGCAGCTCGATCCGGGCCTGGGCCCAGGCGAAGCCCCACGGGATCGCCCGTAGGCGGTCGATGTCGACGATAGACTCCGGCTCGGTGCCGCCGCGCCCCCGCCGCGACGCCGGCCGTGAGCCCAGGCGAAGCTCGGTCAGGACATCGATCGGGGTGATCCGGGCGAAGAAGCCGGCGAATCCCGGGTCCTCGTAGACGAGCGACCGGTACGCCGCTGCCGATGCCGCCGCCGCCCGGCCGAGCAGGGCCCGGTCGGACTCCGGCACCGCAGCCCGGCGCCGGGCGTCGGCGGCGATGACCGCCCCCGCCAGGAGTTCCAGATGACGCAGCGCGATCTGGGGGTGACCGTAGCGGGCGGCCACGACCTCGCCCTGCTCGGTGACCTTGAGCCGACCCCGGATCGTCCCGGGCGGCTGGCCCAGGATCGCCCGGTCCAGGCGACCGCCGCCGCGGCCCACGGTCCCGCCGCGACCGTGGAACAGTGTCAGCTCGATGCCCTCGCGGTCGGCCACCTCGGCCAGCGCGGCCTGGGCCCGCCACAGCAGCCAGTTCGCGGCCACGAACCCGGATTCCTTGTTCGAATCCGAATAGCCGAGCATGACCTCCTGTCGATCGCCCCGGCCCCGGAGGTGGGCTCGGTAGCGAGGGTCGGCGAGCATCGAGCCGAGGACGTTGCCGGCGCCCTCGAGGGAGGCTGCCGATTCGAAGAGCGGCACGATGTCGAGCCCGGCCGCCCGCTCCCCGATCGCCATCTCGGCGAGGTCGAGGACGTCGAGGACGTCGGCCAGGCCCTCGGTGAAGCTGATCACGACGCGTCCGGCCGCGGCCTCCCCGAACCGGGCCCGGATCCGGTCGATGGCCCTGAAGGTCTCGACGACCTCGGCCAAGGGGACGCCGGGCACGACCTCGTCGGCGGACCCCGGGTCGACCCCGCGGTGGAGCAGCCAGGCGGCTGCCCGGTGTACCTCGGCGTGCTGCCGGACCTCGAGCTCGGCGTGGTGGAAGCCGAACGTCTCGACCTGCCAGCGGAAGTCCTGGACCGCGCCGGCCGCCACCCGCGCCAGGCCGTTGGCGGCGAGCGAGCGCTGGATCTCGGCCAGCTCGCTCACGACCTCCTCGGCGACCTGATAGCGACCGGCCGTCGGCCCGGTTGCGCCGGTCAGGTGGATCCGGGTCCGCCTGAGCCGCTCGGCCATGGCCCCGAAACGGCGCCGATACGGCTCGTCCGGGAAGCGCCGACGCAGCGTGCCGTCGAGCTCCGGCAGCGTCTCGGCGTCGTCGATCAGCCGCGCGACGAGAGCCCGATCGAGGGCCTCCTGGGGAACCGTGACCGCGACCGTCTGCATCAGCCGCGTCGCCACCGCCTCGTGGCCGTGAAGGACGTGGTCGGCCTGGATCCTTGCGGCCTGCTCGGTGACCTCGGCCGTCACCCCGGGATTCCCGTCGCGATCGGCCCCGATCCAGCTGCTCCAGCGGAGGATCGCCGGCAGCGGCTCCTCGTCCGGGCCGCTCGCGACCGGTGGCTTGCCGATCGCCGTCTCGAGCGACCGCTGGATCGAGGGCACGAGCGAATACAACGTCGCGTCGAAGAAGACGAGCGCGGTCCGGACCTCGTCGAGCGGATGCGGCGTCGTCGGGCGGACCTCGGCCGTCCGCCACAGGATCGTGACTTCCTCGCGCAGCCGGTCGTCGAGCTTCCGACCGGCGGTCCGGGCAAGACGCGGGTCGTCGCGGGCGTCGAGGATCCGCCCGACCCGACCCAGGGCCTGGAGGGCGGTCCGGCGGCGTGCCTCGGTCGGATGAGCCGTCAGGACCGGGTGGAGTCGAAGCTCCCGGATGGCGGCAGCGGCCGCGGCCGGATCGGTCGGGAAGCGGCCTTCGTCGCGGAGCGTCCGGATGACCCCGGCCAGGGTGTCGTCGGCGGGGCCGGGCCGGGGTCGCCGGCTGCGGGCCTCCAGGACCCGGATCCGGTGGCGTTCCTCGGCCAGGTTGGCGAGCCGGAAGTGGAGCAGGAACGCCCGGATCACGACCTCGGCCCGGTCGACGTCGAGGCCGTCGAGCTCCCGCTCCAGCGCCCGGCGGGCTGCCACGTCCCCCGCCCTGGCCCGTACGGCCCGGCTGCGCGTCCGTTCCACGAGCTGCCTGACCTCCTGGCCGGCCTGCTCCTCGAGGACGTCACCGAGGAGCCGCCACAGGCGGCCGATCTCGGCGGTCAGCGGGTCCGATTCTGTCATCCAGCCTCCGGGAGGGCCGCCGGCGCCGCGGCCAGCCGGCGGTTGCGGTCGAGCCCCAGCCGCAACGTTCGTTCGACCCCGCCGCAACGGATCGAGCCCGCGGCGGACCGTACCTTTGTATCGTGCTCTCGATGGCGGAGGCTGACGTGGTCCAGGACGGGGGTGCGGGGCAGCTCGGGCAGCTCCGCTTCCTCCATCGCGTCGCGCGCCTGGCGACGACGGCCCAGACCTGGGACGAGCTCCTCGAGACGGTCGTCGACGAGACCCGCGACGCACTCCACGCCGACGTCTCGTCGCTCTACCTCCTCGACCGCGACGGAGCCTACCTCACGCTGGCGGCCACGAACGGCCTCGATCGCTTCCAGATCGGGCGGGCCCGAGTGCCGTTCGGGGAGGGCGTGACCGGCCGGGTCGCGCTGAGCCGCCAGCCGGCGATCATCCCCGACATCAAGGAGGATCCCCGGTTCCTGTGGGTCCGCGGCATCGACCAGCGTCGGTTCATCACCTCGATGCTCTCCGTGCCCCTGGCCTGGAACGACCAGACGGTCGGCGTCCTCAACATCCAGACCGAGCGCCGCCGGGAGTTCAGCGACGCCGATGTCGCCCAGCTCGGGGCGATCGCCGACCTCCTCGCCGGGATCGTCGAGAAGGGCCGCCAGCAGCAGGAGGCGGAGCAGCGCGCGGCCGAGCTCAAGGCCATCGACGAGGCCCGGACCGAGGTCATCGCCCTCGTGACCCACGAGCTTCGGACGCCGCTGGCGGTCGTCCGCGCCTACACCGACCTGCTGGCCGAGGAGCCACCCCTCATCGGTCGCTCGTCGCGCGACCAGGAGCGTCGCGATCGGCGGGCGAGCTGGCACGACGGGACGATCGAGCAGATCGAGCGACTCGATCGGCTGGTCGACTCCATCCTGGCCTCGGTCCGGGTCGTGCCGGACCAGCCGGCGGAGGTCACCCCGATCGACGTCGACGAGCTCGTCCACGAGGTGGTCCGCGAGCTCTCGCCGATACTCGGCCGCCACGAGGTCGTCGTGGGAGGGGGCGTTCGCCTCCATGCCCTCGCCGATCCGCCACGCCTCCGCCAGATCCTCGAGCACCTCATCGAGAACGCCACGAAGTACGCCCCGCCCGGGACGCACGTCCGGATCGACTGGCGGATGGCCGAGGGGGTCGTCCGGATCGGGGTCGAGGATGAGGGCCCGGGCGTCCCGCCCGAGTGGCGCGAGCGGATCTTCCAGCCCTACGCCCGGCTCGACACGCACACGGCCCGCGGCTCCGGCATCGGGCTGTACGCCGCGAAGCGCCTGGCCGAATCGATGGCCGGCCACCTCTGGTGCGAGCCGGCGCCGGACCATGGTGCGCGGTTCGTCATCGCCCTGCCCGCGGCGGCGGCGGTCTAGGACCAGGGAGGCCCACCGATGCCCGGACGACCGCTTCGCATCCTCGTCGTCGACGACGATCCGGCGATGGTCGGCGCGATCAACGCCCTCGTCGGGACGGAGGGCCACCAGGTCATCACCGCGTACGACGGCCTGACCGCCGTCCGGCGCTTCCGCGAGGAGCACCCCGACCTCGTCCTGCTGGACCTGGCGATGCCCGGCCCGGACGGGTTCACGGTCGCCGGCCAGATTCGGTCCGCCGGCTCCGCCCCGATCATCGTCGTCTCGGGCGAGAGCAGCGAGGCGGCGAAGGTCAAGGCCCTCGGCATCGGGGCGGACGACTACCTCGTCAAGCCGTTCGGCCGGGCCGAGCTCCTGGCGAGGATCGCGGCAGTCATGCGGCGGGTCGATCGGACGGAGGCCAGCGACCTCGGCGGTCCGGTGGCGTTCGCCGGGATCGCCCTGGACCCCGCCCGCCACGAGGCGCGGGTCGGCGATGCGCTCCTGACCCTGACCCCGACCGAGTACCGGCTGCTCGAGGCCCTGGCCCGGGCCGGCGGTGACCTCGTCCCGCACCTGCGCCTCGCCCGCGCGGGCTGGCCGGCCGAGCACGATCCCGACCTGCTCTGGCTGAAGCCCCACCTGGCCCGCCTGCGGGCCAAGCTGGACGCCGCCGACGGGCCGGCGATCGTGGCCGTCCGCGGCGTCGGCTATCGGGTGGAGCCGCGGACCGCCTGAGGAGCGAGGCGGCCCGGGCAACGCACGGGCACGGGACGCGCCGCGACGGCTGCCGCGGACGACTCGGTCAGGCGAGGACGGCGGCCCGCCCCAGGGCGTCGTGGACGAGCTCGACGCACGGAACGCTGTGGCTGCGGGCATCACGCCCGCCGAGGGCGCCGAAGTGGCGCCACGAGCCGGGCTCGGCGGCATCGGGCTGAAGGCGACAGCCACAGGCCTCACAGGTAACCACCGTGATCTGGCCGTCACGGATCGCCGGGGTCGAGGGATCGTCGGTTTGGTCGAACATTCGGGGAGTGCCTCCGGGCCTATGGGCGGACGCTTGGTGCCGAGTGTGCCTCCTGTCAGACGCCGGAGGCGATGGCGGCCCGGGGCCGATTGGGTTGCGTCGCGGTTGCGGCGACGAGCGGCCGGCCAGGCCGGCCGGGCCGATCTGCGTTCCCGGGCGACAACGCCACACCCGCGCGCGCCCCGGAGACTCTCTCGGCTGGGGCCTCGGCCGCAGCCTCGAGGGCTGGCGGACGGGGCTCCACGACCCAGAAGGACCGGAGGGCCTCGGCCTCGTCGACGAGGAGCTCGGCGGCGAGCGCCGAGCCGGCGTCACGATGGAGCCGGAGCAATCGGCCGATCTCGGCGACGTCGGCCTGGCTCCGGTCCTCGTGGAGCGAGCGGACGGTCACGCTGCCGGCGTCGACGCGGCCGCGGATCGTCCCGCCAGGATCCAGGACGAACGCCTGCCCGCCGGTCATCCCCGCCCCGAAGTTCGGGCCAACGGAGCCGAGCACGAGGAGCGTCCCGCCGGTCATGTATTCGGCGCCGTGGGGACCGATCCCCTCCACGACGGCCTCCGCCCCGGCGTTCCGGACCGCGAAGCGCATCCCGGCCCGTCCGACGACGTGGAGGCGGCCGCCGGTGGCGCCGTAGAGGCAGGTGTTGCCGGCAAGCGTCGGCTGAACAGCCGGCGACGCCGGATCGGGGGCGACGATGACCGTCCCGCCGGCCAGCCCCTTGGCGACATAGTCATTCGCGGCCCCGGCCAGGCGGAGCTCGATCCCCGTTCCCAGGAACGCCCCGAACGACTGGCCGGCCGCGCCGCGGAGGCCCAGGTCCACGGGAACCCGCAGGTCGCCGCGCTCGACCTCGCCGGTCAGGGCGGCCCCGAACGACCGCTCGGCGGTCGAGATCCGAAGGCCATCGAGGTGGATGGCGCCATGGCCCCGGAGCGCGGCGACGAGGCGGGCCTCGAGCGGCGACGATGGCTGGCGCGCCACATCGGCGCCGGCGCTCGCCGGATCAGCGCGGCGTGCCGGGTCGGCCGGCCAGCGTGGCGAGCCGATCACCCGTCGCAGGCCGGCATCATCGCGATCCATCGCCCGGAGGACGCTCCCCGCCTCGCCGACCACCTCGCCGACGGAGCGGGCGCCGATCGCGGCCAGCTCGTGACGGAGGTCCTCGGCCAGGGCCAGGACGAATCGCCGGACCTGCTCGGGCGTGCCCGTGAACTTCGCCCGGAGGTCGGCCCGCTGGGTGGCGATGCCGGTCGGGCAGGTGTCGAGGTGGCACTGGCGTGCCATGTCGCAGCCGATGGCGATGAGCGACGCGGTCCCGAGGGCGAACTCCTCGGCCCCCAGGAGCGCGGCGATGAGCAGGTCGCGGCCGCGCTGGAGGCCGCCATCGGTCCGGAGCGCGACGCGGTCCCGCAGGTCGTTCCAGATGAGGACCTGGTGGACCTCCGACAGACCGAGCTCCCAGGGCACCCCGACGTGCTTGATCGAGCTCAACGGGGAGGCGCCCGTCCCGCCGGCACCGCCGGCGAGGTGGATGTAGTCGGCGCCGGCCTTGACCACGCCGGCCGCGATCGTGCCCACCCCTCGCGACGCGACGAGCTTCACGCCGATCCGGGCCTGCGGGTTGATCGCCCGGAGATCTGCGATGAGCTGGGCCAGGTCCTCGATCGAGTAGATGTCGTGGTGGGGCGGCGGGCTGATGTAGGCCTGGCCGGCCTGGCCTCGCCGGAGGGCGGCGATGTAGGCGGTCGCCTTGCGGGCCGGCAGCTGGCCGCCCTCGCCGGGCTTGGACCCCTGGGCGATCTTGATCTCGAGCTGCTCGGCCCGGGCGAGGTACGTCGCGGTGACCCCGAACCGGCCCGAGGCGACCTGCTTGATCTTGGCGTCGTGCCGCCGCCCTTCCGCGTCCGGGGCATACCAGGCCGGGTCCTCGCCGCCCTCGCCGGTGTTGGCCGCCCCGCCGGCCCGCTGGATCCCGATCGTCAGGACCTGGTGGGCCTCGGGCGAAAGGGCCCCGACGCTCATCGCGCTGACGACGAGGCGGCGGACGATGGCCCGCGCGGGCTCGACCTCGGCGAGCGGGATCGCCCGCCGGCGCGCGGCCGGTCGGACCGCCAGCCGATCTCGGACGACGGCCGGGGCGGACCGCTCGAGGGCGGCCCGGTACGTGGCGAGCGCTTCCGAGGGGCCGGCGGCCGATGGGCCGGCAGGCCGGCCGTCGGCAGTAGCAGTATCAGGTTCCGGCCCGCCGACGAGGTCCTGGATCGCCCCCACGATCCGGGGCGAGAAGAGGTGCAGCTCACCGTCCGAGCGGAAGCGGGCGAGGCCTGGGTCGGGCAGGCGGAGCTCATGTCCGGCGTGGCCCGTCCCTGCCGCCGCCGAGCGCGCCTCGATCGCCTGGGCGAGCTCGCGCCGGGCGAGCTGGCGCTCGGCGAGGTCACCGAAGCCCACGGTGCCCGGCCAGCCGAGCGCGGCCGGGAAGCACCGGGTCACGACCTCCGGCTCAAGGTCGAGGGTCTCGAAGAGGGCGCCCCCCGCGTAGGACGCCACCGCGCTGATGCCCATCCGGGCGAGGGTCTTGCGAAGTCCCGCTTCGAAGGCATCGAGGACGTTGCCGACCGCGACCGGCACCCCGACGTGCTCAGCGCCGCGCGAGCCGGCGACCTCGGCCGCGAGCCGGATGGCAAGCCAGGGGTGAACGGCCCGCGCTCCGGCGGCGAGGACCATCGCCAGGGCGTGGACATCGAGGACATCGGCCGCCTCGGCCAGGATGTCGGTCCGGCCGCGGAGGCCGGCATCGGTGAGCGCCGCGTGGACCGCCCCGACCGCGAGCACGGACGGCAGCGGCAGGCGATCAAGGTCGGAGCGACGGTCGGAGACGACAACCGCGACGGCGCCGCGACGGGCGGCCTCGACAGCCTCGCCAGCCAGCCGTTCCAGGGCGCCGGCCAGGACATCGCCGGGCGCAGTCCGTCCGACGGAGCCTTCGCCCTCGGCGGTGCTCCAAGTCGCGTGGAGCGTGACGATCGACCCCTGTCGCAGCCCGCGGACCGCCCGCAGGAGTCCGTCGAAGTCGGCGACGAATGGGCGGGCCACGCGGAGCGAGCGCCCACGGCGCGGCAGGCCGCCGAGGAGCGGCGTCCGGCGACCGACGTGGACCCGCAGATCGACGACGAGCCGCTCTCGCTCCGGGTCGATTGGCGGGTTCGTGACCTGGGCGAACGACTGCTTCAGGTGGTCGGCGGCGCGCCGGAGAACCCGCCCGTGACCCGGCGTCGGCGTGTCGTCGCCCATGCTCCAGAGCGGCTCGTGGCCTTCGAGGGCCATCGTGCGGAGGTCGAGGCGAAGCCGCTCCGCGTCCAGGCCGGCGAGGTACCGCCAGGCCGGTGATGGGCCGGGAGCGGGGAGCGCGACGACGCTCCTGGGTGGCTCGTCGGCGAACGTCGGCCGGGGCCGGTCCTGGGCTGCGGCGGGCGTCCGGGCAAGACGCCGCCGTGCTGCCGCGTCGGTCAGGATGCGCCGCCGGGCCGGCTCCACGAGGATCATCTCGCCTGGTCCGAGACGGGCCAATGTCTCGACCTCGGCCGCATCGAGGGGCACGGCGCCGGACTCCGAGGCCGCCGCGACGAGCCCGGTGGCGGTCGTCGCGCAGGCCAGCGGCCGGAGCCCGTTGCGGTCGAGGAGGGCCCCGACCGACCGGCCGTCGGTGAAGACGATCGCGGCCGGGCCATCCCATGGGGCAAGGAAGCCGGCGCTCCGACGGGCTAGCCCGATCGCCCCCGGGTT
>DASWGY010000141.1:0-4116 GCA_036393495.1 Candidatus Limnocylindrales bacterium
GGGCAGGAGCGGAGGTGGACGGTCACCCCCTTGCCCCGGGTGATGAAGCCCTGGATCGGGTCGCCCGGGATCGGGTGGCAGCAGCGGGCGAATCGCACGAGGAGGTCCCCCACCCCCTTGACCCGGACCCCGCCGGCCTTGGCCGGCTGGATTTGGGGCGCGACCTCGGGCAGGGCGAGCTGGGCGTCGTCCACCACGCCGAGGCGCATGACCACCGACTGGGCCGAGATGGCCCCATAGCCGACCGCGGCCAGGAAGTCGTCGAGGGTATCGTGGTTGAGCTGGCGGGCGACCTCCATGATCCGGTCCTGGCCGAGCGCGGCGATCGAGGTCCGGGCCAGGCGGCGGAGCTCGCGGTCGAGCGACTCCCGCCCGTGGACGATGTTCTCGTCCCGCTCCTGGCGCTTGAACCATTGCCGGATCTTCTCCCGAGCGTGGCTCGTCCGGACGAGGTTCAGCCAGTCGCGCGAGGGGCCGTGCTCGGCCTTGGTGGTGACGATCTCGACGATGTCGCCGTTCTTGAGCCGGTAGTCGAGGGGCACGAGCCGGTTGTTGACCTTGGCCCCGATGGTCCGATGGCCGACGTCGGTGTGGATCCGGTACGCGAAGTCGAGCGGCGTCGAGTTCGCAGGCAGGTCCTTGATCTCGCCCTTCGGCGTGAACACGAAGACCTGGTCCTGGAAGATGTCGAGCTTGATGCCCTCGACGAACTCGGTCGCGTCGCTGACCTCGCGCTGCCAGTCCATGAGCTGGCGCAGCCAGGCCAGCTTGGCGTCGTAATCGCGGTCCGACTTCGTGCCTTCCTTGTAGCGCCAGTGGGCCGCGATGCCGACCTCCGAGACGGCGTGCATCGCCTGTGTCCGGATCTGGATCTCGAGGGGCTTGCCCTCGATCGCGATGACCGCGGTGTGGAGCGACTGGTAGAGGTTGTTCTTGGGGACGGCGATGTAGTCGTCGAACTGGCCGGGGATCGGCCGCCACAGGGCGTGGACGATGCCGAGGGCTGCGTAGCAGTCCTTGACCTCGTCGACCAGGATCCGGATGGCGTAGACGTCGTAGATCTCGCCGAACTCGGCCGCCTTGCGCTGCATCTTTTTCCAGATGCTGTAGATGTGCTTCGGGCGGCCCTGGAGGTCGGCGATGACGCCGGCCTCGCGGAGCCTCGGCTCGAGCTCGGCGATGGCCCGCTCGATGAACGTCTCACGGCCCTTGCGGCGGGTGTCGAGGAGCTTGGCCAGCTCCCGGAAGCGCTCCGGCTCGAGGGTCTTGAAGGCGAGGTCCTCGAGCTCCCACTTGACCTGCCAGATCCCGAGCCGCTCGGCCAGCGGCGCATAGATCTCGAGCGTCTGGCGGGCGATCCGGACCTGCTTCTCCGTCGGCAGGGCGGCCAGGGTCCGCATGTTGTGGAGCCGGTCGGCGAGCTTGATGAGGACGACCCGGATGTCCTCAGCCATGGCCAGGAACATCTTCCGGATGTTTTCGGCCTGCTGCTGCTCGTGGCTCAGGGTGCTGAACTTGCCCAGCTTCGTCACCCCGTCGACGAGGCGGGCGACCTCCTGGCCGAAGCGCTCCTCGATGTCGGACAGGGCGTACTCGGTGTCCTCGGGGACGTCGTGGAGGACGGCCGCCTCGATGGCGACCGGATCGATGCCGAGCTCGGCGAGGATCTCGGCGGCCGCGACCGGGTGGGTCACGTAGGGCTCGCCCGAGGCCCGGCGCTGGTCGCCGTGGGCCTCGGCCGCCATGGCCACCGCCCGTTCGACGTCGGACAGGTCCGCCTGCGGGTAGTGGACGTGGATCGCGGCGACGAGCCGAGCGGTCAGGACGTCGAGCGACGCAGCCTGGCGGGCGCCCGCAGCCCTCGAGAGCGCGCGGCCGGCCGTCCGGCGCCCCCGGACCGGCGTGGTCGAGGGTGCGTCGGTGGCGGCATCCGCGCGCATTCGAGGGGTGACCATCGTGCGCGGAAGTCTAGCAGCGGGGTCCGCCGGTCCCGGCCGCAGGAACGTGGTGCATCCGCGCACCCAACTTCGGACGTATCGACACTACGATGGCGCCCAGGCGGTCGCCCCGGACCGCCCGTGCCTCAACACCTGGAGGATCGGCATGCGCCCACGATTTGCGGCGGCGGCCGCGATCTTCGCCCTGATCATGGCCACGACCCCGGTTGCGGCCATCACCAAGGGCGGCACGGCTGACAACGGCGAACACCCGATGGTCGGCCAGCTCCTGTTCTACGTCCCCGACGTCCCGACCAGCCTCTACCCGGATCCGGGAGGCTGGTTCAGCTGCTCCGGGACCCTGGTCAGCGCGACGGCCGTCGTGACCGCCGGCCACTGCACCTTCGCCGTCGGCCTCGACAGCGTCTCGACGACGACCGAGGAGAACCGGACGACCGCCGAGGACGGCAACGGCTCGGGCGGCAACGACATGTGGTTCACCCTGACCGACGACGGCAGCCAGTGGGATGGCTGGCCGCTCACGTTCGACGCCGACGGGAACCCGGCCTTCCCGACCCAGGCCGCCCGATACGCCGCCCGGAGCGCCTTCCTGAACGGCGATTCGGACTGGATCCGGGCGAGCTCGCATCCCCATCCGATGTACAACGACCTGGCCTTCTACTTCCACGACGCCGGCGTGATCGTGCTCGATGAGGCGCAGGCCGGCCCGTACGCGACCGTTGCCGGCGAGGAGTACCTCGAGCGCTACGCCGGACGACGCAACGAGCACCGCTTCGAGGTCGTCGGCTACGGCCTGGAGAAGGTCCTGCCGTTCGCCGACTTCGGCGGCGACACCCGGATGAAGGCCGAGCCGAAGCTCAACAACCTGGTGAGCAACCCGCAGGACACCTACATCCAGCTGTCGAACAACTCGCACACCGGCGGCACCTGCTTCGGCGATTCCGGCGGCCCGACGTTCGACACGACGGACTCGCTGCTGCTCGTCGCGGTCACCTCGTTCGGCTATAGCCCCAACTGCACGGGCGTCGGCGGGGCCTACCGCCTCGACCAGCCGGACGACCTGGCCTTCCTGGCCGACTTCGGCATCACCCCCGCCCCGTAGCGGGTCGCCGTCCGCGCGTCCCACGGCCCCGCTCGCCTCTTGCGAGCGGGGCCCTTCCATGACGACCTCAGCCCGGGCCGAGCCCGGAATAGCCGAGCTCAGCGAGCGCGGCTAGGGCTTCCGCGGCCTCATCCCACGGCATCGCGTGATCGGCGTACAGGATCGTGGACTCGTGGCCCTTGCCGGCGAGGAGGACGACGTCGCCCGGCCGCGCCCGCTCGAATGCGGCCCTGATCGCGGCGCGGCGATCCGGGATCTCGAGGAGGTCGACACCCCGCTGTTTCCCGGCGGCGATCGCCCCGACGGCGATCTCGGCGAGGATCCCGTTCCTGTCCTCCCCCCGCGGATCTTCGTCGGTCAGGACGACGAGACGGCAGCGCTTCCCGGCGATCTGGCCCATGTCGGGCCGCTTCTGAGTGTCCCGTTCGCCGGCCGAGCCGAAGACCACGATGAGGCCACCGCGGCGAGCCTTCGCCTGACGGCGCATCTCGTTCAGCACGCCCTGGAGCGACGCTGGCGTATGGGCGTAGTCGACAATGACCTCGAACGGCTGGCCAGCGATCACCCGCTCCATTCGCCCTGGGATGCGATCGACTGATTCGAGACCGGCGCGGATCGCCTCCGGGTCGAGGTCGAGGGCCTCGCCGAGAGCGATGACCGCGAGCAGGTTGGCGAGGTTGAAGGCTCCGATCAGGCGGCTCCTGATCTCGCCCTTCGCCCGCGGCGTCGCGTACGCCATCCGTACGCCACCACCGAGCTCGAACGGCATCACGACGTTGTTCGTCGATACGACGTCGGCCGGGCGACGCGATCGGTTGAGCGAGTACGTCACCACCCGGGCCCCGGCCTCACGCGTTGCCGCCACGAAGACGTCGGCGGCCACGTCGTTCGCATTCACGATCCCGCACCGTGGCCAGTCGGGATCGGGCTTCGACGGGTTCGCGGCGCTGACCGCGAGCCGCTCGAACAGCGACCGCTTGGCGTCGCGGTACGCCTCGAACGTCCCGTGGAGCTCGAGATGCTCGTGGCTCAGGTTCGTGAAGAGCGCGACGTCGT
>DASWGY010000142.1:0-1586 GCA_036393495.1 Candidatus Limnocylindrales bacterium
CCCGGCGCGTCGTCGTGACCGGGATGGGCATGCTCAGCGCCCTCGGCACGAGCGTGGACCAGACCTGGGACGGCCTCGTCGCAGGCCGCTCCGGGATCCGCCGGATCGAGACGTTCGACCCCGGCCGACTCACGAGCCAGGTCGCCGGCGAGGTCCGCGACTTCGACGCGTCCGGCGTGCTCGACCGCAAGGACCTCCGCCGGACGGACCGCTACATCCAGTTCGGGCTCGTCGCGACCCGCCAGGCGATGGACCAGGCCGGCCTCCCGGCCCGGCTCGAGGGCACGATCGCCGAGGAGACCGGCGTGATCCTCGGCACCGGCCTGGGCGGCGTCACGACCCTGTTCGACAACGTCGTCACGTTCGCCGAGCGCGGCCCGGACCGGATCAGCCCATTCCTCGTCCCGATGGGCATCCCGAACATCGGTGCCGGCCAGGTCGCGATCAGCTTCGGGGCCCTGGGACCAAACTTCGCCACCGTGTCCGCGTGCGCGACCGGCGGCCACGCCATCGGCGAGAGCTACGAGACGATCCGGCGCGGCGACGCCGAGGTCATGCTCGCCGGCGGCACCGAGGCACCGATGCACGAGGCCCTCGTCGGCGGGTTCTGCTCGATGAAGGCGCTCTCGACGCGGAACGACGACCCATCGGCCGCCTCCCGCCCGTTCGACCGCGACCGGGACGGCTTCGTCATCGGCGAGGGTGCCGGCGTTCTCGTCCTCGAGGAACTCGGGCACGCGCTCCGCCGCGGCGCACAACCCCTCGCCGAGCTCGTCGGCTACGGGGCAACGGCCGACGCCTCCCACATCACCCTCCCCGCGCCCGGCGGGATCGGCGCCGTACGGGCCGCCCGGCGCGCGCTCGAGAAGGCCGGCCTCGCACCGACCGACATCGACCACGTGAACGCCCACGCGACGTCGACGCCGGAGGGCGACAAGGCGGAGCTCCAGGCGATCCGGACGATCTTCGGCGACCATGCGCCGCGGGTCGCCGTGACCGCCAACAAGTCGATGCTCGGGCACACGCTCGGCGCGGCCGGGGCGATCGAGGCGATCGCGACGATCCAGGCCATCCGGACCGGCTGCGTGCCACCGACGATCAACCTGGCGAACCCCGACGACGCCGCCGAGGGCCTCGACCTCACGCCCAACCGCGCCGCCAGCCGCGAGATCAGGACGGCGATGTCGAACTCGTTCGGGTTCGGCGGCCAGAACACGGCACTCGTCTTCACCCGGTGGGCCGAATGACCGACGGCGACCGACCGACCGGCGACCGACCGACCGACGACGACGGCATGACCGACGGCGACCGACCGACCGACGCGGCGGCGGCGTCCGATCCGTCCGACGCGCCCGATCCCGCCGCCGCCCTCGACGGCGGCGACGCCTCGCTCCTCGCCCTCGTCGACCGGCTCGCGATCATGCTCGACCGGAGCGACCTGTCCGAGCTCGAGGTCGAGGCCGGCGGGACCGCCCTCGTCCTGCGCAAGCCCGCGCCCGTCCTCGCGGGGGCGTCGGGCGCCCCCGCGTCGGCCGCCCCGTCCGGCCAGGCATCGGGCGCCCCGGGAGCTCCTGGATCGGCCGCCG
>DASWGY010000143.1:0-3992 GCA_036393495.1 Candidatus Limnocylindrales bacterium
CCCCGGCTTCGAAGGTTCGGCATGTGTCGTTGTCCCCGATGCGTGGCGCCCACCTCGGACGCCTCACCCGGAGCGTGGCCTGGTCCGCGCCGGCCAGCCACCGTCGTCAGCGCGGGATTTGTCAGGGGGATGTAAGCCGACCGAACTGCTCCACACCGCACAGGATTCCGGTGCATCCGAGCACCATTGGGAACGCCAGCCTCTCGCGGGCGGAGTGGCGTGCTTCGTTGCCGTGGGGCACCATGGGCGGATACGCCCGAGGCTCATGGGGAGAGCCAGCCAGTGGAGGACCGATCGTGAGAATTCGCGCAGTTCCACGCCGCGCTCGCCTGGTCGCGGCGATCGCCGTGCTCGCCGTCGCCGTTCCCGGCCCCGCCCTCGGGGCCGCCGGGTTCGGGGGTGTCGGGCCGGACCAGGGTTCGTATCTGACCGAGAGCGACCCGTATGTCGAAACGAGCGGCGCCGTCCCGGGAACGGCGTTCCATGCCCTCATCAACTCGGGGGAAGAGGCCTTCGGGACCCTGTTCGAGGGCATCCCCGACGGGATCGGCATCGTCCCTAGCGCGGCACCGCTGGGCTTGGTCGACATCTACGTCACCCACGAGCAGTCGCCGGTCCCGTTCGGCGGCTTCGCGGACTACGAAAACTCCTCGATCAGTCGCGTCCGCGTGGATCTGGCGACGTGGGAGGTCGTGGACCTGGAGACCGTCCTGTCCGAGGACGAGGGCTTCATCCGGTTCTGCTCCGCGTTCATGGCCGGCCCCGAGCAGGGCTTCCCGCACTACACCTTCCTCGTCAACGAGGAGTCGAACGACGCGCTGGCGGTTCCGGCCGGGGCGCTCTACGGGCCCGATCCGGCATACGGTGGCCTGAACGTTCGGCAGTCCGGCTACGCGGTCGCCTACGACACGTCCAACGGCAAGATCTCGGTGCTGGCCGGCGCCGGCCGCCACAACCACGAGAACACGGTCATCGTGCCGGGCGGCTGGGGCGGGATCTTCTCGCTGTCAGGCGACGACACCTTCACCTTCCCGTCGACCCCCGAACGACCGAACCTCAGCCAGGTGTACGCCTTCAGCAGCCAGAACTGGAAGGCCTTCCAGAAGGACCAGGGCACCCTCTGGGCGTTCCGCGTCACCGGCACCCAGGACGGCGCCGTCGATCCGGCGGATCCGTTCAACGGCGCGAACGACTACCTCGACATGAGCCCCGGCGACGCCTGGACCGGCGAGTTCATCGCCGTCCCCGACGACGTTGCCCGCGGGGACACCGCCGCAGCCCCGCAGGACGCCCTCGAGGACTGGTCAAACGCCAATAACGTCTTCCAGTTCATCCGGGTCGAGGATGTCGCCTACGACCCGGACGATCCGCGGGTCGTGTACTTCGCCGACACCGGCAACAACCGGCTCGTCGATCCCGGCACAGGTCGCCTGTACCGGGCCGGGGCCGGGGCCACCGCCGGCGGCCGGATCTTCAAGCTCGTCCTCAACGAGGACGACCCGACCGTGGTCGACGAGTTCTCGATCCTCCTCGAGGCGACCGATATCGGGATGCGCAGCCCCGACAACCTCGACGTCGGAGCCAACAGCCTGATGGTCCAGGAGGACACGTCCAGCTTCAGCAAGATCTGGATGTACGACCTCGACGCCGAGACCTGGACCCACGTCGCGACGGCGACCCAGGAGCGGGCCGAGACGAGCGGCATCGTCGACGCCTCACGCTGGTTCGGTGATGGCTGGTGGGCGCTCGACGTCCAGTCGCACATCAACCTGACCGAGACCCCGGGGCAGGTCTACACCCACCCCGTGACCGGGTCGGAGACGGTCTACACGGCCCGTCGCGAGGACGGCCAGCTGCTCCTCATGTACGTTCCGGGCAGCTGACGTCCCCGGCTCCTCGCCGCACCACGGCCGCCCGGCGCATCGCGCCGGGCGGCCCAACGATTCACCCCGGCGCTACACTCAGCCCGCCGGCCGCCCGGCCGGCGACGAACCGTCACGGAGGCACGGACCCCTTGCCGAAGTCGTACGTTCGCCTGACCCAACCCCTCGTTCGCGAGACGAAGGGTGGCGAGCTCCGTCCCGCGACCTGGGACGAGGCGCTCGACCGGACCGTCGCGGGTTTCCGCGCGGCCGAGGCGTTTCGACGCCCCGACGCGCCGGCGCCCTTCGGGATCTTCAGCTGCAGCAAGGCGACCAACGAGGTCAACTTCGCGGCCCAGAAGTTCTCCCGGGTGGTCCTGGGCAGCAACAACATCGACAGCTGCAACCGCACCTGACACGCCCCGTCTGTCGCCGGTCTGGCGACCGTCTTCGGCGCTGGTGGCGGAACCAGCTCATATCGTGAGGTCGAGGAGACGGACCTGATCGTCCTCTGGGGCAGCAATGCCCGGGAGACGCATCCGATCTTCTTCCATCACCTCCTGCGCGGCGTCCGCAACGGCGCCCGGCTCTACGCCGTCGATCCGCGCCGGACGACGTCGGCGGAGTGGGCTGACGTCTGGCTCGGCCTCGATGTCGGCTCGGACATCGCCCTGGCCAACGCGATCGGCCGCGAGATCATCGCGGCCGGGCTCCACAACACCGAGTTCATCGGCCGGGCGACCTTCGACTTCGAGGCCTATCGCGCCGGCGTCGAGCCGTACTCCCTCGACTACGCGGAGCGCGAGACGGGCGTCCCGGCGGCGGCCATCCGCGAGCTGGCCCACGCCTATGCCACCGCCGACAAGGCGATGATCTGCTGGACCCTCGGCATCACCGAGCACCACAACGCGGTCGACAACGTCCTGGCCCTCATCAACCTCGCCACCCTGACCGGGCATGTCGGCAGGTACGGCAGCGGCCTCAACCCGCTGCGCGGCCAGAACAACGTCCAGGGCGGCGGCGACATGGGCGCCCTGCCCGATCGCCTGCCGGGTTTCCAGCACGTCGAGCAGGCGGCCCTCCGGGCGCCGTTCGATGCCACCTGGGGCGTGGCCGTGCCACCGACGAAGGGTTGGCACCTGTCGGCGATGTTCGATGCCATCGAGCGGGGCGACCTCCGGGCCGCCTACGTGATCGGCGAGAACCCGGTCCAGTCGGAGGCCGACCAGAAGCGGGCAAGGGCGCTGCTCGAGTCACTCGAGTTCATGGTCGTCCAGGACCTGTTCTTGACCGCGACCGCGGAGCTCGCCGACGTCGTCCTGCCGGCCGCCGCCGCCTGGGCCGAATCAGAGGGCACGGTCACGAACTCCGAGCGGCGGGTCCAGCGGGTCCGCAAGGCCCTCGACCCGCCGGGTGAGGCCCGCGACGACCTGTGGATCATCTATGAGCTGGCCCGTCGGATGGGCCACGACTGGGGCGAGGCCTCGGCCGAGCGGACGTGGGACGAGCTGCGCTCGCTGTCGCCGGTTCACCGAGGAATGACGTACGCGCGCCTCGAGGAGCTCGGCGGCATCCAATGGCCGTGCTGGGACGAGACCCACCCCGGAGAGCTGTTCCTTCACTCGCGGCTCTGGGAAGACCCCGTGCCCGGGTCACGGATCCCGTTCGTGCCGGTCGAGCACGACCCACCGGTCGACCGCCTCGACGACGACTTCCCGATCCGGCTCACGACCGGACGACGCCTCGACAGCTACAACACCGGCGTCCAGACCGGGTCGTTCCGATCGCCGATGCGTCGGGGCGAGACCCTGGACATCGCGCCCGAGGACCTCGAACGGCTCGGGCTCGCCGAGGGCGAGCGCGTCCGGGTGATCTCGCGCCGGGGCCAGGTGGAGGTCCCGGTACGCAGCGACCCAGGCCTGCGGCCGGGCCTCACGTTCATGACCCTGCACTTCCAGGACGACGTCGCCACGAACCTCCTCACGATCGATGCCATCGACCCGAAGTCCGGCACGGCCGAGTTCAAGGCGACCGCGATCCGGATCGAGAAGCTCGAGGAGGCCGTTCCGGCCTGACCGATGCGCGCGAGGCGACGACCATGAGCCAGGTGGACCGCGGCGGCCTCGACGA
>DASWGY010000144.1:0-22742 GCA_036393495.1 Candidatus Limnocylindrales bacterium
CACGTTGCCGATCCGGCGCCGGATCTCCGACCGCTCGCTCATCGGGCCGGCGCTCGCGAACGCCCCGCTCCACCGCGGCGCGGCCGTCGCGTCGGAGGCGACGATCCCGTTGGCGGCCGATGATGCCGATGAGGTCGATCCGAGGCTCGACTACCGCGGCGTTCGAGCCGGCTATCACGACCGTGAGGTGCTCCACGGCGTCGACGCTCGGCTCGGAGCTCGCGAGGTCGTCGCGGTCCTGGGGCCCAACGGCTCGGGCAAGACGACCCTGTTCCGGGCAGCGATGCGCCTCCTGTCTCCATCGGCGGGCGAGATCCGGGTCGATGGCCGGCCCATCGTCGAGCGAACCGTCGCCGAGCTGGCGACGACCTTCGGATACGTCTTCCAAAGCCCCAGCCAGATGCTCTTCGCCCGAACGGTCGCGGAGGAGCTGGTCTTCGGGCCCCGGAACCTCGGCCGTGATCCGGCGACCTTCGACGCCATCGTGGCCGCGGCCCTCCAGCGGACCTCGCTCGACGTCGTCGAGGGGATCCTGGCTCGGCCGCCGCTGACCCTGTCATTCGGCCAGCAGAAGCGCCTGGCGCTGGCGATCGCCCTGGCCCTCGAGCCACCGACGCTGATCCTCGACGAACCCTCGGCCGGCCAGGACCACCGCACGGCCCGTCGCTTCATGCGCGAGGTCCTGGCCATCCCCGACCTCGAATCGATCTACCTCGTGACCCACGACGTGGACCTTGCATTGACGCACGCAGACCGTATCCTGCTGTTCCGGGACGGTCAGGTCGTCGCCGACGGCCCGCCCGCTCTCGTCGTCGAGGACGTCGATCGCTGGATCGCGTGCAACCTGCGCCCGACAACGCTGATGCAGGCCAATGCCCATTGGTCGAGCCAGCGGGGCGTCTTCCTCGACGCTGAGACACTCGCCGCGCGGGTCCTGGCAGATGCCGAACGACGCGGCAGCAGGGGGGAGGGAGGATCGGCCCTCGACACTGACTAGGCCCGGAGCTGTCGTCCCCGGAGGGGAATCCAAGGGAGGGATTGCATGTCCTCGATGTCCATGCCGCGCTCCATGTGGAGCATCGATTCGCGGGTCATCGTCTACGCGGCGATCGGCGCCGCGCTCTACGGCGTCCTCGTCGGCCTCTTCAAGATCCCGGTGCCGGGAACGACGGCGGTCGACGCTCGCCCAGCGTTCGCCCTCGTCCCGTTCTTCGGCTTCGCGTTCGGGCCGGTGGTCGGTTTCTTCACCGGCCTCGTCGGCAACATGATCGGTGACCAGATCTCGGGATGGGGAGCTCTCACGTCCTACAACTGGAGCATCGCCAACGGCGCGGTCGGCCTGCTCGCAGGCCTCGCACCGCTCTACCTGGGGAGCTTGCTCGGCGGCCCCATCGCTCGACGCGCCCTCGCTGGGGCGATCGCCGGCGCCATCGGCGTCGTGATCGGATTCCTGATCGTGTTCTACGACATGATCAAGGACCAGATGGATTTCAACGCTGTCCTGACCACCGAGTACGTCCCGGTCATCGTCGGCGACCTGATCGTGACGATCATCCTGGTCCCGGTGCTGGTCTACGCCTGGGAGCCGGTGAAAGAACAGCTCGGCCGCTAGCCGGCCGGGGGCGCGACGATGAACTTCGCGCCGCGCTATCTCGGGCGGGGGTCGTGGCTGGCGCAGCGCGACCCCCGCGTCCTGGTCCTCGCTCTCGTCTGCTTCGTCACGGCGGCCATCCAGGTTTGGGACCTGCGGCTGATGCTCGCCTTGGACGTCATTGCCTTCGCCTACTACCGCAGCGCCCGGATTCCATTCCGCCAGGTCCGGCGCCAGTGGCTCCTGGCGATGCTGTTCATCAGCCTCCTGGTCTTCGCCAACGGGATCATCGCCTCGGGTCGGGTGCAACGTCTGCCGGAGGGTGCCGAGCAGCACCTGTACGGCTACGTGCCGCTGCTCGGGACCCCGGTCTCCGCGGAGTCGGTCGCCTTCGCGGCAACGCAGTTCCTGCGGTTCATCGCCCTGATCGCGGTCGGATTCCCGATTGCCTTCGCGATCGCACCTGACGTATTCGGCACCACGTTCGCCCGGCTCGGGGTTCCGTACCGTTTCGCCTACGCCCTCGATCTGACGTGGCGGTTCATTCCGTCGCTGGCCGAGGACTTCCGATCCACGCTCGACGCTCAACGCGTACGCGGGATGGACTTCTCGTCGGGATCCAGCGGTCCCATCGCCCGGCTCCGGCGGCAGGTCCCGGTGCTTGTTCCCACCGTTGTCAACGCCATCGCTGGGGCCGAGGACACCATCGACGCCATGGATCTACGCGGCTTCGGGACTCGGCCCCGGACATGGCTCCACGAGCTCCGCTATGACCGGACCGACCGCCTCGTGCTCCTCTTCTTCGCAGGGCTTCTCGTCCTCGCCACCGTCGGCGGCTTCACGACCTCGAGCGCCGAGGTGTGGGTCCCCGATGTGATCCTGCCTTCGTAGGCGGGCCGGTCACGCTGCCGGCCGCTCGACCTGATCAGGTTCCCTGCATGTCCGCAAGGGTCACCGGCGTCAGGCCCCGGGCGTTGAGACCCGCGATCACGTCCGGCAGGGCCTCCAGCGTGTGCCACCCGCCGAGGTGCATCAGGACGATCGAGCCGCCCTGGGCCTGGGCGACGACCTTGATGACGATGTCCTCGGCCGTCGGACCGCCGTCGGCGGTGGCCTTCCAGTCGAGCGTATCGACGTCCCACATCACGAGGCGGGACCACCCGGCCGCTCCGACCCCAACCCGGACCTCGTAGACCCAGGCCCCGTAGGGCGGCCGGAACCAGGGCGTCGTGGGGAGCCCGATGAGGTCCCGGATCGCGTCGTCCGTCGACCGGAGCTGGTCGCGCATCTGGGTCGCCGAGAGGGTCGTGAAGTCGGGGTGATCCCAGGAGTGGTTGCCGATGGCGAAGAGGTCCGGCCGGGTGGCGGCGAGCTCCAGCGCCGCGCGACCCTCGGTCGTGGTCGTCCCCGACTTGCCGGTCGGGAAGAGGGTGGCGTGGACGTCGTGGTCGATGAGCCACTGGACGATCGCGACCGCGGGATCAAGCCGACCACCCATGTCGAAGGTCAGTGCGACCTGGCCGGTCCCGCGCGTTCCGTGGCTCACCACCGTCGACGGGCCGCCCGCGACCGGCGAGGACCCCGGCGTCGCCGTCGGCCCCGCGGTGGGTGCCGCGGTCGGGGGCCCGGGGCTGGGCGTCGGCGGATTGGCGTCATCGACGACCGTGCCGGGGATCAGGACCAGGACCCAGCCGGGCTCGATGTGGTCGGGCTCGTAGTCGGCCGACTGGGGGTCGAGGTTCGGGTAGGTGCCGCGGTTCCACCAGGCCAGGCTGCGGGCGGTCGTCGCGAACTGGTCGGCGATCGAGTTGAGGCTGTCGCCGGCGCGGACCGTGTAGCTGGTGAACGTCGGTAGGGGCGTCGGCGTCGGTCGGACGAAGGTCGGCGACGGGCTGGGCGTCGGTGACCCGCCCGCCGACGGTGAGGCTGACGGGCTCGAGCCGCCAGACGCGCCGGGGGTCGGCGTGGCCCCGGCCGGCAGGAGCCCGGGGACGATGAGGATGGCCGCGACGAGGGCGACGACGACGAGGCCCAGCACGGCGGCCATCGCCGGGCTGGCGATTGCGCTCGACGCGGGCGGTGCAGCTGGTCGGTCGGGTCGGGTGGGTTGCTCCATGGCGATCCTGTGACGCGGCCTCGCCGGGCCGAGTTACGACCCGGAGGCGGCCGGGATGTAACGATTCGGTCGCAGTCGGCAGCTCAGTTCGGGGCGGCGGCGGCCGGCGTGAAGTCGATCGGCGTCGGCACCTGGAGGGCGAACTCCCCCGCCAGCGCGGTGCCCTCGGCCGCCGCCGCGACCCGCCCGCCGCCGCCACGCTTCGCGACGAAGCAGGCCCGGTCGGCGGCCAGCAGGATGTCGTCGGGGGTCATCCCATGGGTCGGGTAGGTCGCCACCCCGGCCGAGGCATCCAGGTTGAGACCGGCGGCGTGGAGTCCCGATCCGGGCCCGACGATGGCGGTGATTGCGGCCCGGATCCGTTCGGCGACCGGGCCCGAGTGGTCAGCGTCCGTCCCGGCGAGGATGACGGCGAACTCGTCGCCGCCATACCTGAACACGGCGTCGGTGTCGCGGCTGGCGCCGCTGATGGCCACCCCGATCTGCTTGAGCAGGTCGTTGCCGGCGGCGTGCCCGAAGGTGTCGTTGACGAGCTTGAACCCGTCGAGGTCGATCATCAGGACGCTGAAGGGCTCGCCGACCCCGACGGCGGCCGCGAGGCGTTCCCGGAAGCTGCCGTGGTTCAGCAGGCCGGTCAGGTCGTCGGTCTGGGCTCGCCGGACCAGCGCACCGTGGGCCTGGGCGTTCTGGAGGGCGATCGAGACCTGGGCGGCAAAGAGCTTGACGAGATCGAACTCCTCGTCGGTGAACGTCCGCCCCTCGCCGATCCGCTCGAGCGTCAGGACGCCGATCGCCCGGTCCCGACCGCGGAGCGGGACGCAGATCAGGCTGCCGTGGACCGGCACGCCGTCCATGTGGGCGACCCTCGGGTCGCTGAACTGGTCGGCCACCAGGACCGGCTCGTTGTGGGCGACGACCCACGGCGCGAGACCCTCCTCGCCCGGCTCCCACGGCTCCATGTAGTAGGCGGCATCGACGCCCTTCGCGATGACCGGGGTCAGGACACCGCGCCCGGCGTCGGACAGCTCGATCGCGACGTTGTCCCAGCCGACGAGTTCGCCGAGGCGATCGGCGACGGACTCGAGGATCGAATGAACGTCGAGGTTGGTGAGGACGGATTCGGTGATCTGGAGCAGGTCCCGCTGGCTCTGGACCTGCCGTTCGAGGGCTGCCGATTGGCGACGAAGCTGTTCCGTGGCGTCGGCATTGGCGATCGCCTGGGCGGCGAAGCTGGCATAGATCTCGAGCAGCCGCAGATCGTCGTCCCGGAACTGGTTGAGCCCCAGCTTGGCCAGGACGAGGACCCCGATGACCTCGTCCTCGAAGAGCATCGGGGCGAGGAGCATCGATTCGTCGAGGTCGTCCTCGGTCCCCGGGATGGTGCTGGCCCGGGGATCGTTGGCAGCGTCGTGGAGGACCTGGGCGACCCGATGCTCCGCCACCCAGCCGGTGATCCCGTCGCCGACCCTGACCCGGAGCTGCTCGGGCGTCTCGTCGACGTACTCCCCGACCCGGCCGCGCATGGCGACCGGGATCAGGTCATCGCCCTCGAGCTTGTAGACGCGGACGTTGTGGTAGTCGATGAGCTGGTGGAGCTCGGTGGCAATCGCGGCGCCGATCTCGGGCACCGTCGACAGCCGGCTGAGGCGGGTCCCGAGCTGCTGGATCGACTGGAGCTGTGCCGCCCATGCCGACAGCTGCGCATACGTGCCGGCCGTCCGGATCGCGACCGAGGCCTGGGTGGCAAGCGTCTGCATCGTCTCGAGCTCGTCCGGAGTCCAGTGGTGGGGCTCGTCGTGATAGACGTTGAGGCTGCCGAGTGGGGGGCTGTCGGGGGCATCGAACAGGGGCGCCACGCAGAGCGTATCGAAGCCCTCCTGGACGACCGCCGCGCGGATCTCCGCCGCCCTGGGATCGTCCCGGAAGGCGATCGAGAAGACCGGCTTGCCGCTCGCGACAGCCGAGCTGACGAGGGACCGTTTGCTCGGCGCGCTGACCGCCAAGGAATACGACGCGGACAGGCCGCGCGACGCCGCGACCCGCCGTCTGCCGTCCGGCTGGTACACGAGGACCGACGCTCGGTCCCCGCCGAGCAGGACCATCGCGTGGTCGACGAGTCCGGCCAGGATCTGGTCGAGGTCGAGGCGACTGCCGATGTCGGCCGCGACACGTCGGAGGGCATCGGCCCGATGGAGCTGATGGGCGAGCTCGCCGGCGGCGCGGGCTCCCTCGAGGATGGGTCCCATGGTCGCGGCCGCGACGGCGACGAGATCCGCAAGCTCGTCGGGCACCGCGTCGACGCTGGCGCGGAGGGCGACGAGCACGCCCCACGGACCGTCCTCACCCGGAATGGCTGCGGCAATCTCGCGACCCGGCCGACCCGATCCGCCGGCCCGGGCCGTGGGGTCGGCCGTCGAGACAGCCCCGGAGGCGGCCAGCGCCGCGGCCATGATGCCGGTGCCCCGCGGCACCTCGACCAGCCGCGGATCGCCCACGCCCGCTACGGCAACGGGGATCAGTCGGTCACCGCGCAGCCGCCAGGCTGAGACGTCGCGAAAGCCGCCGCCATCGCGGACGACCCGGACGGCCGAGCGGAGCAGCGCGTCCGGGTCGATTGGCTCGTGGCTGACGGTGGCGCCGATTCGAGCCAACCCGGCGAGCACGGCGAGGCTCGAACGATGGCGGTCCTGGCGCGACTGGCCCTCGTCGACGAAACCGGACGCGCCGGTCCTCGGTCCGCCGAAGCCGGCAACCGTTGCGAGCGACGATCGACCGTTGTGTCGTCGGCCGTGCCGTGAGTGACCGCCGGGACGGACCATCGCATCCGGCGTCGGGCCCTCGGCCGCGTTGGCCAGGAACCGCTGCAGGTCGCCGAGGCGGTAGCGCCGGTCGCCCCGAGGGTTGATGCGGTAGTACCGGAGGCGGCCGGCGTCGCTCCAGGCCCGGATCGTGTTCGGGTGGACGCCCAGGACATGCGCGGCCCGCGCGACGCTGAGCGTCGCGTCGGCTGGGCGGGGATGCAGCTGGGCGATGGTTGGCACCGACGAGCTCCGGGAGGATTTGTGAGGCTGGGACACACTCTACGAACCCCACAGATCTTGCCAATAGGTGAAAGGTCCCAGTCGCGCCCGGGGCTCGTCACGCGTGGCCCGGTCAGCCTCGCTGCTGCGGCGGCTCCGAGCCCGACCGCCGGCCCGTGAGGCGAACCCAGGCAAGGGTCAGAGCGATCGCCAGCCCGGCGATCGCGAGCACGCCGAGGAACGCCGGCCCCAGCGCGCCGACGAAACCGGGGCCCTCGCCGGAGCTTCGGGTGTCCGAGCCGACGACCGTCGTGGGCTCGGGCGAGGCCGCGAGCACGTCACCCGGCAGGACGAGGAGGGCAAGCCCGAGGAGCGTGAGGGCCGCCGCGACGAGGAAGAGCCCCGCGGCGATCCGGCGCCGCCGGATGGATCCTGCTCCGAGGATCCGGATCGCCTCGGGCGGCTCGAGCGTCGTGAGGACGAGGGGCCGTCCCCGCCCCGGACCCAGTCGTGTCAGGCCCGACATATCGATGGCCGGGACGCCGAGGGCGATGGCGTGCTCCACGCTGGAGACATGCTCGACGACCAGACGCGCCGGTACGTCGTCGGGCACGTCGTCGGGGATGCGCTCGCCCAGGTCGCCGGCGACGCCGACGCTCTCCCGCGGGATGACGACGAGACCATCGTCGAGCGACTCGCCATCGATGCCAATGGCCACCAACCCCTCCCGGATCTCGAACGGGACGACCTCCCGGGCGACCTCCACGTCGCGCCATCCTCCCTCGTCGAGCACCTGGATCCGCGTCCGGCGCAGGACGAGAGGACGGTGATCGGCGTCCTCGAACTCCGCCTCGCTGTCGATCCGGCCATCAATTCGCACGTACGGGGCGTGGCCGACCCGGGCGAGCTCGATCGCCTCCGACACGCTGACCCGCGGGGCGGCCTTCAGGAGGCGACCGACCCGCTGCCGCGGCCCGAGCGAGCCGAGGACCGCCGCCGCAGCGACGAGCGCGATGGCACCGGCGGCAATGGCGACAACGGCATCCACGGCCGGGATGATCGCACGCGATCCGCCGGAGACGTCACGTCGGGGGAATCGAAAGGCTCGGAGGAACCTACCCGACACGTGGGCGTTGATGCGATCGCGGCCGTTAGTGTCGCTCAGCCCCTCCGAGCTGAGACCAACGCTAGGGGCAGGCCCGCCGATCCGTCAATCGGCTCTATCCACGAGATTCGGCAAACCCCGCGAGGTTATCCACCCGGCGTCCACAGCCTCGACGTCGATGGCCCCCGGTCGATTCCCCGCGGCCGGCGCTCGCCCGTGGACCCCGGGGGAACCTTCGGACCCGGCGCGGACCCGGCCTCATCCGGCCCGCCCGGCCGGCCGACCCGTGGCGGGATCGAGCGGATTCCGCTGCCCCGCGTAGCTCGTCAGGACGAGGCGCCCGCCGACCAGCTCCGCAGCGGTGACGACGTCCGAATGGGCGATTCGCCAGGCGACGCTCCCGTCGCCCTCGATGGCGAAGGTCTCGAGCTCGCTCTGGACGAGGACGTGCCGCAGCCGGGACGAGGCCAGGACGGCGAGGATCGGCGTGGCCGATCGGTGGCTCCAGCGCAGGACGCCGGTCTGGGCTTCGAGCCCGTAGGCATGGAAGCCGTACTTGACGACGAGGAGCGCCTCCGTGTCCCAGTAGGCGGCGTCCGGGTCGTCGTGCACGGTCGAGGCGAAGCGTGCCGACCAGGCGCCCCGGGGGCCATCGATCCGGAGCTCCGCCCGGCACCGTGTGTCGGGGTCATCGGCGACGAGCAGGCCGTAATCGTTGAGGGCCCCACCGGTCTCGGAGAGGGCGAAGACGGCATCGGCCTGGCCGCTCCCGGCCCAGCGCCAGCGGGCCCGCAGGCCTCCCGGATACGTGACCGTGGCATTGCGCGGCTCGCCGCTCACGACGCGGCCTGGATGTCCGCCTGGCGGCGCTCCTCTGCGATCGGGGCCACGTGGGCGTCGGCCAGCATCCGGAGGGTCGCGGGCGCGACCGGGAACACGGCGTTCGGGAGGCCGGCCGCGGCCCAGACGGTCGGGTACCGCCCGAGGTCCGGATCCATGATCACTCGAACGCGTCGCGAGTGACCGAAGGGCGGAATCCCGCCGATGACGAACCCGGTCAGGTCGTTCGCCTCGCGGGCACTCGCGCGCCGGACGTCCGACCGCCCGAGGACCGCCGCCAGCCGACCGAGGTCGACGCGATTCGGCCCGGACACGAGGCAGACCACGGGCTCCGGCTGCGCGTCCGGCTCGGGCAGCACGAACACGAGCGACTTCACGATCTGACCGAGCTCGGCGCCGACGGCGCGGGCCGCCTCTTCGGCCGTGTGGGTCGACTCCCCGAAGCCGACGACATCGAGCTCGACGCCCTTCCGTCGGGCCGCCTCGAGGACGCGCCGAACCGCGGGGTGATCAGGGCTGGGTGGCACGTCGCCGAGTCTAGCATCAGGCTCGGTCACCGGAGCCCGGGGGCGCTAGCATCGGTTCGATGAAGGCCATCGTCTTTGACTGGGACGGCACGCTCGTGGACACGCTGCCCGCGATCACCCGGGCCAACGCCGCCGTCCTCGAGTCGTATGGGCTGCCCTTCGACCCCGACGCCTACCGCGCCGCGTACAGCCCCGACTGGCAGGAGATGTACGTCCGCCTCGGGGTCGAACGGAGGCTGATCGCCGAGGCGGGCGCCCGCTGGCTCGATGCCTACGCTGCGGAGATGGACGGCGTCCGGCCGATGCCCCGAGCCGAGGAAGCCCTCGGGCGCCTGTCCGACGCCGGGCTGGCGATGGGCCTGGTGACGGCCGGCGACCGGGCGGTGGTCGAGGACCAGTTGCACACGACCGGGCTCGGCCGGTTCCTGCCCGTCCGCGTCTGCGGCGAGGACCTGCCCGTCATGAAGCCCCACCCGGCACCGCTCCGAACGGCCCTCGCGGCGCTGGGCCTCGCGGACGCGCCCGAGCGAACCGCCTACATCGGCGATGCCCAGGACGACATGCGGATGGCCCGTACCGTGGGAGCTCGCGGAGTCGGAGTCGTGTCGATGCTCGGTACCCGCGAGGACCTCGTGGCGGCCGGGGCCTCCGACGTCGTGGAATCGGTGGCCGACTGGGTCGACGCTTTCCTGGCCGCTCGATGACCGCCCATCGAGCCGTCGTCCTCGCCGACGGCGATCCGCCATCGCGGGCCGGTCTCGATGCCGCCTGGCCGGGCTGGGCCGACGACGTCGATCTCGTCATCGCGGCCGACGGCGGAGCGAGGCTTGCCGCGGCACTGGACCTGACGATCGATGCCTGGGTCGGCGACGGTGATTCGCTCGGTCCCGACGGTCTCGACGAGCTGCGCCGGCAGGGCGTTCCCATCGAGCTCAGCGAGATCGACAAGGACGCCTCCGACGCCGAGCTCGGCCTCCTCGCGGCGATCCGGGCGGGAGCCACCCAGGTGACCGTGCTCGGGGCTCTCGGTGGGCCCCGGCTCGATCACGCCCTCGCCAACATCCAGCTCCTCGCTCACCCGGCGGCCGCCGGGGTCATGGTTCAGCTTCTCGACCCGCTGGCGCGGGTGCGACTCCTCGCCGCATCGGGCGACGAGCCCGGCGGTGTCCGCCTGGGGCTCTCCGGACGCCCTGGCGAGGTCGTGTCGCTCCTGCCGCTCGGCGACGTCGTCGGCGTGACGACGGAGGGCCTCCGCTACCCCCTCCGCGACGAGGACCTGCCGGCCGGGCCGGCCCGCGGTCTCTCGAACGTCCGGGAGGGACCCACGGCCTCGGTCACCCTGCGACGGGGCCGGCTCCTCGTCGTGGAGGTCCCTGCTACCCTGCCCGGGTGACCATGCCAGAGCCGGGCCAGGCGGCGCCGGACATCACCCTGGCCGACGACACGGGCACCATCCGCAGGCTGGCCGACCAGCGCGGCCGCTGGACCGTGGTCTACTTCTACCCGGCCGACGACACGCCCGGCTGCACCACGGAAGCCTGCCAGTTCCGGGACCGCAACGACGAGGTCCTCGACACGGGTGCCGACGTGTGGGGCATCAGCCCCGACGGGGCCGCGAGCCACCGCCGTTTTCGCGAGAAGTTCGACCTGCCGTTCACGCTCCTGTCGGACGAGGACCACGCGGTCGGCGAGCGCTATGGAGCGTGGGCCCTCAAGTCGAACTACGGCCGGGAGTACATGGGCATCGTCCGCTCGACATTTCTCGTGGACCCGGATGGGCGGCTCGTCAGAACGTGGCCCAGGGTCAAGGCCGACGGCCACGCCGCCGAGGTCCTCGCTGCGCTCGCCGAGGCCCGGGCCGCGCGCGGCGACTGACCGGGCGCGAGGGTGGTGGGCGGCGATCGCGGGCACGGACTGAGGCTTCGCCCGTGGGGGGATACGAGCGAAGCCTCGGGCCGTAGTGTAAACCGGTTGAACCTCGATTCAACGTCCGCCGTGTCGGTGCGCTGTCGTTGGCGGGAGCCGCGGCTCGATGGCTGATCCCGCGTCCCCGGACACGCCCGCCGCCGCCCACGACTGGCGGCCTGAGCGGTTCATGGTCATCGCCGCCCATCCGGACGACGCCGACTTCGGACCGGCGGCGACGGCGGCCCGCTGGATCGACGCCGGGTCGGTCGGCTGGCTCGTCTGCTGCACGAGCGGAGACGCGGGCGGCGAGGACCCGAGCGCCGACCCGCTCGTCCTGGCCGCTCGGCGCGAGACCGAGCAGCGGGCCGCCGCGACGATCGTCGGCTACGCCGGCGTCTCCTTCCTCCATCAGCCCGATGGGGCGGTCGTCAATGACCTCGCCCTTCGCGAGCTGCTCGTTCGCGAGATCCGCACATTCAGGCCGGATGTCGTCCTGGCGACGGATCCCGAAGCCCTTTTCCATGGCGACGGCGGGATCAATCACACCGACCATCGGGCGGCCGGCCTGGCGGCCGTCGATGCCGTCTATCCCGCGGCCCGGAACCCGATGGCCTTTCCGTGGCTGGCCCGCGACGGCATGGTCGCCCATCCGGTCCGGCGCATGTACCTCTTCTGGTCCAACCAGCCGAGCGTCCGCATCGACGTGAGCGCGACGATCGGGCGGAAGATCGATGCCCTGCGGGCTCACGCCAGCCAGATCAGGGACCCGGCAAAGCTCGAGGTGCGGATCCGGAGCTGGGCGGCCGAGGAGGGCGAGCCGATCGGCGCCGTGGCCGGCGAGGCCTTTCGGCTGATCGTCATCGACGACGACGCGGACGAGGGGCCGGATTCGGCCACCGCGGGCGCGATGGCCGACGAAGCCAGTCTCCCGGCCGACCAGGCATGATGCGGCCAGAGCCGGCCTCAGCACCGAGGGCTGGTTGAGCAGTCACCGACGCTTGGGCAGGCCGTGACGCTCCCACCGTCAAATCGGGGGTTGCCGCTCCGATAAGCTCGCCCGAACTGGTCAGAGCAGGCACGGGCGAGGCCGCGTCGTGCTCAACACCAGTCCTCGACGCCGTCTCGGTCGCGCTACCGACCCTCCAGGCGCCGGTTTGACGCTCCCAGCGTCACGGGTCCCGATAGCGACGGTTGGGCCGTACCGACAGGCCCGCCCGCGGGACCTAGCGGAGCCTGACCTGCCCGGCGAGGAGTGGGCGGGCGAGCTCCCACTGTCGCCACAGGAGCTCCAGCTCTGGGACGCCACTCCCGGCGAGCTCGCGAACCTCGACCAGATCGAGCTCCGGCGAGCTGCGGACGAGGTAGTCGTCGGCGGCCACGGCCACGTCACGGTAGAGCTCCGCGATCTGCTCCTGCGTTGGCCAGGCCCGGATCCGGCGTGGCTCCATGCCTGCGACCGCGACCGCGGCCGCGAGGTCCCGGTAGCTCGGCACGCGCTCGTCGGCCCAGGCGCCACGGCCGTCGAAGCGGTGGCCGGTCGCGGCCAGGGCGCCGGCGATCTCCCGGCACTGCGAGGTCGTGAACGTGTCCCAGAAGGGGTTGCCGACGGGGAAGATCAGGGTGCCGGCGTCGATCGCTCGCTGGACCAGTGCCTCGGCGAGGCCGGTGATCGCCGCCTGCCAGGGCCGGCGCATGGCGTCGTCGTCGCCGGCCAGCTCGCGAACGACCTGGAGCAGGACGCGGTGCTCGCCACGCAGGATCCGGATGACCGCCGGGGTCACGTCGACGGGCTCGGCGGCCGGGGCCGGGAGCGTCGCGCCGTCGCCCACCACGGCGACATCCGCGAGCGGCTCCATCGGGCGCGTCTCGAGGAGGGCCGAGGCGGTCAGGCGGCCCGCGGCCTGGGCATGCTCGGCGGCCAGGACGGCCTGGATCCGGAGGGCGTCGATGGATGGATCGCGCTCCGGGACGACGGACACGGCGGTCATGACCGGTCGGTCGGCGGTCAGCGGGCGACTGGGAAGCCCCGACGGGCCGGTCGTCGACTGCCTGGATGGAACGGTCGTTCGGATAGGTGGGCCTGCCGGAGGGATGCCGACGCCCGCCGGGACCGCGTTCATCCGACCCATGACCGGACGGCCCGGCCCGTCCAGACCGCCGAGCGAGAAGGTCGGTGGAGGGTCGTTGGCCGGGGCATCACGGTCGAAGCGACGGCGATCCGCCGGCCCCCCGCGGGCCGGTTCGCTGTGCACGCTGAAGGCATCGGAGGAGAGTGTCGCCGCACGGCGAGGCACCGCATCGTGCCCAACCGTGAGTCTGACCACGCGAGCCGGAGGCCGGCTGCCAAGGACGAAGACGATGGCCGAACCGCTGGCGACGCCGAGCACGAGGCCGAGTGCCAGGAAGGCGAACTCGCTCGCGGTCATCTCCCGTCCTTCCCCGGCCGGACGTCCCTGTACCGGCCGTTCGTCCCGCGCGGAGCGTAGCTGCGAGCGTGGGCCACGTCAACCCGATTCCGGGGCGACTTCGGAGCTGGCCCCGGCCCGCCCGATTCGGCGTGCCCGGTTCCGGGGCCCTCTTTGCAGCCCCGATCCGGCGGATGGTAGATTCGGCCCTGCCGGCCAGTGTCCCCGCCGGTCTTCTTCTGGTCGCCCCGCACCTCCTCGCTACGCACGACGAGAAAGGCACGACCGCGTCTTGGCACTCGATCCCCACCAGGAGTTCCTCGTCCAGCCCGTCGACGCCTCGTGGTTGCAGTGCAACATCGAGTGCCAGGAGGCGTGCCCGGTCGGGACGAACTGCCGCGGCTACCTGAACCTCGCGGCCGAGGGCCGGTTCGAGGAGGGCTACATCCTGTCGCGGGAGCCGAACCCGGTGGCCGCGATGTGCTCGTACGTCTGCTCCGCGCCGTGTGAGCGGGCCTGCCGCCGCGGCGACATCGACCGGCCCCTCGCGATTCGGGCGATGAAGCGGTTCCTGGTCGAGTGGCACGAGGCCTCGGGCATCCCCGACGTCATGCCCCACATCGAGGCCCGGGCAGAGCGAGTTGCGGTGATCGGGGCGGGCCCCGCCGGGATCTCCGTCGCCCGCGAGCTGGCGATGAAGGGCTACGGGGTCGATGTCTTCGACAGCCTGCCGTATGGCGGCGGAACGATGCTCATCGGGGTGCCCGCGTTCCGGCTCCCGCGCGAGGCCATCGAGATGGACATCCGCCTCGTCGAGCGGCTCGGCGCCCGCTTCCACTACAACACGACGATCGGCGTCGACCTTACGTTCGAGGACCTCCAGCGCGACTACGAGGCGATTGCCATCACGGCCGGGGCGATGAACCCGGTCGTGCTCGATGTTCCGGGCGCGGACCTTGAGGGCGTCGACTACGGCGTCGACTTCATGAAGCGGGCCAATCTCGGCCAGGAGATCAGCGTCGGCAAGGACGTCGTCGTGATCGGCGGCGGCTACACCGCGATGGACTGCTCCCGAACCTCGCTCCGCCATGGTGCCGAGCGGGTCTCGATCGTCTACCGCCGGACCCGCTCCGAGCTGGTGGTCGACGAGGAGGAGCTCGGCGAGACCGAGCGCGAGGGGGTCCGGATGGAGTTCCTCGCCAGCCCGGTCGAGGTCCTGGGCGAGGACGGCCACGTCACGGGCGTGAAGTTCATCCGCAACCGCCTCGGCGCCCCGGACGCCTCGGGTCGCCGTTCGCCGGTCCCGATCGAGGGCTCCGAGTTCGTCATCCCGGCCGGCGTCGTCATCCCCGCGGTGTCCCAGGCCGCCGACCTGACCTTCCTCCCGGTCGAGGGCGCATTCGAGGTCAACCGGGGCCGGGTCAAGGTGGATCCGGCGACGTACGCCACGAATGTCCGCGGCGTCTTCGCCTGCGGCGACTTCGTGACCGGCCCCACGACCCTGATCGAGGCCGCCGGCCACGGCAAGAAGGCGGCCTACGCCATCGATCGCTACCTCGCCGGCCAGAGCGACGTCACGGTCGCGGCCAACGTCAAGGTCACGAGCTCGTGGCGCCACGAGATGCCCGAGTTCTACGACGTCCTGCCGCGCGAGCACATCCCGATGGTTCCGCTCGTGGAACGGATGCCCTCGACCGACCCGGCCGAAAACTTCACGACGCCGGTCGAGCTGGGGTACGACGCCACGGGCGCGGTGGCCGAGTCGACGCGCTGCCTGATGTGCAACTTCAACATCTGGTTCGACCCGTTCCGGTGCGTCCTGTGCGGCGCCTGTGCCGACGTCTGTCCGGAGGGCGTCATTCACCTGGTCGATGTCAACCAGCTCAAGAGCGAGGGCCTCCTGCCCGAGCTGTCGGAAGCCTATGGCTGGGAGAACGGTGGGGCGATGATCCTCGACGAGGAGCGCTGCATCCGCTGCGCCCTGTGCGTCAAGCGATGCCCGTTCGACGCCATTACGATGGAGCGGTTCGAGCTCGAAGAGGTCTCGAGCGACGGCCGGCTCTACAAGGAGTCGTACCGCGACGCCCAGCTCGCCGGCACCGCCGGCGTCGCAGGAGGGTCCAGGTGAGTTTCCTCGAGCGGGTGGACACGACCATCCGCCGCAGCCCCGTCTGGCGGTCGCTGTTCCGGCAGCCGTATCCCAACGACGAGCGGTCGCGGGCCTACGCGGTCATGAACAACGTCTTCCTGCACCTTCATCCGGTGCGGGTCCGGCAGCACGCCGTGAAGTTCGCCTACACCTTCTGCCTCGGCGGCCTGTCGTTCTTCCTGTTCCTCGTGCTGACCGTGACGGGCGTCTACCTGATGTTCTTCTACGTCCCGTCGGCGACCCAGGCCTACACCGACATCCTCGACATCCAGACGCGGGTGACGTTCGGGCTCATGACCCGGAACATCCATCGGTGGGGCGCCCACCTGATGGTGTTCTTCGTCTTCCTCCACATGATGCGGGTCTTCTACCACGGGGCCTACAAGCCGCCCCGCGAGTTCAACTGGGTGGTCGGGGTAGTCCTCCTGTTCCTGACGATCATGCTCAGCTTCACCGGCTACCTGCTGCCCTGGGACCAGATCGCCTACTGGGCGATCACGATCGGCGGCAACATGGCCGGCTACGCGCCCCTCTTCAACGTCCCGGGCAAGGTCCTGCTGCTCGGTGGCCTGGAGGTCGGACAGAACACGCTGCTCCGGTTCTACGTGCTCCACATCATGGTCTTCCCGCTCGTCGCGGCGATCTTCCTCGCCGTCCACTTCTGGCGCATTCGCAAAGACGGCGGAATCAGCGGCCCGCTATGACGGACACGAAGAAGCCGGAGGAGACCCGCGTCGTCCTGCCGGTCGATCCGACCCGGCGGACCGAGATCGACAAGCAGCGCGTGCCGATGTCGGCCAGGCCGTACCGGCTGCTCGCGCTGGTCAAGCAGGACGCGGTCGTCAGGGTCCAGAAGGAGCCCGACGACACGGTCATGACCTGGCCCCACCTGCTGTCGATCGAGTTCCTGGCGGCCGGCGTGATGAGCGTCTTCCTGCTGATCATGGGCCTGATCATCAACGCCCCCCTCGAGGAGCTCGCGAACGGCAACGTGACGCCGCCGGTGGCCAAGGCGCCGTGGTACTTCCTCGGCCTCCAGGAGCTGCTGAACTACTTCCATCCGACCGTCGCCGGGGTCATGGTTCCGACCTTCGTGCTCGTCGGCGCGGCCCTCATCCCGTACGTCGACCGGGGCAACATCGAGGCCCATCACCCGTCCGAACGGAAGACGGCCGTCGTCCTCTTCACCCTGTTCTGCATCCTCGGCCTGACGGTCACCTTCATCGGGATCTTCTTCCGGGGTCCCGGCTACAGCTTCGTCATTCCGTACCTGCCGTTCTTCGAGAACAGCACGAACGGCCTCCACTTCGCCCTGTGAGCCGATCGCGAGGAAGCGTCCAGCACCGATGAGCAACTACCACGTCGAGCCGATCGACAAGCCCCAGGCCCTGGCCACGGAGGCCCTCAAGAGCCTGCGCAACCATCCCGTCGAGGGGATGTCGCGGCGCCGCCTCCTGCGCGTGTCCCTGGGTGGCGGGATCGCCCTCTGGCTGACGGAGATGACGGGCGGGTTCCTGGCCCTCTTCTGGCCGAATCTCGAGGGCGGCTTCGGCGACACGCACTTCCGAATCGGGACGCTCGAGGACGTCAAGCTCCAGAGCTCGACCCTGCCCGTCGCATCCGGCTTCCCGTCCTACTTCCCGGATGCCCGGGCGTTCATCGTCCTCATCGATCCGGCCCGCCAGGAGTTCATTCCGGGCGAGGACGTCCAGGGCGAGGGGACGGCCCTCAACGTCCGGGCCCTCTATCAGCGCTGTCCGCACCTCGGCTGCAAGCCGAATACCTGCCTGAAGAACTTCTGGCTGGAGTGTCCCTGCCACGGCTCGCGCTACGACCGCCTCGGGATCAAGGCCGCCGGCGTGGCCTACGGGCCGTCGCCCCGGAGCATGGACCGCTTCGCGATGACCGTCGAGGCGGACGGGACGCTCTTCCTGAACACCTCGAAGATCACCCTCGGCCCGCTCCCGATCGCGGTGGGCCAGCCGGGGATCATCCCGCCGAAGAGCCCGACGGGCTGTATCTGATCCCCGATCCGTTGATCACCCACCGAGGAGCCCGATGACCGACCAGTCCGGCCGCGAGCCCGAGCAGCGCCTCCCGGCCCGCCGCCCGCCGAGCGAAGCCGCGCCCGCGGCCCGCTTCTCGGCGCCCGAGTCGGCCCACCCGCCGGAGCTGAGCCCGGAACGGGCGGCGAAGATCGTGAGCCAGTCGGCGAGCGCCCGGTGGGTCGGCTTCCTCGTGGTGGTCGTGACGATCCTGTTCATGACGATCTACTACTTCTACGAGGTTGGGGCGCCCCTTGGCCTGTCCGAGCCGCGACTCGACGCCCAGGCCGAGGTCCAGCAGGTGACGGCCATCGAGCGGGGCTACAACCTGTACCAGGCCAACTGCGCCCGCTGCCACGGCCCGGAGGGGGAGGGCACGAGCGGTGGCTACATCGCGCCGGTCCTCAACGACCAGATGAAGCTCTTCGACCACCTCAACGCCGGGTATCTCCGGAACGTTCTGACGGTCGGTGGCCGCTACGTCTGCGGCAGCGCCACGAGCCTCATGCCGATCTGGGCGGACAGCAACGGCGGACCGCTCAACTACCGCGAGATCGAGGAGCTCATCGCCTTCCTCCGGGCACCCTCCACCCAGGAGTTCATCATCCGCAACCCGGAGCTGAACGAGCCGGTCATCGGCGACGACGGCAAGGTCAAGACGTTCCGCGGCTGGGTCGACCCGGCCTTCAAGCCGGATCCCGCGGCGACCGCGGTCCCGGCCTGCTGGGCCGGCACCGGCGGCGGGCCCAGCGGTACGCCCGGCGCGACGCTGCCACCGGACGCGGTCGTGCTCGAGGTCGTCGCCGAGGGGATTGCCTTCGACGTGACGGAGCTCGAGGCCCCGGCGGGCGTGCCCTTTGCCATCCACTTCACGAACCGCGATTCCGGCGTCGGGGGCCATGACGTCGATATCCGGACCTCGGACGCCCAGACCCTCGTCGACAATCCGGTCCTCACCGACGCCGGCGAGGCGACGTACATGATCCCGCCGCTCGATGCCGGGACGTACACCTTCATCTGCTCGATTCACCCGATCCCGGCGATGACCGGCACGCTCACGGTCAGGTAGGAGACATGACCCAGGCACTGCCCGCTGGCACCCCGATCCGCCGCCGCCGGGCCCTCATGGGCCTCCTCGACGCCGACGGCTGGGCCTGGGCCGGAGTCAAGGCGGCGATCTGGTTCGTCATCATCATCCTGCTCCTCGGCTACATCCCCGACCGGGCCTACTACTTCACGGTCAACCGGACGATCGATGTCGGGTTGCTCGCCTGGTCGCCGGTGAACTTCTGCCCGGCCGAGAACAAGACCCTGCCCTGCCCGGCCCCGGTCGGCTCGGTGATCCCGTGGGAGGCCGCACCGAGTCAGCTGTCGCTGCCCCAGCCCCGGAGCCACGCCGCCGTCGCCCAGCTGGGGACGAAGCTGCTCGTGGTCGGCGGCTCGAACGGCGCCGCGGCGACGACCACGACGTATGTCGCCGAGCTCCGGAGCGGCACCTTCGGCGACTGGACCGAAGGTCCGGCCCTGCCCGAGGCCCGGACCGGTGCCTCGATCGTCGTCATCGGCAGCTCGGCCTATCTCCTCGGCGGCTCGGACGCGGACGGCGCGGCCACTCCCACGGTCTGGGCCCTGAACCTCGACACCGAGACGGCCGAGCTCGGCGCCTGGAGCGAGGTCGACGGCGTGGCGTTGCCAGAGGCCCGGTCAGGCGCCTCGGCGCTGGCCGTTTCGGACGGGCTGGTGATGGTCGGCGGCCGCGGCCCGGACGGCACGCCGACGGCGACGGTCTGGAAGGCGGACGCCGACGGGACCGGCGCGCTGAAGGCATTCGAGGCACAGGCGGAGCTGTTCGTGCCCGTCGCCGACGCGACGATCGCCCAGGTCGGTGACTACGTCTGGCTGTACGGCGGGACCGGCACGGACGGGCCGGTCGGGGCCGTCCAGCGAGGCAATCTCAATGTCGAGCCGACGCCCGAGACCCCTGCCCCCAATGCCACCCCGGCGCCGCTCAAGGTCCTCCAGTGGGCGATCGCCGACGCCTACAACCTGCCGGCCGCCCGCACGTCCGCGGCCGGCTTCAGCGCCAACGGCACGCTCTATGTCGTGGGCGGCGACGACGGTGCCGGCCCCAGGCCCGAGCTCTACTGGACCGTGCCAAACGGTGACGGGACCCTGCCCGGCTGGAAGCACCTCGCCGAGACGGACCTGCCCGCGGGCCTGGCGGGCGCCTCGGCGATCGTTTCCGGGTCGAACGTCATCGTCATCGGCGGGGCGACACGCGACGACACGCTGGCCAGCTCGATCCGGGCCAATCTCGCGCCCCAGGAGCCGTTCTTCCAGGCCGGCCTCGTCGGCGCGGTCGTCCCGGCGCTCAAGATCGGCGACGAGGTCGGCCAGCAGCTCGGCTACCTGGCTGCGGCCGGGGCCGCCACGGTGAACTTCGTCATCCTGCTGCTGCTCGGCTGGCTCTGGGCCCGTCCCGAGCGCGTTCGCGGCTGGATCGATCGCCGGCGCGCGCGACGCCGGGCTCGCGGCGCGTAGCCGGCGACGCTCAGCCGGGAGGGACCCTCAGCCGGGAGGGACCCTCAGCCGGGCAGTTCGCCTTCGCCCGGGGCCGGCCATCCCGAGCGGATCGGCAGGCCGGCGCGCACCCAGGCATCGGTCCCGCCGGCGACGTTGACGACATCGGACCAGCCGTTGGCGAGGAGGAACGCCGTCGCCTGACCGGACCGGGCACCGGTCTGGCAGATCATCAGCAACGGCCGGTCGTTCGGCAGCTCGCGGTAGCGCTGCATCCAGGTCGAGAGCGGGAACAGGATGGCGCCCTCGGCGCGGACCTGGGCGAACTCATTCGGCTCGCGGACGTCGACGAGGAGCGGCCCAGCAGGCTCGGCGGCGGCGCCGGCACCGGCCTCTGCCTCGGCCAGGCGCCGGTCGGCTTCGAGGACGTCGATAGCGGGGTTGCGACGAGGATCGATCAAGGGAGGCCGACCTCCAGGCGCTCGATGGCGATCGGTCGCGGGGCATCGCCGCGGCCCACGTCGGCGCGCGCGGCGCCAACCTGGGCGAGGATCGCCGACACGTCGATGCCGAACTCGGGCCCGACTGGAACCGCAGCGCGCAGGCGAACCTGCGCGCCGTCGAGGTTCTTGGCCACGCCGGCCGGGTTGCCGCGGACGGCATGGACGAAGGCCGCCGCGACCTTGATGAGGCCCGAGTGGAGTGCCCGCTCCGAGGGTTCCCGGGCCCCCATCCAGGCCGGCTCGAGGAGCTCGTGGGCCAGGAAGAAGTCCCCCCGGTCATACGCCGCGAGGGCCGCGGCCAGGGCGGCCCGCCGGGCGTCCTCGGGCAGCGGGCGGTAGGCCTTGGCCCGGCCGTTCTCGCTGATCGTCGCGGGACGCCCGGCCATCTCAGGTCAGCTCGGACAGGCGGCGGCGCCCGGCGAACCCGTCGTCGAGCTCGTGCCACCAATCGATGTCGCCCTCGCCGAGGCGCCAGCAGAGCCAGATCTGGCGACCGTTCGCCAGCGCCGGGAAGTCGATCAGGCCGGCCTCGATCTCGCGGAGCGTCACCTCGCGTTCGACGAGCCGGGTCACCCCGGCCTGCATCTGGTCGATGAGGCCCTGCATTCGGAGGCGCATGAGCCGTCGCGCCGCGGCCGCCTCCGGATCGCGGGCATCGGGGTCGACAGCATCCTGGTCGACGACATCGGGGTCGACGGCATCGGAGTCGTCCGGCCCGCCCCCGCCCGGGGAGTCGGAGCCGGTCGGATTCGAGGCCGCGAGCACCGCATCGCGAAGGCGGATCAGCTCGGCTCGCTGATCGCGCAGGTCGAGCAGGATCCGTTCGACGTCCGGCAGGGCCTCGTTCGCTTCGTCGATGCCGTAGAAGCGGGTCATCAGTCGATTCTAGGCACGTATCATCGCGGGCATGCGAATCGCGGCCCGGATGGACTCGATCGGAACCGAGACGGCGTTCGAGGCCGCCGCCCGTGCCCGGGCCCTCGAGGCGACCGGACGCTCGGTCATTCACCTCGAGATCGGCGAGCCCGACTTCGATACCCCGGCCAACATTCGCGATGCGGCCAAGCGGGCCCTCGACGCCGGCTTCACCCACTACCCGCCGTACTTCGGCCTGCCGGCTCTGCGCGAGGCCATCGCCGCCGACGTCTCGGCCCGAAAGGACGTCCCGGTCAGCCCCGACCACGTCGTCGTGACGCCCGGCGCCAAGCCGGTCATGTACTACGCGATGCTGGCCCTCATCGAGCCGGGCGACGAGGTCATCGTCCCCGACCCCGGCTACCCGATCTACGAATCGATGGTCCGCTTCGCCGGCGGCACACCGGTGCCCCTCGCGATCCGCCAGGAGCACGACTTCCGGGCCGACCTCGGCGAGCTCGCATCGCTGATCTCGAAGCGGACCCGGATGCTCGTCCTCAACTCTCCGGCCAACCCGACCGGTGGCCTCTTCACGCGAGAGGACATCGTCCGGATCGCCGAGCTGGCCCTCCGCCACGATCTCGTGGTCCTGGCCGACGAGATCTACGGCCGGATCGTGTACGAGGGCGAGCACGTCTCGATCGCCTCGATTCCCGGGATGCTGGAGCGGACGATCATCCTCGATGGCTTCTCGAAGACGTACGCGATGACCGGCTGGCGCCTCGGCTATGCGGTCCTGCCGGACGTCCTCCTGTACGCCTTCGGGCGGCTCATCATCAACTCCGTGTCAGGCACATCGGCCTTCAGCCAGATGGCGGCGGTCGAGGCGCTGACCGGGCCGCAGGACGAGGTCGAGGCGATGGTCGAGGAGTTCCGGGCCCGCCGCGAGCTGGTCGTCGATGGCCTCAACGCGATCCCGGGGATCAGCTGCCATCGGCCTCACGCCGCGTTCTACGTCTTCCCGGACATCAGTGCGACCGGCCTGGACGGAGCCGAGCTGGCGGATCGGCTCCTCCACGACGCCGGCGTTTGCGTCCTCGCCGGGACGGCCTTCGGCCAGGTCGGGCGGAACCATGTCCGGATCTCGTACGCGAACTC